>DASRIM010000160.1:0-3857 GCA_035649995.1 Pyrinomonadaceae bacterium | reverse complement strand
GCGCGGTCAGTACACGTTCGTGCCTTTCTTTTCGACTTACTTTCGCTCGCCGTACGGCGGCAACTACTCCTGCGCCCTATCGCCGCGGCACTGGGTAATTCAGCTCGCGCCGAGAGCGCTTGGGCCGATTCGCGGGCCGCGGCCGCTTGGCGGGACGCGAATTAGACCCATTCCCTAGCTCGCAAAAATCCTGAGTTTGCAAGGAAAACTAAATGACAAATCTCCCTCCAGCCTCCTTTCAACGAAACGCTGTCAATCCCGTCGAATGCATGAAAGGCGGGTGGAACCTGATCAAAGGCCAGTACTGGTTGATCTTTGCGATGTCGATCGTCGCGTGGATGATCGGCGCCGCCATTCCGCTTGGAATTTTAGTCGGCCCGATGATGTGCGGGATGTTTCTCGCTTTCTTCAAAATGCGGCGCGGTGAGCCGATTGAGTTTGGCACGCTGTTCAAGGGATTCGATCATTTTGGTCCAAGCGTGATCGCGACGTTGTTACACATAATTCCGGTGCTGGCGATCGTGATCCCGTCGTACATTCTTTTCTACGTGTTCTTCTTTGTGGCTATAGTGGCGCAGGGTAATAACGAAGCGAGTCCGGTTGCTGCCTTCATGATATTCGCGATGTTTGCGCTGTTTTGGATCGTGGTGGTGGCGGTGGTGATGATCGTCTCGATCGGGTTCATGTTTGTGTACCCGCTCATCGTGGACCGCGGCGTACAGGGATTCGATGCGGTGAAGCTGAGTTTCAAGGCGGCGATGGCGAACTTTTGGCGGCTGCTCGGTTTGATCATGCTCAACTTTCTGTTGAGTCTGGCGGGCTTACTGCTGTGCTTTGTCGGTATCTACTTTGTGATTCCGATCGGTTACGCGGCGATCGCGATCGCTTACGAGCAGGTGTTTGGGCTGCGCGATCCACGCGACTTCGCGAACGTGCCGCCACCCCCGCCGGTCTTCAACTGACGCACGATGGCGGATCTCATCATTCGCGGACGAAACATTGTGTTGCCGGATGCGATCGGCGCGCACTCGATTCACGTTCGCGATGGCGTGATCGAAGCGGTGCGTGGTTACGATGACGATGCGGGTGATTGTGAGTTGATCGACGCCGGTGACGCGGTCGTGATGCCGGGGCTGGTCGATACTCACGTACACATCAATTCGCCGGGCCGCACTGAGTGGGAGGGATTTGAATCGGCGACACGCGCTGCTGCCGCCGGCGGAGTGACCACGCTCATCGACATGCCGCTCAACTCGATTCCGGCTACGACAACGCTCGACGCGTTCAAGGTGAAGATCGCAGACGCTGCTCGGACGGGATGTTTCGTTGACGTTGGGTTTTGGGGTGGGGTCGTGCCGGGGAACACCGGTGAGCTCGCTGCGATGCATGAGGCGGGTGTCGTCGGGTTCAAGTGTTTTCTGGTGCCGTCCGGGGTTGATGAGTTTCAGCATGTTGCTGAAAAGCACCTGCGCGAGGCGATGCCGGAACTGAGGCGGCTTGATGCGCTGTTGATCGTGCATGCGGAGTTGCCCGGACCGCTGTTGGATCCAACCGTCTGTTGTGCTGGTGCCGCGGATGTTGGTCCAGTAAACGAGTATTCGACGTTTCTCGCTTCCAGGCCGCGCGCGGCGGAGAATGAAGCGATCGAGTTGATGATTCGTTTGAGCCGCGAGTTTGGGACGCGCGTTCATGTCGTTCATCTTTCGTCGGCGGAGGCGGTTCCGTTGTTGCGTGACGCGCAGGCTGCGGGTGTTGCGATCACGGCCGAGACTTGTCCGCATTATCTGCATTTCGCTGCTGAAGCGATTGCTGAGGGCGCGACGGAGTTTAAGTGTTGTCCGCCGATTCGCGAGGGTGAGAATCGGGAAGAGCTGTGGCGCGCGTTGGCGGCCCGGACGATCGATATGATCGTTTCCGATCACTCGCCGTGTCCGGCGTCGATGAAGCTCGCTGAGACGGGCGACTTTCTTGCTGCGTGGGGCGGGATCGCGTCGCTTCAGCTCCGTCTGCCGATCGTCTGGACTGAAGCGCGGCGGCGTGGTTTCTCGTTGCGCGACCTTGCGAAGTGGCTCTGCGAGAACCCGGCGCGCCAGGTTCGTTTGAAATCTCGTAAAGGCTCGCTTGCCGCCGGCCGCGACGCCGACATCGTCATCTGGGATCCTGACGCGGATTTCGTCGTCGACGCCACCTCCCTCCACCATCGCCACAAAATCACTCCCTATCGCGGCGAGACGCTAAGCGGCGCAGTACAAAAAACATTTCTCCGTGGAAGAAAAATATATGATAACGGTGCTGTTGTGTCGCAGCCATCTGGCGCGTTGCTCCTTTAACCACAGAAGGCACAAAAGACACAAAAGGCACAAAAAGAGACTTGAAAGGAAGATCACATGAACCTTGCCGTTCCTCACGACGGTGACATTCTGGCCATCGTTACTGTCGTACGACAGACGAGTTATGACGTTCATAAGTACTTGCGCAGTGGCTTCACGGAAAAGATTTACGAGAATGCGTTGGCACACAGGCTTAGAAAGCAGGGTATAAGAGCTGAACAACAGCAATGCATACGCGTATTTGATGAGGATGGGACCTTGTTGGGCCTGTTTAGGGCCGATATTCTTGTGGCTGGGCAAGTTATATGTGAAATAAAGAGCTGTCAGTCTTTGGTTGATACCCACACTGCACAACTGTTAGCTTATCTTCGAGCGACGCGGCTTCAACACGGACTGCTAATCAACTTTGGCGGTCCAAAGCTTGAAGTAAAAAAGTACATCCTCACCTGAATTAATTCCCTTTGTGCCTTTTGTGTCTTTTGTGCCTTTTGTGTTTATGGACTTCACTGAACTGATTGATCTTGCTTCCGAAAAACTTGGCGGAGCGGTGGTGTTTGCCAACGACGACTTCTTTGCGCCCAAGGAGAATTTGTTGAAGGCAAGTGCGCCCGTTTTTATCGAGGGGAAATATACCGACCGCGGGAAGTGGATGGACGGATGGGAGAGCCGCAGGCGGCGCACGCCCGGATTCGATTGGGCCATCATCCGCCTCGGACTGCCGGGAATTGTTCGCGGCGTCGTTGTCGATACGAGTTATTTCCGCGGCAATTACCCGGAACACTGCTCGCTCGACGGCGCGACGTTGAGCGGTCTGCCAACTGTCGAAGAGCTGACAGACGACTCGGTCCAATGGGTGCCGCTGCTCCCTCAGTTGCCGTTGGCCGGCGACAGTCAAAATCAATTTCCTGTCCAGTACAACGAACGGATCACACACCTGCGATTCAAGATCTTCCCTGACGGCGGCGTCGCGCGGCTGCGCGTTTACGGCATCGTCTCGCCGGATTGGGAACGGCTAAAACGTTCCGGCGGCGACGTCGATCTCGCAGCCGTCGAAAACGGCGCACTTGTGATCTCGTGCAGCGACATGTTCTTCGGACATCGTCACAACCTGATCATGCCCGGCCGGGCAGCCAACATGAGCGACGGCTGGGAAACGAAACGCCGCCGCGGCCCCGGCCACGATTGGGCCATCATCAAGCTCGGACATCAGGGACTGATTCACTCCGTCGAAGTCGACACCTCACACTTCAAAGGAAACTTCCCCGAGAGCTGCTCGATCGAGACGTGCAGCGCCGAAGGCGCATCTGAAGAAAGCCTGACGGATCTGTCCGTGCCCTGGGCCAGCCTTCTTCCACGGACCAAACTCCAGGCACACACGCGACATTACTTCGATCAGGAGTTGCTCGACACGGGCGTTGCCACACACCTTCGCTTCAACATCTTTCCCGACGGCGGCGTCAGCCGTCTGCGCGTTTACGGAAAGCTAGTCGAATAATGAGTCTGGAAGGTTTAAACGCACTACCGGCG
>DASRIM010000159.1:0-6023 GCA_035649995.1 Pyrinomonadaceae bacterium | reverse complement strand
CGGCGAAAGATCCGTCGGCGACAGTCGACTTGCTTTCGCGTTTTGGTGTCACGCGACTTCTGACCGTGCCTTCATTGCTATCGGCGCTTCTTGAAAGCAGCGTCAACGTCCGAACTGAACTGCCGAACCTACGGTTGTGGTTTACGAGCGGCGAATACCTCTCCGAGGATCTCGTGCGCCGCTTTCAACAGGCTCTACCTGACCGAGAGCTGATCAATATTTACGGATCTTCTGAAGTCGCCGGAGACATTCTTTTCGAACGTGTCACCGGTGACGGTAAACCAGCGATCGGCCGTCCTCTCGCTAACAGTCGCGCGTATGTTTTGGGCCGTGGCGCAAGGCTCTTGCCGTCCGGCGTCACGGGTGATCTGTTTGTGGCCGGATCGAATCTGGCTCGTGGCTATCTTGATCGCGCGGATCTGACGGCGGAGCGCTTTCTTCCGAACCCGTTTAGCACTGTACCCGGCGACCGGATGTACGCAACCGGCGATCGCGTGCGGCAGTTACCCGACGGCCGGATTGAGTTTCTCGGCCGCCTGGACCATCAGGTGAAGGTGCGCGGTTTCAGGATCGAGCTTGAAGAAGTCGAATGTGCGCTTCGACTACATCCGCACGTTCGAGACGCTGCGGTTTGCGTGCGCGACGATGGCGCCGGCGGCAGCCTGGTGGCATACGCGGAGCGGAATGCCGAGCCGATAACTGCTGATGAGCTACGCCGTTTTGTGGCGTCGCAACAGCCGGAACACATGGTTCCGGCCGCGGTCGTCTGGGTTGACTCGCTGCCTCGTCTTCCCAATGGAAAGCTCCATCGCAGCGCTCTAAAAGAGATCGAAACGATTATTCCGGAGACGGAATTTGTGCCTCCGGAAACAGACGCAGAACTGGCGCTGGCCGCGATCTGGATCGATCTCCTCGGCGTCTCTCGCGTCGGAGCACTCGACAACTTCTTCGATCTCGGCGGGCACTCCCTGTTGGCGATCAGGCTCACATCGCGTCTGCGCGATCAGTTCGGCGTTGAAGTGCCGCTCCGGAAAGTGTTCCTGCATCCGACACTCGCGCAGCTCGCCGCCGAAGTCGAAACTATTCTGCTGGATGAAATTGAAGTGCTCTCCGACGACGAGGCACGTTTACGACTATCACCGGTCTCCGACAAATGAATAGCACACAGGACATCAATCAGCGCCGCTCCGCCCTTTCGGCGGAGAAACAAGCGTTGTTGCGCGAACGCCTTCGCGGCGCCGGCCGGACCACGCAGGACCGTTCCTCGCAGACTATCCCTAAGCAATCCACTGCGTCGAAGGTCCTTTCGTTTTCGCAACAGCGATTGTGGTTTCTGGATCAACTCGTGCCCGGCAGTCCTTTTTATACGGAGAGCTCGGCGCTGCGAATGCGCACTGCCATAAGCGTCCCGGCGTTTCAAAGAGCACTTAACGAAGTGATTCGGCGTCACGAAGTGCTGCGGACGACGTTTCCGCTAATCGGCGAGCAACCCGCCGCGATCGTCAGCCCGGACGCGAACGTGCCGGTTCATGTCGAGGACCTGACCACGATGCCGGATGCGCAGCGTGACGCTGAAGTTCTCAGGCTTGCGACTGACGACGTGCGGCTTCCGTTCGATCTCGAGCGTGGACCACTGCTCCGAGTAACGCTGGTGCGGCTTGGAATGGCGGACTGGGTGCTCCTATTGTCGATGCATCACATCATTTGTGATGCGTGGTCGTCGAGCATCTTTTCGCGAGAACTGTCGGAGATCTATCTCGCATACGTGAGCGGCAAACCGAGTCCGCTTCCGGATCTGCCCATTCAATACTCCGACTTCGCACACTGGCAGCATTCGTATCTGACCGGTGAACTGATGGAGCGCCAGTTGAGTTATTGGCGCAAACAACTGGCGGACTTGCCGCAGCTCTCGCTGCCGGCGGATTTCAGGCGGCCTGCTGTCTTCAGTTTCCGGGGTGCGCACCACCACATCGATCTTTCAAGTTCCTTGTCAGCATCACTGAAGCGGTTGAGTCAGGAAACCGGCGCGACACTGTTCATGATCCTGTTCAGCGGCTTCATGACCCTGCTTCACCGGTACACGGCCCAGGACGATCTCGTCGTGGGTGTGCCGGTAGCGAACCGCAACCGTCGCGAACTGGAAAGCCTGATCGGGTTCTTCGTCAACATTCTGATCATGCGTAACGATCTGTCCGGCAATCCCACTCACCGGCAGGTTATCGAACGCATCAAGCAGACGGCCCTCGATGCTTACGCTCATCAGGACTTGCCTTTTGAAAAGCTGGTCGACGATCTGCACCCGCAGCGAGACCTGGCTCGCAACCCGCTGTTCCAGGTGATCTTTCAGTTGCACGAGAATCCCGACGGGTTCCAGCCGCGATCGGACCTCTCGACGATCGAGGTGAACAGAACCACGGTGAAGTTTGATTTGCGCCTGGACTTCTTTCAGCAGCCGGATGGCTTGAAGTGTGTGATCGAGTACAGCACCGATCTGTTCACCGCGGACCGCATCGACCGCTTCGGACAACACCTGCGCACTACTTACGAAGCGATGGCTCGCGAGCCGGACAGTGCAATCGCCAGTTTCGCGCTCGTCACTGGAGCTGAAAAGACCACGCTGCATCGATGGAGCGGGCGAAGTGAATACGCTCCCCATTCCTACAACACTACGATCTGCGATCGATTTGAAGAGCAGCGACGGGCAAGGCCCGAGGCTGAGGCAATGGTAATGAATCAGCGGTCCGTTACTTACGCTGAGCTCGGTGCCTCGGCAGACGCGGTTGCGGCAATTCTGGAAGCGAACGGTGTTGGACCGGAAGAGTTGGTAGCTGTTACCGGCGATCTGAAGTTAGAGACAGTGGTTGCGCTGCTGGGCATCCTGAAAGCAGGCGCAGCATACATGCCGTTGAACTCTGCGTATCCTGACGAGCGTCTGCACTACATGCTACAGGATGGCAGCGTGCGCTTTCTGGTTGATACCGCCGGCGCCCGCTCACGCTACGAAGGTTTCGACGTAGAGACGATACCTTTGGTGCTAAACAACAGCTCTCCGAACAGTCCGCGCAGCCGAGCTGAATCGAACGTGACGCCTGAACATCTCGCCTATGTGATGTACACCTCCGGTTCAACTGGCATACCGAAGGGAGTGTGTGTGTCGCATCGCGCGGTGGTGCGGCTGGTGACGCGGGCGAATTACTGTCCGATGGGGCCGGGCGAAACATTCCTGATGCTCGCGCCGGCGACATTCGATGCGAGCACGCTCGAGGTCTGGGCGCCGCTGCTCAACGGCGGTCGTTTAGTTGTCTATCCGGAAGAGCGAGTTTCACCCGACGACCTGGCCCAGGTCATGAAGACAAATGGAGTCACCGTGTTATGGATCACCACTGGTCTGTTTCATCAGGTCGTCGAGGCGCGTCCTGACGCTTTTATCGGACTCAGACAAGTGATGACCGGCGGCGACGTCCTGAGCCCCTCGCACGTCAAAGCTTACATGGACCACAACACCAGCCCTCTGATCAACTGTTATGGTCCAACTGAAAATACGACGTTCACTACTTGTCACGTCATCGCCAGCAACGAGGAGACTTCCGGCGCGATTCCCATCGGCAAACCGATTTCGGGAACTTACGTCCACGTTGTCGATCGCTATGGACAACTCTCGCCCATCGGCGTTCCGGGCGAGCTTTTGACTGGCGGAGAAGGCGTGGTGCGCGGTTACCTCAACGATCCGGCCCTGACAGCGGAACGTTTCGTGCCCGATCCGTTCGCGAGCGATAGCGGGCGAATGTATCGCACGGGAGATTGCGTTCAGATTCTGGCTGACGGAGCTCTGGAGTTTCTCGGCCGCATGGATCGGCAGGTTAAAGTTCGTGGTTTCAGAGTGGAGCCTGGCGAGATCGAGAAAGCGTTGACTAAGCATCCCGCGGTCCTGAACGCGAGCGTGATAGCGACTGAGGCCCAATCGGGAGACAAGCGATTAACCGCCTACGTCGTGTTGAAGAACCCCGGCTCGAACGGAAATGGTGATTTGTGGCAGCACGCGGAGACCACGCTGCTCAGCGACTGGCAGACGCTTTACGAAGACCTCTATGCGGCCGGATCGAATGGGGCGGAAGCGTCCTTCGATCTCAGCGGTTGGACCACCAGCGAAACTGGCGACCCGATTCCGGCGGACGAAATGACGGAGTGGCTGCACGCGACTTTGGAGCGCATCGATCACCGCCAGCAGTCTTCCGTGTTCGAGATCGGCTGTGGCACCGGACTGTTGGCTTACAGACTGGCGCCACAGGCAAGCCGTTACGTGGGCGCCGATTTTTCCGCGTCGGTAATTGATCGATTGCGGCGCGGCCTGGCGGCGATCGGACTCGACTCACCTCGCGCGGAACTTTTAGTGCAGCCCGCGCATGACTTCACGGGCGTCGATCGCAAGGCGTTCGACACTGTAATCATCAATTCGGTTGCGCAGTACCTTCCCAGCGCAGATTATCTATTTCGCGTGCTGCAAGGCGCGGTCGAGGCAACTGCTGCCGGCGGCAAGATCGTCATCGGCGACGTGCGGCACCTGTCGTATCTCGGTCCGTTTCACGCCGGCGTGGAGATGTCGCGAGCGCAGGACGAACTGCCGGCAAACGAGATACGACGTCGCGTCGAGAAGTGGATACGGCTCGAGCATGAGTTGTTGATCGATCCGGCGTTCTTTGAAGCGTTGCGGCAGAGTCTGCCGCGCGTCACGCATGTCGATATTCAGTCGAAACGCGGCCGTTCGGAGAACGAACTTACCCGTTACCGCTATGACGTGGTCCTGCATGTCGACCAGCCTTATCGACAGGCAGACGAGATAAGAACTTTAAGTTGGACCAGGGATGAATTGACTCTGGAACGAGTGTCTCAGGTTCTCAGGGACGAGCGTGCGGACGTTGTTTGTCTCGAGGACGTTCCAAACAGTCGCGTTTGGCAACACGTCAAGCTGTGGAAACGGTTACTCGATGATCACGACGCGTACACCGTGGCTGACCTGCGGAGCATCGTCGGCGAACCTGACGCTGCGTTTCCGCACCTGGATGATCTGTGGAAGATCGCGGATGACTCGCCGTACGTTGCGCACGTGCAGCCGGACGGACCAGAGTCTCTCGAAACCTGCGCCGTCTATTACGTACGTCAAACCGTTCACGGGATCCCGTTGACCTGGCGCGCCGCGGCGCAACCATCAAAGCCGTGGACCGACTATACGAATCGACCAGCAACTCGAGCGGTTGCTGAAAATCTGACTCCCGAACTGCGGCGCCATCTCCAGACGATGCTGCCCGAATACATGGTGCCGTCGTCGGTAATCATGGTCGACACCATTCCGTTGACCCAGAACGGCAAAATCGATCGTGAAGCGTTATCCAGGTTCGATCTCGAGCGCCCCGCGACAAATTCACATTACGCGCCCGCTCGCACCGACATCGAAAATCGCTTGGTCCAGGTGTGGGCCGGTGTGCTTGGCCTCGAACGCGTCGGAATCAACGACAACTTCTTCGAGTTGGGCGGCGATTCGATTCTGTCGATCCAGGCGACGTCGAGGGCCAAGGCTGCGGGCGTCAACATCACGGTGAAGCAGATCTTCGAAAACCAAACGATCGCCAAACTCGCGAGCGTGGCGACTGAAGGTCCGGCCATTCACAGAGAGCAGGGAACTATCACCGGTCCGACCGGGCTGACCTCGGCGCAGGCCTGGTTGTTGCACCAGGATTTGCCGCGAGCCGATCATTTCAATCAATCGATCCTGCTGGAAGTGCCGCGGAACTTGAACACTGCTGCGCTCGAACAGTCACTTCGCGCGATCACTCGTCATCACGACGCGCTGCGCCTGCGATGTGAGCGGAAGGCAGATGGTTGGCGTCTGTTCTATCAGGATTTTGAACCGCGGCAGATGCTGGAACGAGTGGATCTCCGCGGTGCGGACCAGAAGCGTGCTGAATTAGAAAAGCATTGTGCTCGGGTTCAAGCCGGGCTCGATCTCGCGAAGGGTCCGGTGTTGC
>DASRIM010000158.1:0-14853 GCA_035649995.1 Pyrinomonadaceae bacterium | reverse complement strand
GGATCTCCGTCCTCTGCTATACTCCCGCCAGCCCCGCCCCGCTTTTTCAGGTGCTTAGGTCAAAACTAGACGAAGTGCAGGGGAGCGATGAGAGTGCGTGCGCGCACTAACACGGCGAGGCCCGGTTTTATAATCGTCTATAGGACGGTTTAGATTAACTTCGGTTGCAGCCGCGGATCCAGGTTTTGAGCAGACACCAGCGAGTCGGTCGATTCGCTGTTTGTGCTCCCTGTGATCCATCCTCGAATGAGCGCCCTGCGGCTAGTCAGGTTTTCTGTTGAGAGAAAGAATTTGCCGTCGCGTTGCGGAAACATTTGATCCGCGCGCGACAAGAATTGTGCGCCGTCCGGCGCGCCGTTCAAAAAGTACCCACAAACGGCCGATCGAGAACAATACCTTCCGCGGCCAAATTTCGTTTCTTCCATTTCGTGGCGACGCAGTTACTCGTGTCGCTGATTCTGTGTGGAGCAATCGCCTCGCCCGCGGGCTTGAAGGCACGCTCCGCCCGTCAACAATTCTGAGAAAAGGCTGGTAATGGCTAAACAACTAATCGTTAGCGTCAACGGGCGCGAGAAAAAGATTGCGATCATTGAAGACGACAAGGTCGCAGAGTTCTACATCGAGCGTGGAGAACAACATCAGGGAATCGTCGGCAACATTTATAAGGGACGCGTGATGCGCGTCCTGCCCGGCATGCAGTCGGCTTTCGTCGACATCGGGCTCGAACGCGATGCGTTCCTTTACGTCTCCGACTTCTTCGACGAAGAGGAAGAGTTTGAAAGAATCGTCATCGACAAGTCCAAGAAGGGAACTCCGGACGCGGAACATGCAGCGGCCGAAGAGGTCGCGCTCAATCGCGTCGAACGCGAGCAGCGCATCGAGGCGACACAGGAGCGAGTCGACGTTCCCGACGTGGCGGACGTGATGGATGTCATCGACGTCGTCGCGTTGCCCGAAGAAGAAGCTCCGGATGCTGCCGAGGGCGGACGGCGCCGCAATCGTCGCGGACGCCGGCGCGGCCGCTGGGAGAAGTCCGAGGAGACTGCGGCTTCAGCGCCGCGGTCACAAGAGTTCGAAGTGCCCGACACGCCCTTCGTCGCCGCGGATCCTTCGATCGAACGCATCGTCGACGAAGAAGAGACCGCGCTCAATGGCGAGATGTTCAAAGACGCGCGACTCCAGGAACGCCTCTTCGATCAGATTCACGCAGTCGAGTTCAACATGGAAGACGACTTCGGTCAGCCCGAGGTCGGCTCGTTGCTTTCGGGCGGTCTCGGCGCCGACATGTTCGAACGAGTCGACGACGGCGAGCCCGACGCCGAACCGATTCGCGAAGGACAGCGTCCGCGCGAGGCGCACCTTTCGAGTTTCGTCGACGACGTCGATGCGGAGCCGTTTGCGAGCGGCGGCTTCGAACGAATCAGCGACGACGAGGAAGAAGCGGCCCTGGCGCGCGTCGAAGTGGAAGCAGAAACCGGCAAACGCCCGCGGAAGTCCGCGGCGGCGGCAAAGAAACGTTCGCGGTCCACCACCGGCGGCGCCGCGAAAGGCACGTCGAAGAAGCGAGCGTCGAGTAAGAAGAGCTCGAAGAAGCGCGCGAGCACCGCAGATAACGAAGGCGGTGAGCGGGCGGTTGAAGTTTACGCTGACTCGGACGCCAGTGTCGGCGACAGCCAGTCGCGAGGAGAGTTTGCGACCCGCCGCGGCGGACGCCGCAGACGCCGGCCCAGCAAGAACAAAGGAGGCTCGGCGCCGGCTGAGTCGGACGGCCAGTCGAATGGCCAGGACGAAGAGATAGAGCAAACGCAGGCGATGGAAGCGCCGGAGGAGGTCGTCGCGCCGCCGCCATCGATGGCGGATCAACGGCAGCAGCGTGGGCGCGAACATCGAGAGCAGCGCGGTCAGCGCGATCAGCGTGGTCATCGCGGACAGTCGCGGCGCGAACGTCATCAGCCGGCGATTACAGACCTGCTGAGCGAGGGCCAGGAGATACTGGTCCAGATCGCGAAAGAGCCGATCGCGAAGAAGGGCGCCCGCATCACGTCGCACATCGCGTTGCCCGGACGTTTCCTGGTTTACATGCCGACTGTCGAACACGTCGGAGTCTCGCGCAAGATCGAGTCCGACAACGAACGCCATCGGCTGCGCAAATTGATTCAGACTCTCCGCGCGGAAGAGGACATACCGTCCGGTGGTTTCATCGTGCGCACGGCGGGAGTCGGCATCAGTGAGAAGGAGCTGCGCGAAGACGTGCGCTACCTGGTCCGCACGTGGCTCGACATCAGGGGCGCGGCGGAGAAGGCGAAGGCGCCGGCGCTGGTCCATCGCGATCTCGATCTCGTGCAGCGGCTGCTGCGCGATCAGTTGTCGGACGATTTCGAATCGATACGAGTGGATTCCGAAGAGGAGTACCAGGCGATCGTCGAGTTCATCAACCGCATTCAGCCGCGGTTGGTGCGACGCGTAAAACTCTACACGAAAGATCAGCCCATCCTCGAGCACTACGGCGTGCAGGTGGAGATCGATAAAGCAATCAAGCCGCGCGTGTGGCTGAAGTCAGGCGGTTATCTCGTGATCAACCAGACGGAGGCGCTGGTCGCGATCGACGTCAACACCGGCAAGTTTGTCGGGCGCGGCAGCGGACGTTTGGAGGACACGATCACGCGAACGAATCTCGAGGCGGTCGACGAGATTGTCCGGCAGATTCGTCTGCGTGACCTCGGCGGCATCATCGTGCTCGACTTGATCGACATGGAAGAGCGGCGCAATCGCCAGCGAGTGATGCAGGCGCTTCAGGAAGCTCTGCGAAACGACAAGTCGCCGACGAAGGTGCTCTCGTTCAACGACTTCGGTCTGGTGATCATGACCCGCAAGCGCGTGAAGCAGTCGCTGGAGCGAACGCTTTGTTCGCCTTGCAACTACTGCCAGGGCGCGGGGTTGGTGAAGTCGCCGCAGACGGTCTGCTACGAGCTGCTCGAAGAAGCGCGCAGGTTGGCAAAGGGACTGAACGGCGACGCCGATAACAAGCAAGTGATGCTGCGTCTGAATCCGGAGGTAGCGAAGGTGCTTCGCTCGAGCGAGCGCGACGTGATGACCGAGATCGAAGACTATCTCGGCCCGATCGACATCCAGAGCGACGAGACGATTCACCAGGAACAATTCGATTTTGCACTGATCTAACACGGATTCGCAGCCCGGATTTACACGGAGTACAGGTGGGTAAGTTAGGAAATCTGTGGAAGACGCTGCTCGCGGGCGGCGCGGGAATGGCGGCCCTCGCGGCCGTCAACGCCTCGATCCAACGCCGCGCGCTCGAACCTGACGACAGCGCACTCGGCGGCGACGCGCGACTCTTCGCGTGGAAGTACGGCCAGATCTTCTACAAGGAAGCCGGACTCGACAACGGCGGCCTTCCAATCGTCTTCATCCACGGCGTCGGCGCCGGTGTTTCCAGCTTCATGTGGCGGAAGAACTTCGACGAACTGGCGAAAGACTTTCGCGTCTTCGCGTTTGATCTCCTCGGGTTCGGTTTTTCCGACAAGCCACCCGCTGCGCCTTACTCTGCCGATCTTTACGTCGAACTGATCACGGATTTCATTCGCGAGGTAGCCGGCGGGCGAGCGAACGTCGTCGCGAGCTCGCTCGGCGCATCGTACGCAGTGCGTGTCGCGGACGAACATCCGGAGTTGATCAACGCGATGATTCTGAACGCGCCGGCAGGCTACGACACGTTGAACACGCGTCCCGGCATGGCGGGCGCGGCCTTCTACGGATTGCTCCAGTCGCCCGTGCTCGGCACGTCGTTCTACAACGTGATGGCCAGTGAACGCAGCATCCGCGACTACGCGTGCCGGACGCTCTTTTACGACTATCGCCGCGTCACCGATCGGCTCGTCGCGCACCTTTACGCGACGAGTCATCAGCCTGGCGCCCAATACGCGATCGCGGCGTTCCTGTCGGGTTATCTCAACTATGATATGCGGGCGGCGTTTTCACGAGTGGACCAGCCGATGGTCCTGGTCTGGGGAAAACAGGACATGACGATGCCGGTAGCAAAGGCGCTGGCGTTGCTCGAGTTGAATCCGCGCGCGGGGCTGGAGGTTTTCGACTACTGCCGCATGATGCCCGAGCAGGAGCACCCGGAGAAGTTCAATTCGCTAGTACGGGAATCATTTCGTTCCGTTGAACGTGCTGATACAAGATATCGCGCTGCTGCGGAATGAATCCCGCCTCACGTATCAGATACTGAAGCATCTTCTCGTCCGCTCGATTGTGAGCGCCCGCCGCTGACACGACGTTCTCTTCGATCATTATCGAGCCCATATCGTTCGCCCCGAAGCGCAGCGCGACCTGGCCCAGGCGCAGTCCCTGCGTCAGCCATGACGACTGGAAGTTTTCGATGTTGTCGAGGAAGAGCCGCGAGACCGCGAGCATCTTCAGATAATCGACGCCGGTCGGTTCGTCTTTGATGCGGCGGCCGAGCGCCGTGTTCTCGCGTTGGAAGGTCCAGGGAATGAACGCCGTGAAGCCGCCGGTCTCGTCCTGAAGATCGCGGATGCGCCGCAGGTGGTTGACGCGATGTTCGATCGTGTCACCGATGCCGAACATCATCGTCGCCGTCGATCGCAGGCCCACGCGATGGACCGCGCGCATCACGTCGAGCCATTCGCCGGTCGTACACTTGGTTGCGACGCGCTTACGCACTTCGTCGTCGAGAATCTCCGCGCCTCCGCCGGGCAGACTGTAAAGGCCCGCCGCTTTCAAACGCGCCATGATCGTTTCGTAGTCGAGCTTCGAGATGAGGTGAATGTTGTGGATCTCGGGCGGCGAGAAGCAGTGCAACTGGAAATCCGGATACTTCGCCTTTAGCCGGCGCAGCAGATCTTCGTACCACTCGATGCCGAAGTCAGGATGAAGCCCGCCCTGCATCAGCACGCCGGTGCCGCCAAGCGCGATCGTCTCGTCGATCTTCTCGCAGATCTCGTCGAAGGTGCGCACGTAGGTGTCGGGCGCGCCGGGGCGGCGGTAGAAAGCGCAGAACGTGCAGACTACGTTGCAGACGTTCGTGTAGTTGATGTTGCGATCGATGATGTAGGTGACGACGTTGTCAGGATGACGGCGCGCGCGGATCTCGTCCGCGGCCGCACCCATCCGCGCGATGTCGTGCGACTCGAGCAGAGTCGTGCATTCGTCAACGGACATGCGCTCGCCTGCGAGCACTCGATCGAGAATCGGTTGAATACTGTTCATCGGAGCCTTAAATGTACCGCAATGGCTTGAGTCGTTCAATCAGTTGGTGCTTGTGGGCCAGTTCGAAATAGAGCTCGAGCCCGCGCTGCATCGACTCGTCGATGCGGTAGACGATGTTCTCGGTCAGGTATTTTCTTAAATCCATGGGAATGCGGTCTTTATACGCATCGACTATCTCGTCAATCCGGGTTACACCCTCGTCGCGCGCGCCTGCGAAGTCGACGTCGATCGACTCGTTTCGCACCATCCACATAGCAAAAACGAATCCGAGCCCGGTGTAGTTGCGCCACAATTCCGCCATGTCCCAGATCTTCAAACCTTTTCTGGGAAATGTCATGCCGGGATCGCCGATGATCAAAGCGGCGTCGTTTCGTTCCAGCATGTCGCCGAGGTTCGGCGAGCGCGTGGTCCACTCGGCTTCGCGCCCGAGAAACTCTCTGAAGATGACTTTCACGAGCGTCGCGGAGGTGCGTGACGATTCGTCGAGGGCAACGGTGTTGATGTTCTCTAGTTGCGCGTTCTTTGAAACGAGCACGACGCTTAGCACTTCCTTTTGTGAACCGACGCAGACGTCCGGTACCAGAGCGCCGCCGGGAATGCGCTGATACTCAATCACCGGGACGAGCGCGGCGTCGACCTCGTTTTGCGACAGCAGTTGCGCGCAGCGCGCGGGCACCGCGTCGATGAAATCGACCGTTTCGCGTTTCGATCCATGAAGGAAACTCCAAATTAAAGGCGCCGAGTTTAAGTAGGTTGAAGCAGCGAGTCTGAACCGCGGATTGGTTATCATTCGTCTGCGAGTATACTATTAGCCCATGCCTTTCTACGATGTGACCGTTGCTCTGTCGAACGAGCTGCCGACTTATCCCGGCGATCCGGGGATTAAGATTGGCGAGTGGCGCAGCCTTGCGAAAGGCGATAGCGCGAATGTTTCAGTGGTGAATTTCGGCGCGCACACCGGAACGCACGTCGACGCGCCGGCGCATTTCATCGAGGGCGCGGCGAAGATCGAGTCGCTGCCGCTGGATTCGTTGATTGGTGAATGCGTGGTGGTTCAGGCGCCGGATGATTGTCTGGTCGTCGATGAAGCATTTGTCAGCGCGAATGTTCCGCAAGGAAGTGTGCGCGTGCTTTTCAAGACGCGCAATTCCGCCTTCTGGAAAACCACGGAGTTTCACTCGGATTTCACGCATCTTGACTTAGGCGCCGCTACCTGGCTCCGGGACCAGGGAGCGAAGCTGGTCGGCATCGACTATCTCTCGATCGAAAAGTTCAAATCACCCGGCCACCCAACGCACCTTGCGCTACTTTCCCAGGGCGTCGTGATTCTGGAAGGATTGAATCTCAGCGACGTCCCACCCGGAAAATACGAACTGATCTGCTTGCCGTTGCGGCTGCGAAGCGAACTCGGAGACGGCGCTCCGGCGCGGGCCGTTTTGAGGACCATTGAGTAAACGCGAAAACCCAAAGTACCGCGAGCGCGTTTACACAATCGTGCGACGCATTCCGTCCGGCCGAGTGATGACTTACGGTCAGATCGCCGAACTTCTCGGCGACGGCTACACGCCGCGCACGGTCGGATTCGCCATGCACGGCGCGCCCGACGGTACGCCATGGCATCGCGTGCTGAACGCGCAGGGAAAGACGTCGACCGGACGCATCGTGTTGCCGCACGACAAACAGCAACGCATGCTCGAGCAGGAAGGCGTCGTGTTCGACGACCACGCGCGCTGCGACCTGCAAACGTTCCTGTATATTCCGAAAACGAGATCGAAGAAACCAGAACCAGCGAGTCTGTATAAATCAAAACCTTCCGCCCGAGGAGGCAAAGGATGAGTACTGAGCCCGTTCCCCGCGCGCCCTACGCTGTGAGCCCGCCGCGTTATTCGGTTTCACATCAAATGGTGACGACCGCGTTTGAGCTGCCGAACTTTCGCGTCATGCAGAACCTTGGCGTCGTTCGCGGCATCGTCGTGCGATCGCGAAACGTCTTCGCCACGATCGGCGCGTCGCTACAGACGCTCGTCGGCGGCAACATCACCGTCTGGACGACGCTCTGCGAACAAACACGCGCCGATGCGTTCGACATCATGATTCAGCATGCGACTGAGATCGGCGCAAACGCCGTGATCGGCGCGCGCTACGATACGACCGAGCTCGCGCAGGGCGTCACCGAAGTGCTCTGCTACGGAACAGCCGTTATCGTCGAACCGACAAATCCCGGCGAGAGCTATCGCGCTTGAAGAATGTCTGAACTAACGGAAGCACAACGCCAGCGGGTCGAGCGCGCGCTCGACACCGTGCCGTTCGCGAAGCTGCTTGGGATTCAACTCGAGTCTGTCGTAAGCGGACACGCGGTGCTGGTGTTGCCGATCCGCGAAGAACTGAAACAGAACAACGCGATCGTTCATGGCGGCGCGATCGCGTCGCTGATCGACTCGGCGATGGCCTTCGCGATCATTCCTCTACTCACCGAGAACGAGCGAACGACGACAGTTGACCTCACGATCCATTATCTGCGTCCGTTAGTCGAAGGCGTGGCGAAAGCGTCGGCGCGCGTCGTGCGCGCGGGCCGAAGGATCGTTGTGGTCTCGGCGGAAGTGCTCGACGACCAGGAACGCCTCGCCGCGACCGCTGTGAGCACGTACGCCCGGCTGACCCCAGACAGTGATTAACACGAATTCGTGTTAGTCTGTGGTAGCCAATGGATGATTTAAGAAAGTTTGCGCGGTACTTCCGTCCTTACAAACTTCAGCTAACTATCGGCATTGCCTGCATTTTCGCCAGCGTCGTCGCCGGCCTGTTCATTCCTCTCTTTGTCGGCCAGGCCGTCGACGAAAACTGGAATGAAGTCACGTGGTCGCGCATCACCATGTCCGCGCTGAAAGTGATCGCCGCCAGCATCATCAGCGGCATCTTCCTGTTTCTCCAGCGCCGCATTCTGATCGGCGTCTCGCGCAACATCGAGTACGACATGCGCAAGGAGTTTTACGAACACCTTGTCGGACAGCCGCTCTTGTTCTATCACGATCACCGCACGGGCGACCTGATGGCGCGCGCAACGAACGACCTGTCCGCCGTTAGACAACTCGCCGGCCCGATGATCATGTACTCGTTGCAGACGCTGTTTGTCGTCATCCTCGTGCTGCCGCTGATGATCGTGCTCAACTGGTGGCTGACGTTGTTGCTGTTCGTAACGATGCCGCTCGTTTCGCTGACGGTGAAATACTTCGGACAGCAAGTCCACACTCGTTTTGAAAAGATCCAGGAGTTCTTCGGCGACATCATGGCCCGCGCGCAGGAGAACTTCACCGGCGTCCGCGTCGTGCGTGCGTATGCGCAGGAAGACGCCGAGATGCAGGCGTTCAACACGCTGAACTGGCAGTACGCCGAACGCAACCTCGCGCTGGTGCGCGTCGAAGCGATGATGCGTCCGCTGATGACGTTTCTGATCGGTTTTGGTTATGTGCTGATCATCTGGGCGGGCGTGCCGCTGGCGGTGCGCGGCGAGATCTCGGTCGGCGAGTTCACGATGTTCAATCTGTATCTGACGCGGCTGATCTGGCCTCTGATCGCGCTCGGCTACGTCGTGAACCTTTATCAGCGCGGCACGGCGAGTCTGAAACGACTCAACGCGATCCTGCGAATCAAGCCGCTCATCGCGGACGCGCCGGGCGTCGTCGAACAGTCGCCGATCAAGGGCGCGATCGAGTTTCGCGATTTGACGTTCCGCTATCGCCCGAATGACGAGCCGGTGCTGCACGACATCAGCTTGAAGATTGCCGCAGGCACGACCGTGGCTTTCGTCGGCCGCACCGGCAGCGGAAAATCGACACTCGCCAACCTCGTTCCGCGAGTGTTGGACGCGCCCGACGGTACGATCTTCATCGACGGTATCGAGATACACGAGTATCCGCTCGACCAATTGCGATCGAGTATCGGCTATGTTCCGCAGGAGACGTTTCTGTTCAGTGAGTCGGTAAAGGAGAACATCGCGTTCGGCGTCGACGACGCGGAAGCGGCGGAAGTTGAAGAGGCGGCGGCGATCGCCGGACTGGCTGATGACATCGCGGGTTTTCCCGATCGTTACGAAGCACTCGTCGGCGAGCGCGGCATCACGCTCTCAGGCGGACAAAAACAGCGGACGGCGATTGCGCGTGCCGTCCTGCGCGAGCCGCGGATCCTGATTCTCGACGATGCGCTGTCGTCCGTCGATACGTACACGGAAGAGAAGATCCTCGGCCGATTGCGCAGCGTCATGCGCGACCGCACGAGTATGATCATCTCGCATCGCATCTCAACGGTGCGCGACGCCGACCTGATCTGCGTCCTTGATGAAGGCCGCATCATCGAGCGGGGCACACACGACGAACTGCTCGCGCTCAACGGCGAATACGCGGATTTGTACGAGCGGCAACTACTGGAAGAAGAGCTCGCGGCAACTTAAACATGTCGACAGCGGTAAAACAGTTTCATGAAGAAGAGGCGATCGGCAAGACGTACGACTTCCAGGTCGCGCGCCGGCTGCTGCGCTATCTCAAGCCATACAAACGTCTGCTCGTTTCTGCCATCCTCCTGACGTTCGTCGTGAACTGGCTCGGCACGTTGCAACCGAAGTTCACGCAATGGGCGATTGACTGGTACATCCTGCCCGGCACGACACAGGGACTCGGCCTGCTCGTCGGGTTGTATCTCGGTTCACAACTGCTGCGGATGGTCTTTTCCTACTTCCAGTCGATCCTCGTTAACAGCGTCGGGCAGTACACGATGTTCGATCTGCGGCGCGAGCTTTACGCGAAGCTGCAACAACAGGAGGTCGGGTACTACGACCGCAATCCCGTCGGTCGCATCATGACGCGTTTGACCAGCGACGTGGATGCGCTCAACCAGTTGTTTACCGAAGGCGTGACGGATCTGCTCGGCGATCTCGTGATCATCGTGACGATCATCACCGTGATGCTTTGGATGGACGTCAAACTGACGCTCATCACGTTGTTGACCGTACCGATGCTCTTTGCCGCGACAACGTGGTTCCGCAGAGGCGCGCGACGCGGCTACGATCTCGTCCGCACGCGCATCGCCCGCATCAACGCTTTCCTCCAGGAACACTTCGCCGGGGCGCAAACGGTCCAGATCTTCAACGCCGAAGCCAAATCGCTGAACACCTTCGATCGCATCAACGAGGAATACCGCCGCGCCAACATCGACACGATCTTCTACTACGCCGTCTTTTTCCCGCTCGTCGATCTGATCGGCGCGGTCGGCATCGCGCTCGTCATCTGGTACGGCGGCTATCGCATCATGCAGAACACGCCGGACAACACGGTGCTGACGCTCGGCGCGCTGGTGGCGTTTATTCAGTATTCGCAGGCGCTGTTTCAGCCCATTCGCGACCTTTCCGATAAGTACAACGTGTTGCAGGCGGCGGTCGTGTCGTCGCACCGGCTCTTCAAGACGCTCGACTTACCGATCGCGATCACGACGCCGGAAAAACCGCTCAAAGCCGAGCGAGCACGCGGCCGCATCGAGTTTCAGAACGTCTGGTTCGCTTACAAAGACGAAGACTGGGTGTTGAAAGACGTGTCGTTCACCGTCGAGCCCGGACAATCGATCGCGCTCGTCGGCCACACGGGTTCCGGCAAGACGACCATCACCAACTTGCTGATGCGCTTCTACGACATTCAGCGCGGAAAGATACTGCTCGACGGCGTCGATCTGCGCGATTGGGACTTGAAAGCGTTGCGGCAAAACTTCGCCGTCGTGTTGCAGGAAGTGTTTCTCTTCAGTGGGACGATCGAAGGCAACATCCGGCTCGGCCGGCAGGAGATCACGGAAGAGCGTGTGCGCTGGGCGGCGCGCGAAGTACACGCCGACAACTTCATTCGCCGATTGAAAGACGATTACCAGGCGGAAGTTCGCGAGCGTGGCGCGGGACTGTCGGTGGGCCAGAAACAACTGATCTCGTTCGCGCGCGCGCTGGCGTTCGACCCCGCGCTGTTGATTCTCGACGAAGCGACCAGTTCGATCGACACGGAAACGGAGCAACTGATTCAGCGGGCTATCGAGCGGGTGATGCGAGATCGTACGTCGATCGTCGTGGCGCACCGGCTATCGACGATTCAGAACGCCGACCGGATCATCGTGTTGCACCACGGCGAGATCCGCGAGCAGGGAACGCACCAGGAACTGCTCGCGCAACGCGGTCTTTACTGGAAACTCTACAAACTTCAGTACGCGGACTCGAGTAAATCCGCGTTAACCACGGATGTTGGAACTGCGCGTGGTTAGCGGCACCAGACTCTCGAACGATTTATAGATCTGAAGGTACATCTGCGTTTCGCGCGGGATCAGCGTCTTCCATCCATCGCGTCCGCGTTTGAGATAGCCGGGCAGCTTCGCGGCGTTCGAGTTGTAACCTGCCGCCAGCAGCTCGGGTTTCGTCGCGAGCTTCGCGCTCAGCGCGTACTGCACTTCGTCGTTCGCGGCGAGATCGTTCCAGGTGTCGTGCATGTAGAGCAGCATCGCCTGTAGCGCGTTGCCGTGGTTGCGCATTCCGGTCACGAAGTCGGGTATCAAACCGACGCCGGGATGTCGCGAGCGTTGAAGGTTGTAAGCCCACGGAATCATCTGCACCATTCCACCCGCGCCTGCCGAGCTCACGGCGTAGCGATAAGTGTCGAGCTCATTCAGCGCAAACAAGGAATAGATCTCGTCGTAGAGCGCCAGACGGTTCTCGTTGCGGAAGCGATCGTGATCGACGTGTTCGACAACGCACAGACGCTCGGCGACGTCGACCAGCTCCGGCGCGATCACGACGCCCTTTTCGCGCAACCGTTTGGCTGCGAGGTCGAGCATGTTGCGGACGTAGGATTGGCCGGATCGAACGAGGTCTTTCGAAAGCAGCGCCGGATGGGCGGACGTGTAGTACGCCAGTTCTTTGAATACGCCGCCTTTTTCGATCGGATACTCAATCGTCAACGGCGCGAGCGATTTGCCGTCCGCGGTGTCGATGATCAGCGCGGTGTTGACGCCGTTGGCGCGCAATATGCGGATGTTGACGTTCGTCCCCAGCGAGGTGACGGTGCTGACCTCGGAGCCTTTCTTCAGAAACGTCTCTTTCGAGATCGTGACGAGGTGCGTTCGCGCAGTCTCGCGTTCGAGCGCCGCGATAGTCACAAACTGGATCGACGGGACCGTCATCGCCGTGGCGACTGGCCGCGTTCTGAGCATCCGTTTGGCTTCGGAAATCCGTGTTTGAATGACCGACGGGGTTAGGTGCGTTAGCGTACTCGGCGTCAACGGCTTCGGGGCTTCAGCCGCCGCCGCGGCCGTCGTCGTTGTGACGACCGGAAGCCTCGGCATTGCCGGATTCTGTGGTGCCGGTTGCTGGACAGGCGCCGTCACAACGCGAGGACGCACCGCCTTTTCGGCATCGGTCTGCTGCGCGACAGCGTAGATCGAACAAGAAAGAAGCGCTACGAGGGCAATAGCTACACGGGAATTCATACTCATAATGTCTTTCTGAAGAGCTTAAGATGGATCGCAGCACGTTGGCCGGGGGCGGGCAATCGCTGGCTTAGATTCGCGCATCGGAGTCTGAGTTGTCAACGACATTTTCATCGCGGATAATCCAGTCCGCGTTGCTGCTGCCACCACACTGAAAGAGAGCGCCCTATGTCTTTTTACCCACTGACCCGTTTTGCGGCTGTCGTATGCATATTTGCTACCCTCGTGACTCAGCAGATGATCAATTCCAATAACTATCCGCGCGCAAGAAAGAGCGATCAAGTTGACGATTATCACGGCGTGAAGGTCGCCGACCCGTATCGTTGGTTGGAAGATCTCGACTCGGCGGAGACGAAAGCCTGGGTCGAAGCCGAGAACAAGCTGAGTTTTGGCTACCTGGCGGGCATTCCCGCGCGAAACGCCCTCAAGGATCGAATCACCAAGCTGTGGAACTACGAGAAGTACGGCGTTCCTTTCAAAGAAGGGAACCGTTACTTCTATTACCGCAACAGCGGCCTGCAAAACCAGTCGGTGCTCTACACCGTGACCGGTCTCGAAGCGCCGCCGCAGATGATTCTCGATCCCAACACGATGTCAGCGGACGGCACGGTTGCGGTTTCGGGGACGCAGGTCAGCCCTGACGGCAAACTGCTCGCTTACAGTCTTTCGGCGTCAGGCTCCGACTGGCAGGAGTGGAAGGTCCGCGACGTCGAAACCGGCAAAGACCTGGCGGATCATCTGAAATGGGTGAAGTTCTCCGGTGTCTCGTGGACGCTCGACGCGAAAGGCTTCTTCTACAGCCGCTATGACGAGCCAAAAGGCGACTCGCTGAGAGCGACTAACTACTTCCAGAAAGTCTATTACCACAAGCTCGGCACGCCGCAGTCCGAAGACGTGCTCGTTTACGAGCGGCCCGATCAGAAAGACTGGCTCTTCGGCGGCAACGTCACCGAAGACGGCAACTACCTGGTCATCACTGTCTTTCAAGGCACCGACGTCAAGAACCGCGTCTACTACAAAGATCTCAAAGCGAAGGAGGCCTCGGTAGTCAAACTCCTCGACAACTTCGACGCTGCTTACAATTTCATCGGCAATGACGGCACGCGATTCTGGTTTCAAACAGACTCGCAGGCGCCGCGCGGCAGGATCATCGAGATCGACGTCAACAATCCCGCGCCGGCGAATTGGAAAGTCGTCGTCCCTGAAACGAAAGACGCGTTGCAGGCCACGACCTTCGTCAACAACAAGTTCATCCTCAATTACCTGAAAGACGCTTACACGCAGGTCAAGATTCACGACGCGACGGGCAAGTTCGTCAGCGAAGTGGCGTTCCCGGGAATCGGGTCAGCCGCAGGCTTTGGTGGAAAAGCGAATGACAAGGAGACGTTCTACTACTTCACCGGGTTCACCACGCCGACCACGATCTATCGCTACGACATGACGACGGGCAAGAGCACGATCTTTCGCCAGCCGAAGGTCGACTTCAATCCGGACCATTATGTTACGAAGCAGGTCTTCTATCAGAGCAAAGACGGCACGAAAGTGCCGCTGTTCATCACGCACAAAAAAGGATTGAAGCTCGACGGCAGCAATCCGACGTATCTCTACGGCTACGGCGGCTTCAACATCTCGATGACGCCGGCGTTCTCCGTCGCGAACATGGTTTGGATGGAGTTGGGCGGCGTTTATGCGCAGCCGAGTTTGCGCGGCGGCGGCGAATATGGCGAAGACTGGCACCAGGCCGGAATGAAGTTGAAAAAGCAGAACGTGTTTGACGACTTCATCGCGGCGGCGGAATGGTTGATCGCGAACAAGTACACGTCGACGCCGAAGCTTGCGATTGGCGGCGGCAGTAACGGCGGACTGCTCGTTGGCGCGGCGATGACGCAGCGTCCCGATCTGTTTGGTGCTGCGCTGCCGGCTGTCGGCGTGATGGACATGCTGCGGTTTCAGAAGTTCACGATCGGTTGGGCGTGGGTTTCTGATTACGGTTCGTCTGACAACCCGGACGATTTCAAGGCGCTGTATGCGTATTCGCCGCTGCACAACATCAAGCCGGGGACGTCGTATCCGCCGACGATGATCACGACCGCGGAT
>DASRIM010000157.1:0-36725 GCA_035649995.1 Pyrinomonadaceae bacterium | reverse complement strand
GGCACGGTATACAAGTGAAAACGCGTTTTGAACCCGCGCACGGTCCCCAGCTCCAACGGCATGAAATCGAAGAAAAGCGTCCGGTCGGTTTCAGTCGCCAGGCTGATCAATTTGCCGCGCGCCTGAGGCGCGGTCGAGTCGAAGATGTACTGCAAGTTCGTCGTCTTACCACACAAACCTGGGCCGTAGTAGACGATCTTGCAGTTGATTTCTCGGGAAGCGTAATTAATAAAGGTCATAGCGTGCCGTTAGCTAAAGAGACTGTCGATGTCTTCGTCGGTAATGCCGGCGAAGGGCGACTCCTCGTCGAAATCTCCAGCAGCGATCTCTTCGAACATCGTCGCTAACTGGTGGGAGACTTGCTTGCTCCGCAGTTTGACCAGGCCGAGACTGGAACGCTCGTCGAAGACGACGACCAGCAGGAGCCTGCCAACCACGGAGATGTGAATGCTCTCTTTTTCGCCCTCGTGAGAAAGGGTCGGAAATTCCTTCTCGCCGATGAGCTGCGCCATTCCTCCCGTGGCGGCGACGTTGCCGGCCGCGAGAGACGCCAGACTGGTTGTGTCAAGATTTCCCACTTCTCCCTGAGAAGCGATCTCCTGACCGTCTTTGTCCACCAGGAAGACCACCTTGGCGGATGAATCCATCCGCAACCGGGCCAGGACGGCTTTTATCTGATGGTATTGCTGCTCGCGCAACAGGATCGGTGTATCTGCCATTATGCGACTCGTCGTTGAAGACCGGGCGGGGATTTCTACCTGGAGAGTTGAACTTGAAGCGCCTGGTTCGCTATCGCAAGTTTTGCAACTAAAAGAGGTTACTAATTCGGTTGGGGCCAGGCGCAGAGGTCGTTTAGACCCCCATAAGCCAAACGCACTTTAACATAGCCAACAATGACCTTCAAGTGTTTTTCTTTGTTTGCACATTTGAGGAAAAGGTTGAGTTTCTTACGGTTAAAGCACCCGCAACTACTTGTGTTCGTTGATTTAGGGGCCGAGCTATGGTAAGCTGCGGGCGATTCCGGCGGCTGCTCACTCAACGTGAGCAGCCTTTTGAGATTCCGACCCATGAGTAGCAGTCTCACAAAAGGCTTGCGACGGTCCCCTACACGTTCAAAAGCAAAGCGACCTGCCGCAAAGACCGCGAAGCGCGCTGTCAAAGCGAAGCCGGCTGCCGCCAAACCGGCGGTTAAAGCCCAGGCCAAACGCCTCAGCGCCGCGAAGCCGGCCGCTCGCAAGGCCGTGAAGTCGACTGCTGCGAAAAAGACCACCGCAAAGGCGAAACCGGCACCCAAGGCGCGAAAGGCCGCTCCGAAGCCGGTCGCTCGGAAAGCAGCCGCGAAGAAGGTGGAAGTTCCGAGAGTCAAAAAGACGCACAAGCTCGCGGCCGTGAGAGCAGTTCGACCCATTCAGGCGCCGCCTCCGCCGCGTCAACCTACGCAAGACGAGTCGGCTGCACTGGGAGCTTTCGAACGCGCTCATAAAGAATTTGTCAGAGGCCGGTTCGCCGAGGCCCGCAACCAGTTTCGGGTCCTCGTCGACAAGTTTTCACAGGTTTCGGAAGTGGCCGCCCGCGCGCGCACGTACCTGGCGATCGCGGAATCGCGGCTGCGAACGGAAAGCATGCTTCCACGCGACGCCGACTCGCTTTACGATCGCGGCGTCATCGAACTGAACCGCGGCGAATACGTTGCGGCGCAGGAGATGTTTGAGCGAGCACTCAAACGCGAACCGGAAGCAGCGCACATTCATTATGGACTCGCTGCGACCCGCGCCCGTCTCGGTTCCATCGATCTCGCGCTCGAGTCGCTGCAACGCGCGCTCGCTATTCAGCCCAATCTCCGCGTCCGCGCGCAACACGATCACGACCTGAACCCGCTACGCAATGATCCCGATTTCGATCGGCTCATTTTCAGTAATCCCTCCTAAGAACGGTAATATATCCTGCGTTCCCAGATCCGTGTTACCAGGAGCTTGATTTGCAAAAACTTGTAGCCATCGGCGGCGGCACCGGGTTATCGACGCTTCTGGCCGGATTAAAACAGTTAGTCGGCAAAACCGATCAGGAGATCTGGATCGATAGCCTATCCGCGATCGTCACCGTTTCCGACGACGGCGGCAGTTCGGGACGCTTGCGCGACGAGCTGCAGATGCTCCCGCCCGGCGACATCCGCAACTGCATGATCGCGCTCTCCGAAGACTCGAACCTGATCTCGCGTCTTTTCAGACATCGCTTTCGCGGCGACGGCGGACTCGGCGGGCATAGTTTTGGAAATCTGTTCCTGGCCGCGCTGACCGAGATCACCGGCGACTTCACGGAAGCGATTCGCCTCTCTTCAGAAGTCATCGCGAGCAAGGGACACATCTATCCGGCGACGCTGAGCGACGTCAGGTTGGCGGCGGAGTTGGAAGACGGCTCGATCGTGCGCGGCGAGACTCAGATCTCGGCGTCGAAAGTCCCGATTCGCCGGCTGCTGCTCGAACCGGAACAATGTCTGCCGCTGCCGCAGGCACTCAAGGCGATTCGCGTTGCGGACATCATCACGGTTGGTCCGGGTTCGCTCTACACGAGCATCTTGCCGAACCTGCTGGTGTCGCAGGTGGCGCGCGTAATTGGCGCAAGCTCGGCGACGAAGATCTTCATCAACAACCTGATGACGCAGCCGGGCGAGACTGACGGCTACACTGCGCGCGCGCACCTCGAGACCGTCAAAAAGTACGCCCCTGAAATTCATTTCGACTTCGTCGTCGTCAACGATCGCCGCATCAGCAGCGAGCAGGCGGAACGTTACGCCGCCGAAGGCGCTTACCAGATCGGCATCGACGACCCAATCGACGACGCGCTCGATCAAGCGACCCAGATCATGCGCGGCGACTTGCTCGACGGCAGCGAGAAAGTACGGCATCACTCGGGCCGGCTGGCGCAGGTCGTGCTGAAGTGCCGGCAGCGAGCGCTGTCGCATGCGCCGGTTGCGGTCTAAGTCCTATCGCGGAGAACGTTTCTTGATCAACGATAATTCACAGCGGGACAAACTCAGCGTGGTGATACTCGCGGCCGGACTTGGGACGCGCATGAAGTCGCAGCGCGCGAAGGTGCTGCACGAGCTCGGCGGTCTGCCGCTAATCACGCACGTCGTGCGAACGGCGAACAGGTTGGATCCGGAGACGATCATGGTCGTCGTCGGGCATCAGGCAGAGGAAGTCGAGAACGTGGTCCTCGAGGCTGTTGGCGAGAAGGCGAGCTTTGCGGTCCAGGCGAAACAACGAGGCACCGGCGATGCCGTCGAGTCTACTCGCGGTCTGCTGGAAAACTCCGATTCGCTAATCGTGCTGTTGTACGGCGACATGCCGCTGGTTCGCACTGAGACGTTACAGAAGCTGATCGACCATCATCGCGAGAAGGGCGCGGCGTGTTCGATTCTCAGCGTCGAGATGGCGAATCCGACTGGGTACGGACGCATCGTCCGCGCTGAAGACGGCTCTTTCGCGCGCATCGTCGAACAACGAGATGCGACCCCGGAGCAAAGGCAAATACGAGAGATCAACAGCGGAATCTATTGCTTCGAAGCGCGTGACTTGTTTCAGGCGCTGCGGCGAGTCGAACCGGCGAACGATCAGGGCGAGTATTACCTGACGGACGTCGCGGAGATCATGCTGTCGCTTGGCGGGACGGTCAGCGTTTACGTGCACGACGATCCGCGCGAGGTTTCGGGGATCAACACGAGGGCCGAGTTGGCTGAGTTTGAAAATCTGCTGCGGCGGAACACGATCAGGCGGTTGATGATGGAAACGGGTGTGACGTTTATCGATCCGTCGCACGTGTACATCGGGCCCGACGCGGAGGTTGGGCGCGACTGCGTCATCTATCCGGATGTTTCGATCGAAGGCAAATCGGTTATTGGTGAGGGATGTGTGATTCGCTCCGGCGTCCGCATCACCGACTCGCGCCTTGGAAACGACGTCACGGTTAAAGATCATTCGCTCATTGTCGATTCCGAGATCGGTGCGAACTGTTCTGTCGGGCCGTTTGCGCATCTCAGGATGAACGCGGTGCTCGAAGACAAGGCGACGGTGGGCAACTTCGTTGAAGTGAAGAAGTCGCGATTGAAACGGGGCGTCAAGGCGATGCATCTGTCGTATCTGGGAGACGCGACGATCGGCGAGCGGACGAACATCGGCGCCGGGACCGTCACGTGCAATTACGACGGAACGCGCAAGCACGAAACGATCGTCGAAGAGGATGTTAAGATCGGTTCGGACACGATGCTCGTGGCGCCTGTGACCGTCGGCGCACGCTCGGTGACCGGCGCCGGATCAGTGGTGACAAAAGACGTGCCACCGGATTCGCTCGTTGCGGGCGTACCGGCTGAAGTGAAGAAGAAGTTGAAATAGATGTGAACCTCGCGCAAGCGGGAGACACATGTAGAGGGAAATTAAGGAATCCCTTTACACCGACCTCGCGCAAGCGGGAGACACTTGTAAACGAAAAAAACTATGTGTGGAATTGTTGGTTACGTAGGAAACAAACAGGTCGTGCCGCTGATCATCGACGGACTGCGAAAGCTGGAATATCGCGGCTACGACTCCGCCGGCATCGCCGTCGTTAACGAAAACCACGATCTCGAGATTCGCCGCGCCGAAGGAAAACTGCGCAATCTCGAAGAGACGATCCGCCTGAGCCCGCTCGACGGCACGTACGGCATCGGCCACACGCGTTGGGCCACCCACGGCCGCCCGACCGAAGAGAACGCGCACCCGCATCGCGACTGCACCGGCCGCGTCGTCGTCGTCCACAACGGCATCATCGAAAACTATCTCCAACTAAAAGAGCGCCTGCGTCACACCGACCACCGCTTCGTCACTGAAACCGATACCGAGATCATCGCGCACCTCATCGAAGAATACCTGCGACAGAACCACAACTTCGAAGAAGCAGTCCGCTCCGCGATGGTCGAGCTGCGCGGCATCTTCGCGCTCGCAATCCTCAACGCCGACGAGCCGGACACGATCATCGCCGTGCGCCAGGGGCCACCAGTCGTCATCGGGCTCGGCGACCGCGAGTTCTTCGTCGCGTCAGACATCCCGCCGATCCTGCACCACACCCGCGACGTCTTTTTCCTCGGCGACGGCGAGATCGCCGTCATCAACAAAGACGCCGTCCGCGTCACCGACTTCGAAAGCAACACGGTCCAACCGTCGATCCAGCGGATCACGTGGGACCCGATCATGGCGGAAAAGGGCGGCTTCAAGCATTTCATGCTCAAGGAGATTTACGAGCAGCCGCGCTCCGTTCGCGACACCGTGCAGGGCCGCATCTCGCTCGACACCGGACGCGTGTTTCTCGACGAGATGGCGAACATCACCGAATCGGACTTCAAGCGCTTCACGTCGATCAAGATCGCCGCGTGCGGCACGTCGTGGCACGCGGGCCTCGCAGGCAAGTACATGATCGAGCAACTCGCGCGCGTGCCCGTGGACGTCGATTACGCCTCGGAGTTTCGTTATCGCGATCCGGTGATGGACGAGAAGACACTGCTGCTCGTCATCTCTCAGTCAGGCGAGACGGCCGACACGATCGCCGCGCTGCGCGAGGCGAAAGAGATGGGCGCGCGCGTGCTGGCGATCTGCAACGTGCAGGGCTCGATGATCGTCCGCGAGGCAGACGGAACGATACTGACGCACGCCGGGCCGGAGATCGGCGTCGCCTCGACGAAGGCGTTCACCAGCCAGATGATCGCGCTTTACCTGCTGGGTCTCTATCTCGGCGAAGTGCGCGGCACGTTGAGTGAAGCGGAGGCGCGATTTCACGCGCAGGAATTAGCGGAGCTGCCTGTCAAACTCGAACACTTGCTGAACGATTCAGACGGCATCGAGGAGCTGTCGAAAGAGTTCTTCCGTTCCACCGACTTTCTGTACCTCGGACGCGGCATCAACTTCCCCGTCGCACTCGAAGGCGCGTTGAAGTTGAAAGAGATCTCTTACATTCACGCTGAAGGATATCCGGCGGGTGAGATGAAGCATGGTCCTAACGCGCTGATCGACGAGCGACTGCCGGTGCTCTTCATCAACACGCGTGAGGGCGGCAACCGCGCTTCCGAGCTTCGTTATGAAAAGACTCACTCGAACATCGTCGAGGTGAAGGCCCGCGAAGGCATCGTGATCTCGGTGCTGACGGAAGGCGACACGATGTCGTCAGTCGTTTCGGACCACGTGATCGAGATTCCAGCGTCTAGCGATCTGCTGTCGCCGATTCTCTCGATCATTCCGCTGCAACTGCTCGCGTATCACATCGCGGTGCGCCGCGGTTGCGACGTCGATCAACCACGCAACCTTGCGAAATCCGTGACGGTGGAATAATCAAACGCTGCCTTTCCGGGCGGTGACGACGAAGTGGTTCTCGCGGCTGATTCGAATCCGATCGAAGCCGGCTGCGCGCAACGCTCGGCGCATCTGTTTGTTTGTCTGGTAGGTCTCGTAACGAGGCGGGTTCGACGGCCAGGGCAACTGAGATCCGAGAAAGTGCAGGGCGATGCCGTTCAGCAGCACCCACGTACGATAGAGCCCGGACTTAAGTTGAAAGCCGGCGAGATTTGTTCCGAGCTCTTTGATCGTCATGCTGAACGGGTGCAGCACGAGCCACAGATCTCCTCCCGCCGCCGTGACCCGCGCGAACTCCGACAACGCCGTCGCGATATGCATGTAGGGCAGCGCGACGCGGCTGATCACGAGATCGAAAGATTCGTCCTTGAAAGGCAGAGACTCACCGCGGCTGAGCACGAAATCAACACTGGAGGTAAACTCTTTTCCCAATGCGAGCGCTGAATAATCCACGTCGACGCCGACGGCAAACACGTCTTCGGCGAGCGAGCAACCGATCAGCGTTTGCGCTGCCCCACACCCGACGTCGAGTATGCGGCGGTGCTTCGCGTCGACCGGCGGCATGATCCTCCGCGAATCCTGCGGATTGGTCGCTATGGACAGTTCCAGCCGGTGGTAGTCTGAGGCCTCGCTAAACATTGCGTAATTCGCGGAACTATGATTTTATTCATGCCCCAAAACCCTCAACCAGTAGTTTTACGGACTTCGGTTTTGTCACGAAACCACTATCAAGCGGGGCCTCGATGAGTATCCTCAAGACGGCTAAATTACTGACACTCAATGTCGGAAAATCTATAGGGATCTTTCACGCTCTGAGCCGCAGCAATTGGCGCAGGAATCGACTGCTGATACTGGCTTACCACGGCGTCTCAGTCGAGGACGAGCATCTTTGGAACCCGGATCTCTATATCACTCCCGAACATTTTCGCGGCCGCATGCAGGCGCTGAAAGACTGCAATGCGAACGTGTTCCCGCTGGCCGAAGCGCTGGAGAAGCTATGGACCGGGACGCTGCCGCCGTGTAGCGTCGTCATCACGTTCGACGATGGCCCTGCTGATTTCTACAGCCGCGCATTTCCGATTCTACGTGAGTTTGATTTGCCGGCGACCGTTTATTTGACGAGTTATTACTCTAAATACAACCGGCCCGTCTTCGACGTCATGTGCTCTTACCTGATGTGGAAAGGCAGGGGCGCTGTACTCAACGTGGAGGGCCTGATGAATGGGTTCGTCAAGTTTGATCTCCGCGACGCGGTCGACCGTCAACGGGCGACGATGGCCATACGGAGCTTCTCGAGGGAGGCGAAGTTTTCGGCGGAGCAAAAGGACGAACTTCTGACGAACATCGCCGGACGGTTGAGCGTGGACTACCAGGGAATCCTCTCGAAACGCATCTTGCACCTGATGTCGGTCGAGGAGTTAGCCGAGATCAGCGCTGCGGGCGTTAACGTGCAGCTACACACGCATCGCCATCATGCGCCGAAAACTCGCGAGTCGTTTCTGCACGAGTTGGAGGAGAACCGCAACTTCATCAGCGCGTTCACGCAACTGCCGCATCATTTTTCATATCCGAATGGATTGTATGCGCCGTGCTACGCGCCGTGGCTTGAAGCCGGTGAAGTGACGTCGGCGACAACCTGCGAACCTGGTTTAGCGACGAACCGTTCCGACCCATACAAACTTCCGCGACTGGTCGACACGTCTTCACTGCCGCTGGTGGAGCTGGAAGGATGGATCTCGGGCTTCTCCGACTTACTTCCGCACAGGCCCGTCGAAAGGGCGACCGTGGTTCCGCCGTTCTATTACTGACGGCACATCCCCTCGGGGCAAACGGAGCGGCACTGCTTCCCCTGTGCGTGCCTCCCACGTAAGCCCCGTTTGCCCCCCGCCAACCATGTAACGCGCAACGCGGAGACAAAAAGGACCTACGCATTTTTCCGTCGTTCATTTGTGGCGTTCGCGTTCGAGCAGTTTCTGCTTGCGTTCAAGGCCCCAGCGATAACCGCCGAGAGTTTGATCTTCGCGCACAACGCGATGACACGGAATCACGAGCGCGACCGGATTGGTCGCACATGCGCGGCCGACGGCGCGCACCGCTCCCGGTTTTCCGAGCGACTTTGCGACGTCGCCGTACGACACTGTTTGACCGTATGGAATCGCACGCAGTTTCTCCCACACCTGACGCTGAAACGCAGTCGATCTGATGTCGAGCGGCAGATCGAGCCGCGGCTCTTTGTTGGTCAGGTGGCGAAGAATCTTCTGCACCGGTTCACGTAAAGCCGAGTCGGTGCGTTGTATGTTTGCGGCCGGAAACTCGGCGCGCAGATCGTTTTCAAGTTCGACGTCGGTGTCGCCCATGCGCACTGCGCAGACGCCGCGTTCAGTCGTTGCAACCAGCAGACGCCCGAGCGGCGACGTGACGATCGTGTAACTGATGTTTGTTCCTTGTCCGCCGCGTCCGTAAGTCGCCGGCGTCATGCCGAGCTCTTGCGGAGCGTGTTCGTAAAGGCGGCTGCTGGAGTTGAAACCTGAATCGTAAAGCGCCTGTGTCACCGGTTCTCCTTCGCGTACGAGCGTCTTGAAGTTTCCAAACCTCCGCGCGGTCAAATACTGCCGCGGACTGATTCCCATGATGCGTTTGAACGTGCGTTGCAAATGAAACGTGCTGACGCCGGCGTGCGATGCGAGGTCTGCGAGCTTCACCTTCTCCGTTTGACTCGCGTCGAGAAAACGACAGACGCGCTGCACGAGTGCGACCTGCGGATCGAGCATGCGCGCGTGACGCGGCTCGCAACGTAAACAGGCGCGAAACCCGGCCTGCTCTGCTGTGTCAGGTAAGTCGAAGAACTTGACGCGCTCGCGGCGCGGACGCCGCGACGGACACGACGGACGACAATAAATCTTCGTCGAAGTGACCGCGAACACAAACTGACCGTCGAACCGCGAATCTTTCGCAGCTACCGCTTCCCACATTCGTTCGGTTTGCATCACGGAACGTATGTTAAACCACCAATCACGACTGAGCTATCCGGTTCTTGCGCTCAAAATGGAACCACGGATGACACCGATTTTGTGAAGTCCTGCGCTTGTGCTTAAATGCAAACAAAGCTTGTGGATTCGGAATTTCTATCACAACTGAATGAACAGCAGCGCGAAGCTGTGCTCGCCACCGAGGGGCCGCTCCTGATTCTTGCCGGAGCAGGTTCCGGCAAAACGCGCGTCATTGCGCATCGCATCGCTTATCTCATCGCCGAAAAGAAAGTCCCGACCTGGAACATCCTCGCCGTTACTTTCACCAATAAAGCCGCCGAAGAGATGCGCGTGCGAGTGCAACGACTGCTGCACGCCCGCGACGACTCCAGCCTGCCGCTCGTTTCGACGTTCCACAGTTTGTGCGTGCGCATCCTGCGGCAGGACATCGAAAAGCTGAACGACAGTTACACGCGCCGATTCACGATCTACGATCAGGATGACTCGCTTCGTCTCATTCGCCAGTGCCTCAAGGACATCGGCTACGACGAGAAATCACTCGGCCATCGCGCGGCGCAGTCGGCGATCAGCTCGGCGAAAAACCGCGCCGAAGACACGCGCGCATTCGCGGCACGCGCCGAATACGGCGACGAGCGCCGCGCTGCAATCGCCCGTGTTTACCAGATGTACGAAGATCGTCTGCACTCTAACAACGCTCTCGATTTCGACGATCTGCTGATCAAGACAGTGAAGCTCCTGCGCAACGTTCCGGAAGTGCGCGAGAAGTACAACAACAAGTTTCGCTACATTCTCGTCGACGAGTACCAGGACACCAATGCGCTACAGTTCGATCTCATCAGCCTGTTGACTCAGAAACAGCAAAACATCGCCGTCGTCGGCGACGAAGACCAGTCGATCTACAAATGGCGCGGCGCCGACATCAGCAACATACTCAACTTCGAAGTCCACTTTCCGCGAACGAAGATCATCCGTCTCGAACAAAACTACCGTTCCACGCAAACGATCCTCGACATCGCGGGCGCGGTCGTGAAGAACAACCGCCAGCGCAAAGGAAAAACTCTCTGGACCTCGAACCCGCGCGGCGGACGCGTCGGTTACTACCAGGCGTACGACGCGGAGGCGGAAGCGCGCTGGGTCGCAAACAAGATTCTCGAACACCTGCGCGACGAATTCGATCTGCGCGCCGCCGTGCTTTACCGCACCAACTCACAATCGCGCGTGTTTGAAGAGGCGATGCGCCGCGCCGGTCTTCAGTACAACATCCTCGGCGGTTTCAGTTTCTACGAACGAATGGAAGTGCGCGACATCATCGCGTATCTGAAACTCGCGCTGAATCCGAACGATTCGATCGCGCTCGATCGCGTCATCAACAGTCCGCCGCGAGGCATCGGGCGCACGACGATGGAGGAGATAGAGCGACGACAGAAAGACTACGGCGTCTCGTTATGGGAGACGATCGACCTCGTCATCAAGGACCCGGAAAAACTCGGCGCGCGCGCGGTCAACGCGTTGCGCAACTTCCGCAACATCGTGACGCGTTTGGGCGAGCTGGCGACAAACGAGAACCCGGGGGCAAGCGAGAACCCTGATTCGACTTCGCCCGTGTCTGACGTCGTGCGCGCCGCGCTTGTCGAGACTGGGTACGAATACTGGCTGCGGTCCGAAAAAACCGACGAGGCCGAAGGACGTCTCGAGAACTTACAGGAGCTCGTCAACGCCGCCGTTGACTACGACGATCAGGGAATCGAAGGCCTGCGCGAGTTTATCGACCACTCGGCGCTCGTTTCCGATCAGGACGATTACAAACGCGACGCGCCGGTGACGTTGATGACGGTCCACTCCGCGAAGGGGCTCGAGTTTCCGCTCGTCTTCATCGTCGGGCTGGAAGATGGTCTGTTTCCGCATTCACGCTCGGCAACCGATCCGGAAGATTTGGAAGAGGAACGGCGTCTGGCGTACGTGGCGATGACGCGCGCCGAGCGTTATCTTTATGTGACGCACGCGATGAAGCGTCGAGTTTACGGTGAAGAGATAGCGTCTGAGCCGTCGCAGTTTTTGAACGAGATGCCGAGCGAGTTGCTCGAGGATCTTTCGCTTGGGAAGTCGTGGCTCTACTTTCGCCGCGATGCCGACGCACTCGAGGTGGCGCCGCCGGAAGAGCCGCGCAGAGAGAAGAAGAAGTACATGGGCAAGACTTACGACAGCGTCGATTCGATTGCCGAGTTTTTCAAGCAGCGCAACCGGCAGATGGGTCAGTCGCCTGAACCGAAACCGGTCCGGCCTTCCCCGCCGCCAACTTCAGCGACCTCATCCGGTGAGTTCGTACCCGGATCGTATGTGAAGCACTCAAAATACGGTCGCGGACTCGTGCTCCGGCGGGAAGGCGCCGGCGAGTCCGCGAAATTGACCGTTAGTTTCCCCGGTTACGGCCAGAAAAAACTGGTCGAGAAGTACGCCGGGTTGGTTAAAGCCTAGGCCTCATTTCATCTTCCATGTGTTTCCCGCTTGCTGGAGGTTCAGTGGAAAGGAATTTTTTCAATTTCCGATTCCATGTGACTCCCGCAAGCGAAAAGCCACGGAGCTTAAGGCGTCGCGACTGAGGACATAGCTTTTCCAGTCAGCTCTGACGCGACCTCGTTTCCGCCGAAGACCTTCGTTAAGACCTCCAGCATTCCTCTCGAATCGACCGAGATCGCTCGATTCACCGATCCGTCGTACATGAAGTCGCCGACGAGCGACTGAATGTTGCCGTCGAAGATCAGCCCGACGAGCTCGCCGTTCTGATTGATCGTCGGCGAACCGGAGTTGCCGCCGATGATGTCGTTCGTCGAAACGAAGTTGAACGGCGTGTCAAGATTGAGCGCCGACTTCTTCTGCATCCATCGCTGCGGCAGCACCCACGGGAACTGGTGCTTGAACTGGTCCGCACGAGCGTAGAGACCGCCGAGCGTCGTGAACGGCGCGACCTTCTTGCCGTTCTCCGTGTAGCCCTGGACCGTTCCGTACGAAAGTCGCAGCGTGAACGTCGCGTCCGGATAGAGCTTCGTGCCTTCGGTGTCGAACAACGCGCGCGCGATCTTCGCGTAATTCGCGCGCTCAACGCCGATCACTTCACTCTCGTAACGTTTGCGAGTCTCGCGAGCCTTTGCATCGATGAGACGCGCGACGACGATCATCGGATCCGTCGACTCTTCGATAGCCTTGCGCCCGCCTGCAGCCAACTGCTTGCGGAACGCGACGTCTTTCAATTTCGTGCCGGTAATCATCTCGTTCGCACGCTCTTCCGGCGACTTGCCGTCGAGCACTTGCTTCACGAGGGCATGATCGGCGCCGAGAAGCTCGACCATGAAACCGAGCGAGTCGGCGAGCTTGAGTTTTTCGAAATCGTCGTGGATCGGAGCGGGTGAATAGAGCCCCAACTCCAATGAAGCGCGACGCGCATCGGTGTACTCAGGCAGCCGTTCAGCATTCGGTTTCTCACTCTCCGTCGCGAGCCGAACGAGAGCGCGAGCCATGTTGAAATAACTCGTATTGAACCCGGCCGCTTGATCGAAGATTCTGCGTTCGCGGATGTAAGTCGGGTACGTCTTGTGGGCGGCGGCGATCGTGTCCCACGCGCCGCCGTACATCTTCTGGCGTTCGGGAGTCGCCGCAACGGACTTGCGCAGCGCAGCTTCTTCCTTCTGTTTGCGCGCGAGCAATGACGGTTCTTTCAGTCCGGCGAGCTGACCGCGATAAACCTTCAAACTGTTCTGAATGCTGTTCAGGTCGCTCTGGCTCTGGCGCGTTTGTTCTTCGCCCATCGCCATGTATTTCTTCAGCAAGGCTTCGCGCCGTTCGAGCAGCCGAATGATGATCGGGATGCTCGTGTCGCGCAGTTGCTCGAGATGGGCGACGGTGTTGAGTCGCGACGTCGATCCCGGATGGCCCGTCACGAAAACGAGGCTGCCTTCCTTCGCGCCCGCGGTGGACCACTTGAAGTAGTGCTCGGGTTTCACCGGCTGGCCGTTTTCATAAACGCGAACCAGCGCCATGTCGATGTTGTAGCGCGGGAAGTTGAAGTTGTCGGGATCGCCGCCGAAGAATGCTGCCTGAAATTCAGGAGCGAAGACCAGCCGAACGTCCGTGTACTTCTTGTAGCGATAGAGATTGTATTGACCGCCCTGGTAGAGCGTAACGACGTCGGAACGCAGACCCGTCGCTTTGGTCGACTCTGCTTCAATCTCGCTGATGGCCGTGCGGCGCGCGGTAAACGAGTCGGCGTCGGACATTCCTTCTTTCACGCCGGCATTCACGCGAGCGGTGACGTCTTCGATGTTCATGAGAACGTTCAGCTCGAGGCTCGGCGCTTTGATCTCTTCCGCGCGCGTTTTGGCGAGGAATCCTTCCTTCGCGTAATCCTTTTCCGGCGTACTCACCTGGGCGACGATGTCTTCCACGATGTGGTAGTTCGTCAGCACGAGCCCATTGGCGGAGACGAAGGAACCGGAGCCGCCGTTGTTGAACCTGACGGAAGCGAGGCGGACGTTATTCAGCCACTCGTCGGTGATCTCGAAGTTGTATTTCCGCTTGATCTCGGCGCGCGGGACGTTGTTGAACGTCCACATGCCCTCTTCGGCAAGCGCCGGCATGTGAAGAGTGGATAGGCTGAAGAGCGCCAGTAGAAGCGCGGCAAAGAATGTTCTAAGTTTCATCAGGAACCTCTATACAAGAATTGGGAGAAGCACAGATTACACCGATTCTGGAGGATCTGTGAAATCCGGACGGACTGCGGCTCTAGAGAGGAAACACCGCGATTTTTGCTTTTGTGGCAGCCGCTGAAGTTATCGTTATTCAGGTGCTTTTTCGACCTGCTCGCCGCTGGTCTGCGTTGATTTGTTTGTTACCTCACTGCCGCATTGACGGCACAGATAGCTGTCCTGTTTTTGCGCTGCTGGAACGAGCCAAAGGCAGCCGCACGAGTGGCATAAAATCGTCGAGCCAAGCAGCCATTCGTTGAAGCGTATGTGATTTTCCACTCTCATTAGCAGTCCCCCCTTGTTGCGGAGCCGGGATAACGAAGCGTTAAGTCTTCTAAACGAGAAACGACGCGAATCTTTCAACAAAATGTCGCAGGTTCGTGTTCATCCGCGGTTGACCTGAGCGGGCGGGAGTTTGAGAATTGCCTCGCAAATGCGAAACCCAACTTTCAGACGCCCGCGCCTCAGTCAGTTTTCCAGCCTGTTACTGGTCGAATGGCGGAAGCACAAACTCCCGATGTCGGACGAGACGGTCGTCGTCGCCGTTTCCGGCGGCGCCGACTCGACCGCGCTTCTACTCGCACTCCACGAGCTCAAAAACAGCGGCAAGCTCGGGATCAACATCTGTGTCGCGCATTTGGATCACAAACTGAGACCGGCGAGCCCTGCCGACGCCAAGTGGGTCGCGGCACTGGCGGAGAAACTGGGTTACGACTCTGTCATCGGCCGCAGCAAGGTCGCGGAGCTCGCCAGCTCGACCGACGGCAACCTCGAACAGGCGGCACGCGAGGCGCGCTACGCCTTTCTCGAGCGCACCGCGAAACGAAAGTCAGCCAACTACGTCCTGACAGGTCACACGATGGACGACCAGGCGGAAACAGTCCTGTTGCGCCTGATGCGCGGCAGCGCCGGCGCAGGACTGGGCGGAATGGAACAGATCCGGCCCCTGGGCAAGAGCAAGTCGATCAAACTGGTGCGGCCCCTGCTCTGGGCGCGCCGCAGCGACACGGAAGCCTACTGCCGTCTCCGCAAAACCGAGTTTTTGCGCGATGAAATGAACGAAGATCAGAAGTTTGCGCGCGTGAAAGTCCGCCAGCAACTGCTGCCGCTGATGCAGTCGTTCAACAACAAGATCGTCGAAGCCCTGTCTCGCACGGCCAGTCAGCTCCGCGAAGACGCCGCCGTCCTGCTCAACGATTCCGATGCACTATTGCGGCGGGCGGCGGTGTTAGATCACGTTGAAGATGAAACCGGAACGCCTGCTCTTGACGTAAAGGTGCTCGCGAATGCGCCGCCGGCACTGCGGCGCCGGGCGTTGCGGCAGTGGCTGGCTGAAGGGCGAGGAAACACACGGCGGCTCGAAATGGTTCATCTTTTAGCGGTCGAGAAGTTGTTGGAAGGCGCGGCTGGAGGTCGAGTGGTGCAATTGCCGGGCGGATCGCGCGTTACAAGGAAAAGGGGTCGATTAGTGTTTGAAGCCGCGGATCAGGGCAAAATTTCTTAGATCCGCGGTTCGGAAACGATATACTGACTACCGCGCATCCAAGGGATGCGTAAGAGTCAGGCTGGACGGCGACAAATGACGGCCTGATAAGGTATTATCGGCGTCGGAGGCGTTGATGAATTTGAGTTCTACGGCAAGACAAATTGTATTTTGGCTTTTAATAATCGCCGGCGCGGTTCTGCTCTACAAGCTGGTGAATCCGCGCGGCACGAGTTATTCGAATGTGGACCTGACGAAGTTGGATCAGATGATCCAGGCTCGCCAGTTGAAACAGTTGACGGTTAAGCAGACTGAAACTGTCGCAATCGATAATAACAATCAGGAATATAGAGTCGCGTTATCAAACGACCCCGCGAAGAACGACCTGCTGAAAGCTGCGCGCGAAGTTGTCGACGGACGGCCTCGCGTACCGAGAGTAGAGGAGGAATCGAGCAGCAGTTACATCTGGCCCATGCTGATAACGTGGGCGCCTCTGCTATTTATCATCGCCATCTGGATATTTATGTTGCGCCAGATGCAATCTGGCGGGAACAAGGCGCTTTCGTTTGGGAAGTCGAGGGCAAAACTACTCAACAACCAGCAGAAGCGCGTGACGTTCAAAGACGTCGCGGGCGTTGAGGAGGCGAAGGAAGAGCTACAGGAGATCATCGAGTTCCTGAAGGAACCGCAGAAGTTTCAGAAACTCGGCGGGCGCATTCCCAAGGGCGTCTTGATGATGGGACCGCCGGGAACTGGCAAGACATTGCTGGCCCGCGCGATCGCCGGTGAAGCGAACGTTCCGTTCTTCTCGATCTCCGGTTCCGACTTCGTCGAGATGTTCGTCGGCGTTGGCGCGTCGCGCGTTCGCGACTTGTTCGAACAGGGCAAGAAGAACGCGCCGTGCATCATCTTCATCGACGAGATCGACGCCGTCGGTCGTCATCGTGGCGCCGGTCTTGGCGGCGGACACGACGAACGCGAACAGACGTTGAACCAGTTGCTCGTCGAAATGGACGGCTTCGAATCGAACGACGGCGTGATCCTGATCGCGTCGACCAATCGTCCGGACGTTCTCGACCCCGCCTTGCTGCGGCCTGGGCGATTTGATCGACGGGTTGTGGTTTCGCGTCCCGACGTTCGCGGACGTGAAGGCATCCTGAAGGTCCACACACGCAAGATTCCGCTCGGCGAAGACGTCGACATCTCGGTGATTGCCCGCGGCACACCCGGATTCACCGGCGCCGATCTCGCCAACCTCGTCAACGAAGCCGCTTTGAATGCAGCGCGCTACAACAAGAAGCTCGTCGCGATGGGCGACTTCGAGTTGGCGAAAGACAAGGTGCTGATGGGCGCGGAACGCAAGAGCATGGTGATCTCGAACGAGGAGAAGCGCGTCACTGCGTACCACGAAGCGGGCCATACGCTCGTTGGTCTGAAAGTGCCAAACGCGGACCCCGTCCACAAGGTCACGATCATTCCGCGTGGCATGGCGCTGGGCGTCACGCAACAGCTTCCGGAAGGCGACCGGCACAACTACAGTCAGGAATACCTGTTGGGCCAGATCGCGATCCTGATGGGCGGACGCATCGCCGAAGAGACGTTCCTCGGCAGCATCACGACCGGCGCTTCGAACGATATCGAACGGGCCACCGAGCTCGCGCGCGCGATGGTTTGCGAGTACGGCATGTCCGAGATGGGACCGCTCACGTTCGGCAAGAAGGAAGAGCAGATCTTCCTCGGACGCGAGATCGCCCAGCATCGCGACTTCTCCGAAGATACTGCCATCAAGATCGACGAGCAGGTGAAGAAGATCGTCACCGCCCAGTTTGAACGGGCCAAGGCGATCATCGAAGAGAATCGCGACACGATGATTCGTTTGGCTGAGTGCTTGCTCGAGCGCGAGTCGCTGGATGGAGTCGAGATTCGACGCATCGTCGCCGGCTTGCCGCTCGACGAGAACCCGCCGGTTTCCGACGGCGGCGATCAGGATCGTCCGAAGCTCAAGGAGCCGACGCCGAAACCCGTGCAGCCGCTTCTACCGCCAATCACTGGCGGCAATCCGGCGCCGGCCTAGTCAGTGTAGTTAGTCTTTGATCTGGCAGATCAAGAACCACAAAATGCCCATCGGTGAGCGACCGCTCATCATGGGCATTTTGAATGTTACCCCTGACAGTTTCAGCGACGGCGGACTGTTTCTTTCCGTCGAGGATGCGCTGGCCCACGCGGAACGGCTCGTTTCAGAGGGCGCTGACATTGTAGACATCGGCGGCGAGTCGACGCGTCCTGGCGGCGAGCCGATTTCCGCGGAAGAAGAGATAGGACGCGTTGTGCCGGTGATAGAAGCGTTGGCGGCGCGCTTCCCGGCGGTGCCGCTCTCCGTCGATACGACGAAGTCGGAAGTCGCGCGCGCTGCGCTGGACGCGGGCGCCGCGATCGTCAACGACATCTCAGCGCTTCGATTCGATTTCTACGTCGCAGACGCCGTGGCGCGTGCCGGCGCCGGTCTGGTGTTGATGCACTCGCGCGGCACGCCCGCCACGATGCACCGTCTCCCGCCTGTTGCGGACATCATGGAAGAAGTCACGAGCAGTCTGCGGGCCAGTATTCACATGGCGGAACGGCGCGGAGTAGAGCGCGAGTCGATCGTGATCGATCCGGGAATCGGGTTTGGCAAGAGTCAGGAACAGAACGTCGAACTGATCTCCAAACTCGACCAGTTGATCGCTGCGTTTCCAGAGTATCCGCTGCTCATTGGGACCTCGCGAAAGTCGTTCATCGGACGGATACTGGCGGACGACGACGGCAACCCCGCGCCTGCGTCTGACCGGCTTCACGGTACGATGGCGACCGTCACCGCCGCGGTCCTGAAGGGCGCGCACATCATCCGCGTACATGACGTGAAAGCGGCGGTTGAGACGATCCGTGTTACTATCCTGCTCCGATGACCAGAGCGCTCCGGATTTCCCTCTTCATACTCATGCTCGCGTTTGTTTCCGGCTTCGCCGACTGCTACAAGCCGGTGACGAAGAACCAGCTTCCTGCCCGCATCAAGACTGTCGCCGTGCCGGCGTTTCAGATGGAAAGCCAGGCGCTGCGCTACAAGATCGAATCGCGTTTTACTGACGCGGTGATGAAGGAGTTGGTGCATCGCGGACGCGGGTTGCGCGTGCAAGGAAATCGCGAAGGCGCCGACGCGGTGATCGAAGGCGTCATCAAGAGTTTCAACTTCGCCGGCGTGCTGCTCGACGACAAAGGACGCGCGCGCATTTTTGAAGTGACTATCGGCGCGGCGGTGACTGTCCGGGACCAAACCGAGAACCGCGTGCTTTACGACAATCAGAATTTTGTGTTTCGCGGCGAGTATGAGTTCGCCAGCGACCCACGCAGCTTCTTCAACGAGGAGGATCCCGCGATCCTCCGCATGTCGCGCAACTTCGCCGAGAGCATCGTGTCCACGCTCATCAACGCAGTCGAAACCGGAAAATGAAAACGCTTTCGCGAGTAGAGCTCGAACGATCGTTGCGTCAAGGGATCGAGCCGTTGTACTTGCTGATTGGACCGGAGCGATATCTCCGCGGCGTCGCGGCGCGTGAGATCGCCGAGACGGCGCTCAACGCCACGCTGATTCGTGAATTCAACGAGGCGAGTTTCAGCTTGTTGACCGACGCGGTCCAGAGCGCGATCGCCGCGGCGGAGCAGTTGCCGATGATGTCGGAGCGGCGCGTGGTGCGCGTGCGCGATTTCGCGAGGCTGCGCGATGCGGATGAAGACGTGCTGATCAGGTATCTCGGCAATCCGTCGCCGTCGACGGTGATGATCTTCAGCGCGGACGATCTCGATAAGCGAAAGAAATCTACGAAAGCTTTGTTGGACTTCTGTACCGTCGTCGATTTCTCGCCGCTCAAGGACAGCGAAGCGAAGGCGTGGGCAAAGAGTTATCTGAAGAGTTTGAAGACGACGGTCGATGATTCCGTCTTGAGCGAGATCATTGGTTTGGTCGGCACGGACGTTCAGACGCTCGCTAACGAACTCGACAAGTTGGCGTCGGCTGCGCTCGATAACGGTGGACGCATCTCGATGGAGCTCGTCGACGAATTAATCGGCCGCTCGCGCGAGTTGTCCAATTTCGAGCTCGGCGATCACCTGCTTGCCGGCAATCGTAAACGCGCGCTCGAAGTGCTGCACCGGCTCCTCGACGATGGCGCCGAACCGGTGATGCTCATCGGCCTGATCGCCGGCAACTATCACCGGCTTGCGTTAGGAAAGTATCTGATCACGAAAGGCGGGCGCGAGGAAGTGTTTCGCAATATCTCGATGCCGCCGTTCAAGCGCGATGCTTACATTTCGAACCTGCAACGCAGCGACGCACGCAAGATCGCGCGCGGCATCCAGCTCACCGCTGCCGCCGATCTGGCGATCAAGACGTCGCAAGCGACTCCTCGGCTTCAACTCGAGCTGCTGGTTTGCGAGTTGTCGAGTTAAAGTCCTCGACGACGCGATTACACTTCTCGACCAGCGATAGCTCGCCGCCAAGTTCACTCAGCTTCTCCGCAATCAACTCGATCCAAAACACCGTCACTTGTTCGCTGTACTTCTCTCGCGGAACGCCATGATGATCGAGAAACCGCAGCAGCCCTGTTCGCATTCGTTCAACGGCGGCCTGCGCATCGAGCGTCTGTAGATACCAGACCGCGACCGTCACATGCTGAGGATGTTTGAACTCCGCCTTGTCGGTTTCGCAAGTCTCAAACCCGCGAACGACGTTTTCGATCTCGGCTTCTGAACTGTACATGGCACACTCCTCATTTAAACAAAAAGCGAGGCGGACCGAATATCGATCCGCCTCGCTTAAAACGTGAAATTTTGCTTGCGCTACTTGCCGGCTTGATTCGCTCGCACCGTCAATCTCGATTTATAGCGCGCCGCCGCATTCGCGTGCAGCACGCCCTTCTGCACGGCCTTGTCGATCACAGACATCGTCTCCGGCAGCACCTGCCCGAGGTCCTGTTTCGAATCCAGGGCCGAGCGCAGCTTCTTGATATAGGTCCTGACCTTGGTACGATTGCTTCTGTTGATAGTGCGCCGCTTTTCGCTCTGCCGCACCCGTTTTTCTGCTGACTTATGATTTGGCATATTTCTCACCCGCCCGCAGGCGCAAGTGGAGGAGTATAGGTGTGTGCCTCGTGAGTGTCAAGGACGCCTCCCCCATGTTAATCTGTGGTCAATGAAGGAGAAAGTTTACCTCAGTTGAAGAAAATTGAGCTTCCGCCTCGTGGTTTGGAGACGCTGTTTGGTGTTCACGACCAGAACATCAAGTATCTGGAGTCGCTCCTCGACGTCAGAATCGACGCTCGGGGACAGGACGTCTCAATAGACGGCGACCCCAAAGACGTCGAGACAGTCCAACGCATCCTCGAGGATTTTTCAGACCTATTTAAGGAAGGAAAGCAGTTCACCGACAAAGAGCTGCGCGAGGCGTTCGCGCAGATAGCCGAGGACCGCGCCTTCAGCCTGCGCGATTACTTCACAAAAGCGCGCTTCAACCCGGCCGGCAAGAAGCAGGTCGCTCCGAAGTCAGTCAACCAGCGCAAGTACATCCAGGCGATTCAGGAAAAGGACGTCGTGTTCGGCATCGGCGTCGCCGGCACAGGCAAGACGTATCTCGCCGTGGCGATGGCCGTGCAGGCGCTGATGCAGAAGCAGGTGAACCGCATCGTCCTCGCTCGGCCCGCGGTCGAGGCCGGCGAGAAACTCGGCTTCCTTCCGGGTGATCTCCAGGACAAAGTCGATCCGTACCTGCGTCCGCTCTACGACGCGCTCTTCGATCTGATCGATTACGAGCGCGTGACGCGGCTCCTCGAAAAGCGCGTCATCGAAGTTGCGCCGCTCGCCTTCATGCGCGGCCGCACGCTGTCAGACGCGTTCATCATCCTCGACGAAGCCCAGAACACGACCAGCGAACAGATGAAGATGTTCCTGACGCGCATCGGCTTCGGCTCCAAAGCAGTAATCACCGGCGACGTCACGCAGGTCGATCTGCCGACCGGAAAACGCAGCGGCCTCATCGAAGCCGAACGAATACTCTCGAACCTCGAAGGCATCGAGTTTATCTACTTCACCGAAAAAGACGTGGTCCGTCACAAGCTGGTTCAGATGATCATCCGCGCCTACGAGGAACACACTATCCGCAAGAGCCCGATGTAGCCATGGTCGAAGTCGTCAATCGACAGCGAGGCAAGAAGATTGATGCTTCAGTGTGGGCACTGTTTGCCGAAAAGGCGCTCGACGCGATTGGGAAACACGGATCGTCAGTAACGATCGCTTTCGTCTCAGACAAGAGCATACGAAAACTCAACCAGCAATTCCGTAACACTGATAAAGCCACCGATGTTCTTTCCTTCCCGGCCGGTGATGAAGACACAAACCTCGGCGACATCGCGATTTCAGTAGATACAGCCGCGACGCAAGCAAAAGACAACGATTTGACGTTTGAAGACGAAGTCGGGCAACTCATCCTCCACGGCCTGCTTCACCTCTCCGGTTACGACCACGAAACCGACAACGGCGAGATGAATCGCCTGGAACTCCGGTTGAGAAGGAAACTCGGAATTTAGAGCTCAAGCACCCATTTACTACTCCCCTCCTAACCGTTTACTATCACCTGTATAGATGGAACTTGAAATAGCGCTTACGCTGCTGCTGCTCATCGTGCTCTCCCTCCTGGCCACGGTCGATATGTCGTTCGGCCAACTGAGCGACGTAGGTCTACGCCGCCTCACCGGGGAAAACGGAGAAAAGCCCGAGCAGCGCTCCAAAGTGTTTCTCCAACAGGTGCTCGAGAACCGCCCGCGGTTCAGCTTCGCACTCTCGGCGATGATCCAAATACTGCTCGTCGTCGTCGCCGTCCTCATAACGTCCATCTTCCTGAACCTGTTTCCCGATCCACGTCTTGTACTGGTCGGACTCGCGGCCGGCCTTGTCCTCGCCGGCATCTTTCGCCAACTGATCCCGTTGTTCATCTCGACGCGCAACCCGGAAGGAACGCTCCTTTTCCTGTTGCCGATAATCAAGCCGTTCTTCCCGATCATGGCTTTCATCGCCGACCCGTTTCAGAGTCTTTTCGATCGCTCGCGGCGCAAGGACCACCAGGTCACCGACGAAGGTGAAGAAGAGGAAGAGGACCACGACGACAGCAACGATCTGCAAGCGCTGATCGACGTCGGCGAGGCGGAAGGCATTCTTGAAGAAGAAGAAGGCGAACTGATTCATTCGATCATCGAGTTTGGCGATACGCGCGTCAGCGAGGTAATGACGCCACGGCCGGACATCGTCGCCGTTCCGGAAACAGCGACCATTCGCGAGGCGCGCGATGTTATTCTGGAGTCGAAATACTCGCGGCTGCCCGTCTATCGCGATCAGATCGACGGCGTGTACGGAATCATCTACGTTCGCGACCTGCTGCAATGCTGGGTCGAAGGCCGTGAAGACGAAAACATTCAACCGCTGATTCGTTCCGTTTACCAGGTGCCCGAGACGAAACCCGTTGCCGAGCTGCTGGAAGAGATGCAGAAAGCGCACGTGCAACTCGCGATTGTTATCGACGAGTACGGCGGCGTTTCCGGTCTCGTCACCGTCGAAGACATTCTCGAAGAGATCGTCGGCGAGATCGAAGACGAAGACATCGCGGGCGAAGAGTTGGAAGAGATCGTCGAAGCGAATGAAGGCAGTTACGAGGTGGCGGCCTCGACCGAGATTGGGAAGATCGAACGGCTCTTCGACATGGAGATCGAAGCCGACGATTTCACGACCATCGCCGGGCTGGTGATAAACGAATCAGGCAAGGTTCCCGCGGTCGGCGAAGTGCTGACAGTTCGCGGGCTCGAAGTCGAAGTTCTGGAGGCGGACGAGCGGCGCATCAATCGTCTACGAATCAAACCACAGCAACCGCAAATGAGCACCGAGTGAACGGATCTGGGAATGGCGAAACACAAGAGTAAGTTTCTCGAGGGCAAACGGATCGATCCTGCTCCGATAAGTAATAAAACAACAGTCGCGGACCTCATCGACGAATCATTTCTGGCTTACAACGCTGCGCGTCTGCGTGAAGCGTGCCAACTGTTCACGAAAAAAATGTTGGAGCCGGAAGTCACTGTCGGTATGTCGCTTACGGGCGCGCTGACGCCGGCGGGGCTCGGCATTTCGGCGCTGATTCCGTTGATCAAAGCAGGCTTCGTCGACTGGATCATCTCCACCGGCGCGAACCTCTATCACGATACGCACTTCGGCATCGGGCTCTCAATGCACCTCGGGAACGCGCAGACTTCCGACGTCGTCTTGCGGCAGGAGGAAGTGGTCCGGATTTACGACATCTTCTTCGATTATTCAGTGCTGCTCGATACTGACTCGTTCTTCCGCAAGATCATCGAGGCGCCTGAGTTTCAGAAATCGATGTCGACGGCGGAGTTTCATTACCTGTGCGGCCGGTACGTCCACGAACGCGAACGCAAGTTGAAGATCAAAGACAAGTCGCTGCTGGCGGTGGCGTATGAATACGGCGTGCCGATCTACACATCGTCGCCTGGGGATTCTTCGATCGGAATGAACGTCGCCGCGAAAGCACTACAGGGGAATAAGCTCGCGTTCGATCCGTCACTCGACGTCAACGAGACGGCGGCGATCGTGTTGGCTGCGAAGCGTGGGACTGCGAAGAAAGGTAAAGGCAAGAAACACAAGGGTGGACGATCGGCGGTGTTTATTCTCGGCGGCGGCTCGCCGAAAAACTTCATGTTGCAAACAGAGCCGCAGATCCAGGAAGTGCTCGGAATCGATGAACGCGGTCACGATTACTTTCTCCAGGTGACTGATGCGCGGCCTGATACTGGAGGACTTTCGGGTGCGACGCCGGGCGAAGCCGTGTCGTGGGGGAAGGTGGATCCCGATCGTTTACCTGATGCGGTAGTGTGTTACGTTGATTCTACTGTGGCGCTTCCGCTCATTACGGCTTATGCTCTAACACGTCATGAACCGCGCGAGCCAAAACGGTTGTATGATAAGCGCGACGAGTTCATGAGCTTGCTGCTCGCTGAATACCAAAAATCAAAACGACGCTAGCGGATTTCAAATCCGTGTTACCGGATCGGAGACGACGATCGATCATGGGTGAACCTGTTACGGCCATCAAGCCGAGATCTTATTACGACTGCGTTGCGTGTCCCGCTTACTGCTGTTCCGTATACGAGCGCGTACAAGTCACGCCCCGCGACATCCGGCGGCTTGCGAAACACTTCGGCGTCAGCGAAGAAGTCGCAACGGCACGCTACACCAAGATGTGGGAAAAGGAGCGCGTCCTGCGCCGCAAGACCGACCCGCTGTTTGGCGAAACCTGCCAGTTTCTAAATCTCGAAACACGCAACTGCGGGATCTATCACGCACGTCCCGCTGTCTGTCGCGAGTTCCCAACAAGCACACGATGCGCTTACTGGGACCTGCTTAAGTTCGAGCGCGAACAGCAGGACGACAAAGACACGTTGCCGCTCGTCCAGATTACTTTTCGGAATGGCAAAAACGGAAAGAAATGAACGGGAAGAAATAAACGGGGAAGAAGCGTTTAGTCCGAGATCGTCGCAGGCAGCGGCACCCGCCGGAAACCGTCAATTCGTTTCAACCAATACTCATTGAACGGCGAGTAGATAACTCCCTGACGTCGCGACGCATGGTAGAACCCGTGCTCGTCTGCTACGACGCCGATGTGCGTCAGCCCACTGAAAAACACGAGCGTTCCGAACTTGAATTCCTCGTCGGGAGACGCGGGCATGAAACGGGCAAACAACGTGCGGGCGCTGCCGCGTTCGAAGTTGATTCCGGTGGCGTTGAAGATACTCCACACAAAACCCGAACAATCGAAGCGGTCTGGTCCTTCCGCGCCCCAGCGATAACGCGCGCCGAGCCGCTGGTCGATTGCGGCTAGAAGAGCGGGTTGGAAGCTGAGGAAGTTTGTGCTTGATGAGCCGATGGCTGGTGTCAGATCGATTGCCGGCCTGGCCTTCACTTCCCAGGCCGGTTTGGTTTCAGCCACGGGCTCTGGCGCGAGCGCGAAATCGTCCGGGGAGCACGAGATTTCGTTAGCGTCGCCCGCCGGAGCCGTGGTCCGAGGACGAGTTTGTGAAACTGCTGAAGTGGCCCAGATGGTCAGGACCAAACAAGCGGTCAGAACACGAGCGAACGGTTTGCGAAGTACCATAAACGGGGAAACTGCTTTCTCCTATAAAATTCCTACTTTTGTTTCTTATGTGAGGAGGGCACCGCTAAAAGACTCGGGCATCTTAACGGCTGAAATGGGGCGGTTCAACAAGCAATGTGACTGTTTCGTGACCAAACGCCGCGCCGGCACTTGCTGCGACCTGAAAGAGGTCACGAAATAGTCGCAAACTCTGTCAATCTGAATCAGATGTAGCCTTGCGGCGTCAGGCTCGCTGGAGCCTGCGGCACAAGTTCAGTGTAAAAAGCAGAGTAAGGGCCAACGTCATGGGGCACAAGACTCCAATCAAATATGATTCGTTTGTATGGTCTAAGTAGAGTGAGAATGGGCCGCGGATTCCGCGGATTACGCAGAACGGCCGGCGTAGTTTAGACCAACGGTGATTATCTTCTGGAGCAACTGATCGTACGGCACCCCGCTGTGCTCGGCTGAATCAGCAAAATCTTCGTTGTGCGCGATCTGCGGATTCGGATTTGCTTCGAGTAAATAAAACTGCCCTTCCTCCGTCATTCGATAATCCAGCCGCGCATAACCACTCAAAAACAAGTACCGGTAGATCCGCTTCGACAACCGTTCGAGCGTCTTGTGCTGCTCGGGCGTCAGATCCGCGGCCCGAGTCTTGACGCCAACCTTCTCCTGATACGTCGGATCCCACTTCACCTTCAGCGTCGCGATATTCTCCGCCCCATCCGGCAACTTCTCCATCACCAACTCCCACGGCGCATACGTCTGAATATTGTGGTTCCCAATCACGCCGACGTAGATCTCCCGCCCCTTGATGTACTGCTCGGCAATCGCCGCGGTCTTGTTCTGCCGGTGAATGAAATCGACGCGCTGCGCCAGCTTCTCGTCGTCATAAACGATCGACGCCTGCGCGATCCCAACCGATCCTTCTTCGCTGATCGACTTCACCAGCAGCGGAAACTTCAACCGCTTCGGCCGCCGCACCTTTCGATTGATCGGAAACACCGCGAAGTTCGGCACAAGCAGGCGATGATACGAAAGGATCATCTTCGTCAGCGCCTTGTCGTGGGCCAGCGTCATCCCGCGCGGATTGCAGCCGGTGTACGCCTGCTTCATCAACTCGAGATAACTGACGACGTGCTGATCGTAAAGTGGATACCCATGAAACTCTTCGAGCAGGTTGAACGCGATGTGCGGCTTGTGCTCGAGCAGCGCGTCGCCGATGAGATTGAGCTGGTTGTACAGACCGATCGGATAGACGTCGTGGCCCATCTTCTTCAACGTCGAAACGACGTCGTACTCGGTTTTGATCTCCAGCTTTTCTTTGTCAGACAGGCCGTTCAACGAATCCGGAGGGACGAAATCTTCGTGAACGAGAACGATGATGCGCAGTTTCTTTCGCGGCTCAAAGGTCATACGGCTATGCGATGATAACCCGAGTGGAGCACGTTCATTACTTGCACAGTCAAACTTATCATGACACGGCGACGCGTTTCTCGAAAAGGTGTCGCGACGCGTAATTTCAAATCTTTGCAGCGATCGATCATATTTTCCAGCACGTGATCGATGGTGTACTGGTGTACGCCGGTGCCTTCGGCGACGATCTGACGCACTTCACGACGCACTTTACGAAGGAAGCTCGCGGCGCTGGGCCGGTTCCTGTGCCGTGGATCGTCCGAGAAGATTCGATGGAGATCGCGATCGTAAACGGCGGGCCATTCGAAGTCGTAACGTTCGCGTTTGCGGCGATAGTGGTCGCGTAATTTGATCTTCAACGCCGAGAGCGGTTCGACCTTCGTGCGTGTCCGGTTTCTCGGTTTCGCGCCTGCGATGTCGTTCATCAACTCGTCGATGTACTCGAGTTTCCGCAGCGCGGGCCAACCGCGATAACGCCGCCGCCATTGCGAACGCGGAGTCAGCCACACCGCAAACGTTTCGGCGAAGTCCTCGGCTGGATGCGCCTGCGCGTACCACGCCGGCAGGTGCAGAACGTACTTCCGGCTCTTCGGTTTCGGTTTGTAGAAGTCGGGATAGGGCTGCGCGAAGGAGCCGAACAGTTCACGATGCTGGCGTTTGAAATGGAGCCGGAAAGCCGTGTCGAGCGCGTGTCCGGCCTCGTGACGGAGGATCCGCATGCACTCCGTGTCCGTCCCGCCTTCGGCTTCGAGCATTTGCTTGCGTTCGAGTTTCATAAGGCGCGGGTGCGCAAGGTAAAAAGGGATCGCGATTCCCGGGACGCCGTCGGGTGAAAACCACTCCTCAGCCAGCCAAACGTGGGGTTTGAAGCGGATTCCGCGCGAGTTTAGCTCGCTGTAGAGGCGCTTGATGTGGGGCTCCAGGAACGAGCCCTTGATTTTGATCGGCAGGTCGCAGATACGCAGGTCGAGCAACTGTTCGTCGCTGAGACGGTGCCAGGGGAATCGATAGCTCACGCCCGGATTCTAACCACAAAAGGCACAAAAGACACAAAAGGCACAAAAAGGTATTGGGACAGGTGAGTCGCTCTTACTCTCTTTTTCGTTTGTGCCTTTTGTGTCTTTTGTGCCTTTTGTGGTTAAGGCATGACTCCCGTCTTCAAATACGACGACGGGCATGGTTTTTCGACAGGACACTCAGCACACAACGGAGTTCGGGCCTTACAGATCTTCCGGCCGTGGGCGATCAACAGGTGCGGGAAGATCACCCATTCTTTCCGTGGAACGATTTGAATCAGGTCCTGCTCGATCTTTTCCGCGGTCTTCTGCTGCGTGAAACGAAGTCGATGCGACAGCCGCGTCACGTGAGTGTCGACGACGACGCCCGCTTTGATGTCGAACGCATTCCCGAGCACGACGTTCGCCGTCTTCCGCGCGACACCCGGCAGCTCCAGCAACTCGTCCATCGTTTGCGGCACGACGCCGCCGTACTGTTCAGTCAACATCTTCGACGTGCCCTGAATCGACTTCGTCTTGTTGCGAAAGAAGCCGGTCGACTGGATATCTTTCTCGAGCTCTCGCGGAGACACGTTCAGATAGTCTTCCGGCTTGCGGTACTTTCGGAACAGGTCCGCCGTCACCAGGTTGACTCGTTCGTCCGTACATTGCGCCGACAGAATCGTCGCAACCAACAGCTCAAACGGGTTCGAGTGATTCAGCGAACACTTTGCGTCGGGATAGGCGCGCTTCAATCTGCGAATCACGTCGCGCGTGCGCGCCTTCAGCTCCTCCATACTCTCGCGTTTTGCCATCCGCTTATCCCTGACCTCCCGCAAGTGGGAGACTCATAGTGAAGAGAATTAGAAAATCCGTTTTTTCACTCACCTCCCGCAAGCGGGAAACTCATAGTAAAGGAATTTAAAAATTTCTTTCTTCACTCACCTCCCGCAAGCGGGAAATGCATGTGAACGAAACCCACAGAAATCCTTATCCTGTTCTCTTCAGTTTGCCCGTCTTCTTGGCCCAGGCCTCGACGCGTATGAACACCATCAGCCCGAGCGGCAAGAGTATCGCGCCCATCACCGCCAGCACCAACAGCTCGTACGAGACAGCCGACAACGGCGCGCCGGCGAGAAGTTCCGGAGTGGTTGCGCTGTTTCCCACTCCAAATAACTTCCGGCAAGCGGACAGCGTGTAGGTCGCCGGTGAAATCGCCGAGAGCGGCTGCATCCAGCCTGGCAGGACATCGACGGGATAATAAACGCCCGAAACCAGTAGAAGCGAGCCTTGAAAGATGTGCGTAGCCTCAGCGCCTCGTTCCGCGCTCATCACCGGAAACACCGCCGCGAACAGTCCGAGCCCGACGAACGCCAGCGTGCTCACCCCGAGGACCACGACCACGCCGAAGAGGTTCGCCCCGCGCAGCGACAGGTTCGTGAACAGCATTAGACCAATCAGCACGATGATGCTCGTGACGATGCTGTTCACCAGTGAAAACAAACTAACGCCCAACAGGTGAACCGCGCGCGACACCGGCGCCATGAACGTGTATTCCAGCGTGCCTTCCCACCGCTCGTAGGCGATCGACATCGCGATCTCCTGGTAGAGCCACGACAGATAGTTCCACAACAGCGCGCCGACCACGAGCGTCAGCGTCAGTTCGGGCTTGTTCTCGGCGACGCCGATCAACGCTACGGTCGCGGACGTCACGACAGCGTAAAAGTTGAACACGACCACCCAGCCGATGTAACGACGCGTGATGTGATAGCCCCGGAAAAGAAAGGCCCACGTCTGTCGCATTGCTGTTTCCATAACTAATCTCCTACTGTTGCCAATTCTTCGTCTTCGACGATCTTTTCACCGGTCAACGCGATGAACGCGTCGTCGAGGTTTTCGGCGCCGGCGCGCCGCATTAAATCCTTCGCCGTGCCCTCCGCGACGAGCTTGCCGTGTGCGAGAAAACCGATGCGCGCACAGAGACGCTCCGCTTCCGCCATGTCGTGCGTCGTCAGCAGGATCGTCGTGCCTTCACGCTCGCGCAGGTTTTCGAGAAACGACTGCACGTCGCGGCGGCTCTTCGGATCGAGGCCCGTGGTAGGCTCGTCCAGCAAAAGCAGCGGCGGATTGATCATCAACGCTCGCGCGATGCTGATCTTTTGCTGCATGCCGCGGCTCATCTCCTCGAGCGGAGTCGAGAACTTCGCGTTTTCCATTCCCAACTGATCGAGGATCTCCATCACGCGGACCTCAGCCTCACGCGCCTTCTGCCCGTAAAGCAGCGCCGTGTACAGCAGGTTCTCGCGCGCCGAGAGCTTTTTGTAGAAAGCCGCGTCGACGCTGACGCGCCCGATGATTCGTCGCACCTCTTCCTGCTGCTCGGGCAGACTGAAGCCCAGCAGATTGACCTCGCCGCTGTCGGCGATGAGCAAAGTCGAAAGGATTCGGATCAGACTCGACTTGCCCGAGCCGTTCGGCCCCAGCAACCCGTACGTCTCTCCTTGCGCGACGCTGAAAGAGACGTCGTCAACCGCCACGAGCTCGGAATACTTCCGAAAGCCGATGCGTTTGCGGAAACTTTTGCGCAGATTCCGCACTTCCATAGCCGACCGTTGCATAAGTACCTCACGAGTGATCGACAGAATCGACCACGAAAAAGAAACTGTTTTGGGTTGTGGTTGGAAACGAAGAGGCGGTTAGGCGCCCGCCGCTGCTCGAATACACTTCGAGCATTGGGACGAAACTCTGGCAGGAAAAGACTAAAAGACCCGCAGCAGAGTTACGTCAGCGCTTTCCAGCGGACCATGAGGAGGAGAATTTTCATTCCTTTAATCACCATTTGCACCGAAGCCTAGCGGAAGGTGGTACGTTTTGCAAGAACAATTGTTCCGTGTGTTATCGCTTTCCGTGGGCAATTTTGATCGACTCGGGAAGAGCGCGCAGACGCAGCATCGCCAACACGCCCAAAAACGGACCCGGTGCGAGGATCATGAACGCGTAACGCCAGTTTTCGATTTTCGGAATCAACTCTATTGAAATTGTGGTGAGCAGAAAACCGATGCACATCTGGATCGTCAACGCTGTTCCGATGTACTGCGGATCGCCGAGCTCAGTCACGCAGGATGAAAACTGCGCGGAGTCGGCGACGACTGTCGCGCCCCAGATCGTTGCGACCAACAGCAGCAGGATCGGGTTGCCGCCGTAGAGCAGTCCGATTACCAAACAGCACGTGCCGCTGATCGCCATGGCCCATGACGTTACCGCTGTTCGTCCGACGCGGTCCGCGATCAAACCGGCGACGACGCAGCCGATCGCGCCGGAGCCGATCACGAGAAACGAGCCGAGCTCTGCGAGTTGGGGATTGCCGCCTTGTGTGGCGAGGCTCGCGCGAATCATCACGGGAATCCAGATCCACATGCCATATAGTTCCCACATGTGACCGAAGTAGCCGAGACTTGCGAGCCGCACGCCGCGGTTGCCGAACACCTTGACGACTTGCGTGACGTCGAACCTCGCGGGTGGGAGTGCGTGTGGGCCATCCGCCACGAATAACAGGACGATCAGGCCGCCGATCACGGACAAAAGCGAGACGAGTAGTACGTTGGTGCGCCAGTTCGTGCTGCCGAGCGCATTCACGAGATATGGCGTTGCTTTGCCCATCGTCAATGCGCCGACAAGGACGCCGAGCGCCATTCCGCGTCGTTCGCGAAACCATGTCGCCATGATCTTCATGCCTGGCGGGTACACGCCGGCGAGGCAGACGCCTGTCAGAAAGCGGACGACGATGGCTGTGTTTGGATCGTTGACGTAGAGACCGAAGATCGCGTTTGCGGCGGCGCCGAGGAAGGCTGCGACGGCGAAGAGGTGTCGGGTTGTGATGATGTCGGGGAGGTTGAGAGTGGCGCTGAGTAAGGTCCCGGCGACGAAGCCAAGCTGGACGGCGATTGCGATCCAACTGACTTGCTCGCCGGAGAGGTTCCATTCCTTTTCGAGAGCGGGAACAACGGCAGAGCCGCTAAACCAGAGCGCCATGCCGAGCAGCTCTGCCGCAGCGAGTAACGTTAGTGCGCGCCACCTTCCGGAGGTTTGGACCACGGATTAAAAGTTAAAAGGTTCCTATTGCCTGCCCTCCCGCAAGCGGGACTCATGTAAGGAAATTTTTAAAAATCATTTTTCCATTGACCTCCCGCAAGCGGGAGACCAGCTCACGCAAGATCGAACAGCAACAGTTCCGACGGTTCGTTTCCGACGATCTGTAACGAAGTTTCACCGGCAACCATCGCGCCATCACCCTGCTCCGCCACGGTGTCGTTTACCTTGATCGATCCACGCGCGACCTGGATCCAGGCGAAGCGCGTGGGGTCCATCGTATGCTCAACACGCTCACCCTCGCCGAGTATCGAAGCAAACACCGTCACGTCCTGTTGCACTGTGACTGAACCAGCACGCCCATCCTGCGATGCAATCAATCGCAACTGCCCTCGCCGCTCATCTTCACCAAACGCCTTCTGCTCGTACGACGGTTCGAGCTCGACCGTATCCGGCAGAATCCAGATTTGCAACAAGTGCACACGCTCATCCGCCGACGCATTCTTTTCACTATGCCTGACACCCGTCCCAGCCGACATCCGCTGCACGTCACCCGGCCGAATGACCGACCCATTCCCCATACTGTCTTCGTGTTTCAACGCACCCTCGAGGATGTACGTGATGATCTCCATATCGCGATGCCCGTGCATCGGAAACCCACGCCCCGCCGCGACGAAGTCTTCATTGATCACCCGCAGATTGCGAAAACCCATGTAACGCGGATCGTAGTATTGATCGAACGAGAACGTGTGATACGTATTCAACCAGCCATGATCGAAATGGCCGCGTTCCCCTGCTCCCCTGATTGTAATCATCTGTCTAAACCTTCTTCATGAGCGACAAACACCGTGACCAGCTCGTTCAAACCCTCAGCATCCTGATCGTCAAACCGCCCGATAGACGGACTGTCGAGGTCCAACACGCCAAGCAGCCGCTCGCCATCAAACAACGGCACGACGATCTCCGAATTCGACGCAACGTCACAAGCGATGTGACCCGGAAACTCGTGAACGTTCGGCACGATGATCGTCTCGCACTGCTGCGCCGCGACGCCGCACACGCCCTTGCCCATCGGAATCCGCACACAAGCCGGGTTCCCCTGAAACGGCCCCAGCACCAACTCATCGCCGTTCAGAAAATAGAACCCCGCCCAATTGACGTTCGGCAGCGAGTTGAACAGCAACGCGCTGAAATTCGCGGCGTTGGCGATGAAATCGTGCTCGTCTTTGAGCAGGCTCAGTAGCTGCACGACGAGACTCGCGTAAAGTTTTTGTTTAGGGGTTTGCCTGGCAGCCGGCGTCTTCTTCTTACTCGCCTTCGCCGTCTTCTTCAGCGTCGCTTTTTTCTTCATTACAGGTGTCATGGGGATGTGGGTCTAATACTGATTACAACAGATTTAGAAACAGGGGTATTGCTTTTCTCCGCCACGTTGCGCACCGGAACCAAAACGTTAGCTTCCGGAAAATAAGTCGCCGCGCAACGGCGCGGAATATCGTACGGCACTACTTCGAACTCTCGCGCGATTCGCTCCTCGCCCTCGAAATGACTGACGATATCCACCGACTGCCGCTCGCGCAGACCGTCCGCCGCCATGTCCTCTCGATTCAGAAACACTACGCGGCGGCCGTTGCTGATCCCGCGATAACGATCGTTCGCACTGTAAACCGACGTGTTGAACTGGTCGTGGCTGCGAATCGTCATCATCAAATACTGGTCCGGCGCGAGATCGTGTTCGGGAAGCCCGTGGATTGTAAACGCTGCCTTGCCCGAAGCGGTATTGAAAACGCGTTTCCGCGCCGCGTTCGGCAGATAAAATCCGCCGGGCTCCCGAACACGCGTGTTGTAGTTTTCAAAACCGGGAACGACGCGCTCGATAGCATCCCGAATCTTATCGTAGTCCGCCGCCAACTCTTCCCAATCGACGGTGGTCCGATGTTCCAAAGTCGCGCGCGCGAGACGCGCGACGATCTGCGGCTCGCTCAAGAGCTCGTTCGATGCCGGCGCGAGCGACCCGCGCGACATCTGCACGACGCCCATCGAGTTCTCCGTCGAGACGAACTGTGGGCCACTGCCCTGCACGTCGATCTCGGTGCGTCCGAGACAGGGAAGAATCAACGCGCGCTCGCCGGTGATTAAATGTGAACGATTGAGTTTTGTCGAGACGTGGGCCGTCAAACGGCAGCGGCGCAACGCGGCGGCGGTGAACTCGGTATCGGGAGTCGCGGACAAAAAGTTGCCGCCGAGCGCGAAAAACACGCGGCCCTGTCCTTCGTGCATCGCCTGAATCGCTCGCACCGTGTCGAAGCCGTGATTGCGCGGCGGTTCGAAACTGAACTCTATGCCGAGTCGATCGAGAAACGCTTCGGTCGGACGTTCCCAGATGCCCATCGTGCGATCGCCCTGCACGTTGCTGTGACCACGCACCGGACAAAGTCCCGCGCCGGGCTTGCCTAGCTGCCCGCGCAACAACATCAGGTTGACGATCTCCTGGATGTTGGCGACTGCGTTTCGATGCTGCGTCAGTCCCATGGCCCAACAGAAGATCGTGCGGTCCGATTCAACAAAGATCCGCGCCGCCTGCTCGATCAGCTCTTTCGACACGCCGCTCTGTTCGACGACGTCGTCCCACGAAACAGCCTGCACAGACGCGGCAAACTCTTCGAACCCGATCGTGTAGCCGGCGATGAACTCGCGATCGAGAACACCATCACGCGCGAGCACGGCTTTAGAGAGCCCTTGCAAAAGCGCGACGTCGCCGTTGATGCGCACCTGTAAAAACAGGTCCGCCAGCTCAGTGCCCGATCCGAACCAGCCCGAAAGCTGTTGCGGATGTTTGAAGCGCGTCATGCCGGCTTCCGGCAGCGGGTTGATGTGGACCAGCTTGCATCCTCTGCGCTTCGCTCGCTGAAGCGTTGTCAACATGCGCGGGTGATTCGTTCCCGGGTTCTGACCGATGACGAAGATGGCTTCCGCCAGATCAAAATCCTCGAGCGTGACGGTTCCCTTCCCGACGCCGATCGTCTCATTCAACGCCGAACCACTCGATTCGTGACACATGTTCGAGCAGTCCGGAAGGTTGTTGGTGCCAAACTGGCGGACGAAGAGTTGATAGAGAAAAGCAGCTTCGTTACTGGTGCGTCCGGAAGTGTAGAAGATCGCTTGATCCGGATAGTTCAGCGAATTGAGCTCGCCCGCGAGCAACTCGAACGCGTCGTCCCAAGCGATCGGCTCGTAGTGCGTCGCGCCTCGCGCGAGCACCATCGGATGAGTGATTCGTCCCTGCGCGCCGAGCCACTGGTCGGACTGGAGCGCGAGATCCGCAACGCTCCATTGCTGGAAAAACTCCGGCGGGACGCGTTTCGTCGTCGCTTCGTCGGCGATGTGCTTCGCGCCGTTTTCGCAAAACTCGAAATGAGAACGCTCCTGGTCAGGCTCCGGCCACGCGCAACCCGGACAATCGACGCCGCGCGGCTGGTTCACTTTCAACAAGGTGCGAGCGCCGCGAATCAGCCCTGTTTCCGCGGAAAGGGTTTTCAAAGTGGCTATGATCGCAGGCACGCCACCCGCACTCTTCGTTCCCTTTGCTTCCTTCGACATCGCGTCACAGATTATGTTAAAAGCCTGACGGCAATCAAACTGAAGGACAAAACTATATGACCCATTCGCGTCCCTTCCGGCCGCTCTTTTTACTCATTCTTTGTTTCGCAACCTTTTCGACAATCGTCAGCGCCCAGGTTCAAATCAAACCGGGCCGCGATCCCAATCAAGCCATCGATCAGGAATACACGAACAAGATTCGCGAGTACACCACAGCGCCGTATTTCAACTCGCCGCTGACTGACTACTTGCCCGCTGCGCCGGACGTGCCGACGCCGAAAGCCGTGCTCGGCGACGTCGCGGGCGCGCCCGGCAAACTGCCGTACGCGGAAGACGTTTACCGTTACATGCGAATGCTCGAGCGCGCCAGCCCGCGCGTGAAGGTCTACTCGATCGGCACAACTGAAGAAGGACGCGAGATGATCGCCGTGGCCGTCGCCTCCGAGCAGTTGCTCGCGAAGCTCGAAGAGAACCGCGCGCGGCTCACGAAGCTCGCCGATCCCCGTTCCATCAACATGGATGAGGCCGAAGCGGATCGACTCGTCGCCGCGTCGTTTCCCGTCTACTACATCACCGGCGCTATTCACTCGACGGAAACCGGCTCGCCGACCGCGCTGATGGAGCTCGCCTATCGACTGGCCGTAGACAACAGCCCGTACGTAAAAGCGATTCGCGATCAGATGGTGACGCTGATCACGCCCGTCGTCGAAGTCGACGGCCGGAACCGCATGGTCGACGTTTACAACTGGCACCTCGCCAATCCAAACAGCAATTGGCCCCCGCTCATCTACTGGGGACACTACGTCGCGCACGACAA
>DASRIM010000156.1:0-4970 GCA_035649995.1 Pyrinomonadaceae bacterium | reverse complement strand
ATGATCGAAGCGACTCCGAGCGGCGCGAGGTTAAACGCGTTGCTGAGCTCGGGCATCATCACCGCCGGCGCGGAACGAAGCGCGTATTGATAGAAGTAGTAGACGGAAGTCAGCACCCACGCGACCGCCGCCACGCGGACGCTCTTAACGGATCCGGGTTTGTCTACTACTCCTATCGCCGCGGGGGATGCCATTGGTCCGTGTTCTCTCTTTGCAGCTCAGCAGAGCACCACGGAGAGCGCCAGGCCCGCCTCGCTCGTTTCTTTGTACTTGCTGTTCATGTCTTTGGCGGTCTGGGCCAGCGCCTGAACAGTTGCGTCAAAATCGACGCGGTGCCGAGACGCGATCTCGTTGCTGGCTATCGCGTATGCGGTCCAGGCTTTCACCGCGCCGAAAGCACATCGCTCAATGCAGGGAACCTGCACGTAGCCGGCGACCGGATCACAGGTCATTCCCAGGTGATGCTCGAGCGCCGATTCCGCTGCATTCTCGACGACCCGCGAGGGCGCATCATACGCCGTGGCAACCAGCGCCGCCGCCATTGACGAGGCCACGCCGATTTCCGCCTGGCAGCCGCCTTCAGCCGCCGACAACGTCGCGTGGTGTTTGCAGAGGTAGCCGACTGCAGCCGCCGCAAGCATGCCGTCGCGGATCTTCTGCAACGGAAGTTTTCGTCCGCCTTCCCCGAGCCCGTAGACCAGCGCCGGCATGACTCCGGCAGAACCACCGGTCGGGGCCGTGATCACGAGGTGGCCGCGACCGTTTTCTTCGGAGGCCGCCAACGCGTAAGCCGACAACGCTCCGATGCCGCGATCTGATTCATACTTATCGTCCATCGCACGCTTGTAAACGGTCGCTGCTTTACTGTGCAGTTTGATTGGACCAGGCAGCACGTCATCCTCGGGCATACTCAACCCCGACTTCACCGTCGCCACCATGGCGTTGATGATCTTGTCGACGAACGCGAAGACCTCTTCCTGCGTCCTGCCTGCGATCGACATCTCGTTGGCAAGCATTACCTGCGCGATCGAGAGCTTGTTGTTGTCGGCGTGCGCGCGAAGCTCTTTCATCGTTGCGAACGGATATTTCGGCGCGTTCTTCTTCGGCGGCGTGTATCCCTTCCACTCGATGAAGCCGCCGCCAACCGAGTAATACTCCTGCTCGAGCAGCACCTCGTTTCCGGCCATCAGCTTGCAGATCATCGTGTTCGGGTGCTTGAAATCGCCCTTCGTCGCGTCGTAAATGACGTCTTTGAGAGTGACGTTGAACGTGGCCGTGCCGAGTTTCACCGGAAAGCTCTGGTCGGGCTTGTCGCGCAAGCTGTCGAGAAACAGTGGATCGACTGTCGCTGGTTCTTTGCCAACGATTCCGGCGAGCGAAGCGCGCTCCGTGCCGTGGCCCTTGCCGGTTGCGCTCAAACTGCCGAACAGGTGGACCTTGAGCGCCGTTGCTTTGGCGAGCTTGTCCGCGGGCAGTTTGCTTGCGCGTTGATAGAAATCGTAGGTGATGCGCATCGGACCAATCGTGTGCGAGCTCGATGGACCTGGCCCGACCTTGTAGAACTCGTCGATCGTCGTCATCACCGGGCCTTTGCTCTTTTTGACGACGTTCAGCTCCGGGGCGAGAGGAGGAGCGGCGGTTGACCTCTCCGTTCTCTCCTGTGCCGATACAAAGCGGCCGGTCATGACCGCTGTCGCGCCGACGACGGCGCTTCTCATCAGGAACGTGCGGCGGTCCACGCCGTCCGGAATGTTCTGCGAGATAAGCGGATCGAGGCTGCCAAGAGGATCGTTATCGGCAAGCTCCTTATTTTCTTTTGTCATTTTGGTAGCTCCTTACTCTTTTGGATATTTGCTCTTGTCCAGCCCGGTCAGCTTCACTGGATCGAGTAGTTCTTTGATCTGTGCTTCTGTCAGCAGTTTCTTTTCGCGAATGATTTCGAGAATGCCTTTGCCGGACTTGTAAGCTTCGCCCGCCAATTCGGTGGCGGCCTCGTAACCGAGCACCGGATTGAGCGCGGTGACGATGCCGACGGTCGTGTCCATGTAACGCTCGAGCACGCGCTCGTTGACCGTGATGCCGTCAATGCACTTCGTTCGAAACAACGTCGAACCATTGAAGAGCAGACTCTGCGATTCCATGACGGCGATGCCGGCGAGCGGTTCGTAAGCATTGAGCTGCAACTGTCCGCTATGAGCGGCGAGCGTCACGCTGTAGTCGTTTCCCATCACGCGAAACGCGATGATGTTCATCACTTCGGGAACGACGGGATTCACTTTGCCCGGCATGATCGATGAGCCCGGCTGCAATGCGGGAAGATTGATCTCAGCCAAACCCGCTCGTGGTCCGGACGTGAGCAGAATAAGGTCGCTGGAGATCTTCGAAAGTTTGATCGCCAGGCTCTTCAAAGCAGACGAGTAAACGACGAAGCCCTGCTGGTCCCATGTCGCCGCCAACATGTCCGCCGCGGGAACGATCGGCTTGCCCGTCAACTTCGCCAGGTGCGCGGCGCATTTCTCGGGATAACCTTTCGGAACGTTGATTCCCGTGCCGATCGCGGTCGCGCCCATGTTGACCGCGTACAGGTACTTCTCCGCGTCGCGCAACAGCTTGATCTCGTCTTCCAGACTCGCCGCGAACGCATGAAACTCCTGGCCCACCGTCATCGGCACGGCGTCCTGCATCTCCGTGCGGCCCATCTTGACGATCTCGAGAAACGCGTCGCCTTTCTTGCGAAATGAAGCGACGAGGCTCTTCAACTCCGAGATCAACCTGTCGTTGCGCAGCAGAAACGCGACCTTGATCGCGGTCGGATACGAGTCGTTGGTCGACTGCGACATGTTGAGATCGTCATGCGGTTCGAGAAACTGGTATTCGCCTTTCTTGTGGCCCGTTAACTCCAGGCCCACATTGGCGATTACCTCGTTGGCGTTCATATTCGTCGACGTGCCGGCGCCGCCCTGGTACCAATCGACGATAAACTGATCGTGGTACTTGCCTTCGCGAATGGCGGCAGTTGCTTTTTCGATCGCGGCCAACCGTTCAGGCTTCATCGCGCCGACGTCGGTGTTCGCGCGCGCCGCCGCAAGCTTGACGATGGCCCACGCCTCGACAAAACCCGGGTAGTGATTGATAAGCACTCCCGAGAGCTTGAAGTTCTCGAGCGCGCGAGCGGTCTGCACGCCGTAGTAGGCGTCAGCAGGAATCTGCTTCTCGCCGAGCAGGTCCTTTTCCGTTCGCGTTCGCTGCTGCGCGTTCGCGAACGGAAAGGACACCAGGGAGACGAGCGTCACACACACGAGCAATTTCTTCATGACCTTCACCGCTTTCATTGTTCGATTACCGGAGTCCAGGTCTTGTCAGGATTGAAGCGCTCAATCTCGTTTGCGAGTTTGACCGTGTCCGGACCGAGGTCTTTCTGATAAACGACGCCGTCGTGACTGACCAGGAAGGTCTGCACGCCGGTCAGGCGGTACTGCGCGGGAAAGGCGACGAGGGCGAAGCCGCCGATCATCACGCCCTTCACGACGAAGTCCAACTCGCCGAGCGGTGCCGCCGGTCCCTGCCCTTTCAAGACCTTGAAGAAGTAGCCGTGATAAGGTTCGGCCCTGTTCGAGTAACCGCGCGCGATCGCCGCCGCGACTTTCTCGCCGATTGGGCCACCCCACGTGCCGTCGCTGTTCTGCCATGCGAGCCCGTCCTGCGTGCCCGGCGTGCTGATGATGCGCTGCGCGTACTGATTGACTCCCGAGTTGCCGCGCTTCATCAGTGCGTACTCGTGCTGCGCCTCGACGTACCCGCGGCAGATCTCGATCGCGCTCAACTCATTGCCGCCGATGCGCCGGAGAAGGATCTCGCGACGGCCGGCGTTAGTGTCGAATGCCCAGCCTGAGGCGACCTTCACGATCGGAACAGGAAACGGCCAGTCGTCGTCGCCGACGAGCAGAAACGCGCGTCGAGCGTTCTTCGGCGCGGAAACGTTGGTTTTCGCGCGCGCGAGCGAGGCGAACTCTTTCGCTACTTCACGATCGCGCGCCGGCTCGCCGGTGTGCACGATGTCGTAACTGTCGGGTCCGAGGATCTCGTTTAGAGCTGTCTCGTCGTATTTTTCAGCGGCGTCGATCAGCGCATTCGCTGCGTCTTGAGCAGTCGGGAACGATTTAGCTTTGACCGCGATAGCAGTCTGCGCGCTGACGGCTGTTGCTCCCGCTACCAAGACACAACACACCGCGATAAACAGGACCAACGAACGCAATGATTTCGATTTCATAGCTTTGCTTTTTTTCATGACTTCATTACCTCCTTCGGCCGCCACCACCGCCACGGCCGCCACCACCACCGCCACGGCTGCCGCCGCCACCACCAAAACCTCCGCCTCCACGGCTGCCACCGCCGCCCATACTTCGACTACCGCCACCGCCGAAGCCGCCGCGGCTGCCGCCACCCATGCTCGAGGCGCCGCGGCTACTGCTCGAACGCGCGCTCGCTCCGCTGAAACCGCCCGAGCCGCTGCCGAAACCGCCGCGACTTCCGGAACCGCCGCCGACGCTGCGATTGCCGACGCGATCGCCACTGGCGCCGCCGCGCGATCCGCGATCGCCGATGCTACTGCTCCGATCGCTGACTCCTCCGCGACTTCCACCGCGGTCACCGATGTTGCTGCTCCGATCGCTGACCCCGGCGCGGTTACTTCGATCGCCAACACCGCCGCGGTCGCCAACACCGCCGCGATCGCCAACTCCACCGCGATTGCCAACACCGTCGCGGCCGCCAACACCGTCGCGACCGCCAATGCCTCCACGGTCACCGCGTTGGCTGCCGAGCTGGCCTCCCTGCCGTCCGATGTCGCGTTGCGCGGCGCGCTGCCGGTTTCCTAACGAATCACCTCGCGCCGTGCCGCCAAACCTGTTCGCCGTGCCGCGATCACCGTAAGGCGCACCGCCGCGATGCGCCGGATTGTGTTGCCACTT
>DASRIM010000155.1:0-12478 GCA_035649995.1 Pyrinomonadaceae bacterium | reverse complement strand
GACATGACTCCCGAGTATCTCAGCGAAGATCGCGGCGGCGCGGACGTCGACTTCGACTTCTTTCGTTACGGGCAGATGGGCACGCGGCGCTTCAACTCGTTGAAGCTCTGGATGGCGATCAAGTTTATGGGCCGGGAAGGTTACGCGCGCACCGTTGAACGTCAAATCGAGTTAACCCAGTATCTTGCGAGCAGGATCGACGCGCTCGCGAATTTCGAACGCCTGGGCGAAGTTGAAACTGCCGTTTGTTGTTTTCGGCACAAGTCCGGATCCGATCAGCGACTGCAACAGCTACTCGAGCGTGAGGGGGAAGTCTGGCTCACTACGACAGTGTTGCAGGGCAGACGCGCATTGCGAGTCAACGTCAACAGCTTTCTGACTGAGAAGCAGCACATCGACCTCCTCGTGACACAGATCGAAAAAGCCGCAGCTACATTATGAAGTCAATCAACATTCTCTTCATCCTGGTTTTGATCTGTGTTCCAGCAGCCGCACAGAAGTCGCTGCCGGCGATCAAATCACAGGCCGACTTCGACAGGATCTCAGTCGTCTGGGACGCCAACACGCCTTACGCGCTGCCGCACGTGATGATCGTGATCGATCGCAAAGACAACAATCGTGTCTACTACGTCAACAAGAAGCGCTACAGCTTCCACAAAGATTTCGTCAACGGCACTTATCTCTCGCTCGAGCGCGGCCGCGAGTTTTTCGTAAACAACTACATCAAACCAAACCGCCGCTTTATCCTCGGCACGCTGGCGTATCAAACGCCTCTCAAACGTTGGACCTTCGAATTCTGGGAAGGCGATTTGGTAACCGCGGATCTGATCCAATTGGCCTACGAGGTCATCAATAAAACCTTCTTTGCGCCCGTCGCGTTCAAGCCAAACTCGTTGCGCCAGGACGAAGCTTCGGCCGCGCTCGACGGCGTTCAGCGCGTCCTTCAAAGCGAGATCGCCGCGCAGCAGGAGTACCAGGCGCTCAACGTCGCGAAAGGACTCGGCCGCATTCACATCATCAACAAGCTGGACGACCACGTTGAAATCGGCTCCAACGAAATCTTGGTTTTGGATGAAGTCCCGATTCAATTGCCGCCCGTTGCCGGCATCATTACGTCGCAGCCGTCGACGCCGCTGTCGCACATCAACCTGTTGGCGAAGGGTTGGGGCATTCCGAACGCGTACATCAAAAACGCGAAAGAGTTGCTGAAGCAGTATGACGGCTGGTGGGTCTCGTTCGAAACGCTGCGTGAAAACTACACTATCAAACGCGCCGGCATGGACCAGTTGCGCGAATACCAGCGGCGCCAGGCCCAGCGGCTCGACCTGATGAAGCCGCGATACGATTTGAACGAGACGCGGCTGCTCGATCTCGCGCAGCAGCGGGCGCGTTCGAGTCTGGCGTTTGGCGGGAAGTCGGCAAACCTTGGCGAGGTGATGTTCGCGCGTCTGCCGGGCATCGTCGTTCCCAACGGTTTCACGATTCCTTTTTCCTACTACGACGAGTTCATCAAACATAACCAGCTCGACGACGTGATCTTCGGGCTGTTGAACGATCAGAAGTTCGTTCACGATCCGGCTTATCGCCGCGAGAAGCTGGTGCAATTACGTAAGACGATGGAGACGGCGGAGTTCAATCCGGAGCTGCGCGAGAAGGTGCTGCAAAAGGTGGCGCGCGAGTATCCGGGCAAGGGCTTGTTTGTGCGCAGCTCTTCAAACTCGGAAGACTTGGCGAACTTCAGCGGCGCCGGATTGTACACGACCGTACCGAATGTTCGCGGTGATCAGGAGTTAATCGACGCGATCAGGAAGGTGTGGGCGTCCTTGTGGAACTTCGAAGCGTACGAAGCGCGCGAGCGCGCCGGTGTGGACCATTCGAAGATCTTCATGGCGGTGTTGTTGCAGGAGGGAATCAACTCCGAGAGCTCGGGCGTGATGATCAGTACTGACCCATTCGATGCGGAAAACAGGAGCGCGATCTACATCAGCGCGAAGCGTGGGTTGGGAATCAAAGTGGTTGAAGGACAGCGAATCGCTGAACAGATCATCTTTCGGCCGCGAACCAATGCGATCCAGGTGCTGACGCGTTCAGCGGAGGACAGCCTGTTGACGTTTGATGAAAAGGGCGGCGTCAAGGAAGTGCCGATAACGGGCGACCGCGTCGTCCTGACGGATGACGTGATTCGACGCCTCGTGCGGGCCGCAACGAGCATCAAACGCGTCTTCGCCAACCGCGATCAGGACATCGAATGGGCGTACATGAAGGGACAGATCTACATCGTGCAATCGCGTCCATTCATCGCAGGTGGATAAATCGTGCTAATTTTGTTCCTGATGACCCGGAATACATCGGTACTCTCGGTTTCGCTCGTGGCTCTTCTGGTTGCCGGAGCCGTAATCGCGCTCGTGCAGCGAGCTCGGCGCGTGTCGCCGGCACAGCGAGAAGGCTCGACTTTACGCCTCGACCGCGACGGGGATCTCCAGGATGCAATAGATCAGGCTAAGCCCGGCGACACGATCGTTCTCGATACAGAGGGAGTTTACAAAGGTCCCATCACGCTGCCGGCCAAGTCCGGCAACGACTTCATCACAATTCAGAGCGCGCGCGCCAAGGATTTGCCTGAGGGCGTTCGCGTTTCGCCGTCGCAGTCAGCGTTGTTTGCGAAGGTGCAATCCGCGACAAATGGGGAACCCATCGTAAAAACAAAGCCCGGGGCTCATCATTACAAGTTTGTGGGAATCGAGTTTTCTACGACGGACGCGAACGTAAAAGTCTACGATCTGATTCGGCTCGGAGACGATCGTTCACAAACCACTCGCCAGTCTGTTCCACGTCACCTGGTAATCGACCGCAGCTACATTCACGGTTTCAAGACGCAGGAAGTTCAACGCGGAATCGCACTGAACAGCGGCGACACCGACATTCTGAATTCATACATCTCCGAGATTCATGGCAAAGGGTATGACACGCAGGCGATCTGCGGATGGAACGGTCCGGGACCGTTCAAGATCATCAATAACTATCTCGAAGGCGCCGGCGAAAACGTGATGTTTGGCGGTGCAGCCGCGGCGATTCCCGAGTTGGTGCCCGAAGACATACAGGTTCGCGACAACTATTTTTTCAAGCCCTTGTCGTGGTATCCCGCACATCCGTCATACGGTGGAATTCACTGGTCCGTCAAAAACCTGTTCGAGTTGAAGAACGCGCGAAACGTAACCATCGACGGGAACATCTTTGAGAACAACTGGACGGATGCTCAAGCCGGCCGCGCGATCGTTTTTACTCCGCGACCGAGTGATTCAGGACGCGCCGCTGTCGTCGAAGACGTCACTTTTACGAACAACATCGTTCGCAACGTCGGATCCGGCGTTCTTTTGTTAGGACACGACGAACCACCGGCGCCAACAGACACTCGTTTGCGTCGAGTGAGGATCGCCAACAACCTGTTCGACAACATCAACGGCAAACAATTCGGTAGTAACGGCGTGTTCATCACCGTCATCGCCGGCACTGAAGACGTCACGATAGAACACAACACCGCGATTCAAACCGGCAACATCATCAGCACCGATTACGATCCGAACACCCGATTTATCTTTCGAAACAACATCGCGCGTCACAACGAGTATGGAATTTTCGGCAGCGGCGCCGGGGTCGGCAATCCGACGATCGTCAAGTATTTTCCAAACAGCATCATCACCGGAAACGTGTTCGTCAGGGAAGGAAATGCGCCCGGGAATGCCGAGTCGGTTTATCCCGCCGGGAACTTTTTCCCCGAATCAATGCAGGCGGTCGGCTTTGTAGACTACGAACGAGGCAATTACCGGCTGCGGCCAAACAGCCGGTTTCGCTCTAATGCCGCCCGCGGCGCCGATCCGGGCGCCAACCTGGATAAGCTGCCGAAGTCCGGTTTTGACAAACAATGAACCAATCCTCGACGCCCAACACTCGTAAGTCTCATGTACTTATCAGCCTCGGCATTTTGGCGATCTTCCTGGCTCTAACAATCGGTACGGCCCTCACTGAAATACCGATAACCGACGAAGGCTTTTTCGCCAATCCCGCGTTCAATCTGCTGACGAAAGGCCAGTTCGCGACTACAGTCCTGGAAACGTTCGGCACTCCGTTCAAAGGCATGGAGCGCCACACTTATTGGATCATGCCGCTCCAGCCGTTGACGCTGTCGTTTTGGTACCGGTTGTTTGGCTTCAGTGTGTTTTCCACTCGCAGTCTGTCCATCGTTTGGGGGCTTGTCGCGCTGGCGTCATGGTTCGTGATCGTGCGGTCGCTGTTCAAACGAACATCGCTTGGCCTGGTTGTCCTGGCCCTGCTTTCGTGTGACTACATCTTCATCGTGGGCGCTGCATCGGGCCGAATGGACATGATGAGCGCGAGCCTGGGCTTTGCCGGATTTGCGAGTTATTTACTGTTGCGGGAGCGGTCGTTGATATGGGCCATCGTGGTCAGCCAGAGTTTGATAGTGATGAGCGGGCTCACGCATCCGATGGGCCTGCTGCCGTTTTTCGGATTGCTTTGTCTGTCGCTTTACTTCGATCGCAAGCGCATCGGGTTCAAGCATGTGGCGATCGCGTTAGTACCGTACGTCGTAGGTGCGCTCGCCTGGGGTTCGTATATTCTTCAGGATCCATCGAGTTTTTACAGCCAGTTTCTCGCGAACGCGACGATGGGCAGTGACGAGAATATCGGCGGCCGGTTCGCGGGCCTGTTCTCACCGTTGACGGGGCTGAGGCTCGAGCTCGCACACCGCTATGTCGCCAACTTCGGACTAGGACCACGAGACTCGAGCGCGACTCGCATCAAGATCCTGTTTCTGCTGCTTTACGCTGTTGGACTATTCGGCAGTTTGCTCGTTCGCGAAATTCGGCGGACGGCTAATTACAAACTACTGCTCGCGATGATGTTGATCCACTTTGTGGGATTAACGGTTATCGACTCACAGAAGCAGTTTTATTACCTGATCCATATCGTCCCGTTTTATATAACGATGTGCGCGTTATTGATCACCTGGTTGTGGGCGCGGCCCAACTTGTTCGGGAAAGTAGCGGCGCTGGCGTTGAGTGCCATCACGTTGGTCGAGATCGCGGGCTTGGCCTACCGCATCAAGCGCAACAACTATCGAAACAGCTTTCAGCCCGCCGCGGCGGTTCTCAAACAGAACGCGAGGCCTCAGTCGCTGATAGCGGCGAATCCGGGAGTCGCTTTCGGCCTCGGCTTTCCGGAAAACGTAATCAACGATCCGCTCTTCGGCTACAACAGTAAAAAACGGTTTGATTACATCGTCATCGACCCTGAAACTGCCTACAGCATCGAGCGGAGTAAGGACAGGGATGAGTTGGGACGGCAAGTGTACGACTACACGATGCGGCTTTTGGCTGACCAGTATAGTCGCATCTACGAGCAGCGCAATTACACCATCTACTCGCACAAGTCTCTCGCAAATCCACCTGCCCTCACGTCAAACTGACCGGAAAAGTTAAATCTTGACAAACAACGGTCAATCCGGTGTAATACGAAGCGCTCCCCCGTCGTGCGGAGGGAAAAGTTCTTTAAGGTGATTGCTCCGAAAAAGGCAAACCTGTCGTGAGGCAGGGACGCAAAGCCGTTGAGTCTGGGACCGAACTGACCAGATAGTCTGGTTGCCGAAGGCGATCGAAGGACAGCAGTTAACGATTGTCCCGTCGTGCTTGGAAAGACTCGCGTTCCAGGTTTGCCAGGCATCCGCGAGCCCTCGTTATCTGCTGCACTCCGAGATTTAACAGCACGCCCCCTGCTGCTCACCGGTCGGTTTCTTCTTTCAACTTCATTTCGTAATTAACTAAACAGTCCGTTCCCCCAAATCTGATGGACGCTGCGTCCTGTTACACCGCGCGTTGGCCTGCACAACGGACTGACACCTCTGTCTGACTCGTCTCTAAGACCGCACGAAATCGGGGAAATCACATCCATGGGCGACGGCAGGTCGTCCTATTCACGGAGGTTTCCCAATGTGTCATGGCGTTCGGGTCGGTAGAACGTTGGTTCGATTCTCTTTCGCTTCGTTCGTCTTACTACTTGCAGTATCTTTCGGTTCCACTATCAAGGCGGCAACGATAACGGTACCAGCCGGGGGCAGCTTACAGAGCGCAATCAACGCGGCTCAACCAGGCGACACAATCATTCTTCAAGCCGGCACGGTCTACGCGGGGCCAATTTGGCTGCCGAATAAGTCAGGGACGACCTACATCACGATTCAAAGCTCGAGGCTGGCGGAACTTCCCGAGGGCGTGCGCGTTTCGCCGGCACAGCGATCGCTGATGGCAAGTGTGCAGTCAGCCATCCCTGGCGAGGCGGTCATCATGACGCAGCCTGGCGCTCATCACTACAGATTCATCGGCATCGAGTTCTCAACCGCGAACGCGGGTGTAATCGTTTACGACCTGATCAGACTCGGAGAGTCTGCTCAAACTACTTACGAGGCGGTGCCGCATCATTTCATTTTTGATCGTACCTACATCCACGGTTTTCCAACTCAGGAAGTCCAGCGCGGAATATCGCTGAACAGCGCCCACACCGACGTTCTAAATTCCTATATCTCTGACGTTCATGGCCGCGGTTACGACACGCAGGCAATTTGCGGTTGGAATGGCCCTGGACCATTTAAGATCATCAACAATTATCTCGAGGCAGCAGGCGAGAACGTTATGTTTGGCGGCTCCCCTGCGGCGCTTCCCAATCTTGTTCCGACCGACATAATTGTAAGAAACAACTATTTCTTCAAACCGCTTTCCTGGTATGTGAACGATCCGTCGTATGCGGGGATCCGTTGGAGCGTCAAGAACCTTTTCGAACTGAAAAACGCTCGCCAGGTCGTGATTGAAGGCAACATTTTTGAAAACAACTGGACCGACGCGCAGGCTGGAAGGTCGATCGTATTCACGCCACGCCCAAGTGATTCCGGTCCCGCAACAATCATTGAAGACGTTCAGTTTGTTAATAACATCATCCGCAACGTCGGCTCGGGAGTGCTCCTGCTCGGCAGGGACGAACCGCCGGCGCCGACGGACACACGCCTTCGCCGCGTGCGGATCGCGAATAACCTGTTTGACAACATCGATGGTCCACGGTTCGGAAGCAACGGAGCCTTCCTCACCGTAATTAACGGTACCGAGGACGTGACGATTGAGCACAACACCGCGATTCAGACCGGCAACATCATCATTGCCGATTACGCTCCGAACTCGCGATTCACTTACAGGGACAATATTTCTCGTCACAACTTGTACGGCATCATTGGAAGTGGTCACGGGATCGGCAACGACTCGATCTCGTATTACTTCCCCGGCAGTGTGATTAGCGTGAATGTGATCGCCAAGGAAGTCGACGCGCCATGGAACGTTGATTTGATCTATCCGGCGGGTAACTACGCGCCGGGCAGCCTCGACGCCGTTGGGTTCGTAGATTGGAAGAATGGCAATTACCGATTGGCGGCGTTCTCGCCGTATAAAGGTGCGGGCACGGGCGGCACGGATCCCGGTTGTAATATTGACGCGCTGATGGCGGCTTTGAACGGCACAGCGTCGCCAACGCCAACTCCGTCGCCATCGCCAACAGTGACCCCAACACCGACGCCCACGCCAACACCAACGACTCCGACGCCGACACCAACACCAACACCAACCCCGACGCCTACGCCTACGCCGACTCTGAGCGTCAGCATTACCAGCCCGACCGAGAACGCGACGTTCGGCCTCGGTACCAACGTCACCGTTACCGCAAATGCGTCTGACGTGGGCAGCACTGTCGCGAGTGTCGAATTTTACGCGGGCTCGCAACTCGTTGGAACGTCAACGGTCAAGCCTTATTCGACGTCGTGGAGCAACATGTTGGCGGGAACGTACTTGTTGACCGCCAAGGCGAAGAACAGTCAGGGAGTTACTGTTACGTCGATTCCGGTTAAGGTCAGAATCAGTAAGGCGCTCAAGAGTGTACGCAACAACAGGACGAACGCGACTCAGTTCACCAACTCCGGATCGCTTTCCCTTACCGGTAATGCTTTGCAGACTACTGCCGCACTCGATACATTCGTTGCGGATCTGGAACAGACCTACAACGACTTCGCCGCCGAACGCAGTCTGTTCAATTCTTCTGAACGGATCGAACGTTACTTGTTCGCGAGTGTGTTCCTGGCGCGGTCCAGCAGTGCCCTGGCGAAAGAAACGAAGTCCGCGAACGGCGTTGTCGATCGTTTGAACAAGATCGACGCGTACCTGAGTTTCTGTGAGGACTTGATGGTCAGCGACGTGATCTCGCAGCAGTCGGTAACCGCCGGCAATCAGATCAACGCACGCGCCGACCTGTTGATAACGCAGACGATGACGGCTACGTCCAATGGCTTCATCATCTCGCCGAACGCCGGTGCGAAAGTGATGACGACCTCGATCAGCCCGTTCGGGACGGTAACGGCATCGGCTCCCAACGGCCAGCCGCAATATGAGCTGGGCAATCTTACGGTGACGGTGAACGGCCGTGCGGCTCCACTGCTGATGGTCTCGCCGACGCAGATCAACTTCATGGTGCCGGGTGATACGTCCGGTGGTCTCGTCGAGGTTCTGGTTACGTCGCGCGAAGGCAACATCACCCACGGCACGGCTGCGGTAACCGGATTGAACCCGACGATCTTCGGGCAGACCGGCGATGCGAATGGCCTGGGCGCGGTTCTCGACGCAGTTGGTTTCCAGTCAGGCGTCTTCCCGGTTTCCGGCGATGGATTGTTCCGGCCCGATTTTCGCACTCGGTTGCTGATCCTGACGTCAGGTATCAGCACGGGAGTTGCGAATACCGATCAGGCGAACGATGTGTTGCTGAGCAACGGCCAGACGATCGTGAACCTGGCGGAATCGGTGACAGTCGAGGCACGCGCGAGTGACGGCAGAGTGTTCAATTTGGCGGTCGATTTTGCCGGTGCTCAGGGCAGTCTGGCGGGCCTGGACCAGGTGAACGTCGTGCTCGTACCCGAACTACGCGGCGCCGGATCGGTGGAGTTAACGCTCATCGTCAACGGCGTGCGGAGCAATACAATGAGAGCCACGCTTCAGTAAGCTTCAAACAACGTGGCTTGATACAGGGTGCCTCCCAACGGGGGCACCTTTTGTTTTGGAAGCGAAAGAATTTGACAACGGTTGGGTCAGTCGGGTATAAGGCCGGGGCAATGTTCAGCACGTTTCGTCATCATGGATATTGGCATCACCACCACCACACCGGTGGCGGGCCGGCGATCGTGTTGGATGCGCTGAACCAAATTTAAAAAGCGCAAAAGACGATTCCAAAAACCCGCTGCCAAGCCCGAAGCTGGCGCGGGTTTTTAGTTTTTTTCAATCGCTATGGTCTCTCGAATTCCAGCCGGAATGCGTTACTACATCGGCGCCGAAGCACGCTTGCGCCGCACGATCGAAGACGCCGCGATGTCCGTCTTCGAAAGCTGGTCGTACGAGGAGGTGATCACGCCTTCGGTCGATTACTACGACCTGTTCGAGCAGGGAATGGGCCCGGCCGAGGCCCAGCGCGGGTTTCGGTTTACAGACAGCGACGGCCGTTTGCTCGCGCTACGTCCCGACGTAACCTCGTCTGTGGCGCGCGTCGCCGCAACGTTGCTGGCCGACCGTCCGCGGCCGCTCCGCTTTTGTTACGCCGCCCCGGTTTTCCGTCAACAACCTCAATCGCACGCGGAGTGGCGGCGCGAGAACACGCAACTCGGCTGCGAACTGATCGGCGCCGGTGGAAAACAGGCTGACCTGGAAGTGCTTCGTCTGGCCGCGGAGATCCTGACGCGGCTGAATCTCCAGTCGAGTTACTGCATCACGATCAACAACGTCGAGTTTTTCAACGGCGTCGCGGCGGAGCTCAACCTCGACCGGCCCGCCCGGGAACAGTTTCGCCGTTTGATTGATACTCGCGAAGCGGCGGAATTGGAAAGATTCCTGAAACACGACGGCCGTGCGTTTTCCCAGTTAACTCAACTCACCGGCAAACGAGACGTGATTCAAGCTGCGCGCCGGTTGATCGACAACGCCCGCTCCGTCGCCGCGTTGGATTCACTCGAAGAGCTTTGGACAGAAATCGAATCGTTGGGCCTACAGAATTCATTCGAGATCGATCTCGGCGATGTTCCCAATCTCGATTACTACACGGGTTTGAGTCTCAAGATTTTCGTTCACGGAGCGGGTGCTAGCGTCGGCCGCGGCGGACGCTACGACGGTTTGACTGGCAACTTCGGACGCGCAGAGCCGGCTGTTGGGTTTGTGCTCAATCTCGACGCGCTGACTGAAGTTGTCGGCCGCAGGGCGGCGAAAGAGTGATGATTACGATCGCCATCGCGAAGGGCAGAATGCAGGACGACGCGCTGTCGTTGCTCGCGCGCGCGGGTATTCGTTTGGACGCCGATCAGGTCAATTCGCGGCGGCTCGCGCTCGAAGACGAAAGCGGCGAATATCGTTTCATCTTCGTCAAGCCGGCGGACGTTCCGGTCTACGTCGAACATGGGATTGCGGACTGCGGCGTGGTCGGGCGCGACGTTTTGTTGGAATCGGAAGCGGACCTGCTGTTGCCGCTCGATCTCGGCATCGCTCGCTGCCGCATTGTGGTCGCAGCCGCGGATCCGGACGTGATGACGCGCGCGGTCGGTATGTTGCGCGTGGCGACGAAGTACTCGCAGATCGCGGCCGCGCATTTCGGAGCGCGCGGGATGCCGGTCGAGATCATCAGCCTTTCAGGATCAGTCGAGCTCGCGCCGGCGCTCGGGCTTTCCGACCTGATCGTCGATCTGGTGGAGACCGGACGGACGTTGCGTGAAAACGGTTTGACGGTCGTCGACGAGATCACGGAATCGACGGGGCGTCTGGTCGTGAATCGGGCGAGTTATCAGTTGAAGGCGGAAGCAGTCGCAAGGCTCGTGAACGCGTTGCGGTCCGCGCTGAACGGAGAGGAACCGGCGTGATTCGGATCATCGATCAAACGGAATCCGGCGATTTGCTCGCGCGTCTGGAGGCGCGTTCCGTGGCGTTCGATCCGGAACTGATGAAGGCTGTCGGATCGATTATCGATGACGTTCGCCGGCGCGGTGATGAAGCGCTGATCGAGTACACCGCGCGATTTGACGGCGTTGAGTTAACGCCGGAACAACTGCGCGTCGACGAACAGACGTTGCATCGTTCAGCAGAGCGCGTTGACAAAACGGTGCTCGCCGCGCTGCGTGAAGCAATCAGCAACGTACGAATGTTTCACGAGAACCAGGTCGAACGATCGTGGGAAATCTCGCCGTCTGACGGCGTGCGGTTGGGCCAGACCATCAGGGCGCTCGACAGTGCCGGCTTGTACGTTCCGGGCGGCACGGCGGCGTATCCATCGTCAGTTGTGATGAACGTCGTGCCCGCGCAAGTTGCGGGCGTCGAGCGAATCGTTGTCGTCACGCCGCCGCGCACCGTGGCGGAGAGTCCAGCCGTCGCTGCCGCGTTGCGTGAACTGAACGTGACGGAGGTCTATGCCGTAGGAGGCGCGCAGGCGATTGCCGCGCTTGCGTTTGGCACCGAGACGATCCCGCGCGTAGACAAGATCACCGGCCCTGGAAACAAGTACGTCGCGGCAGCGAAGAAACTCGTGTTCGGAGTCGCCGGCATCGACGCGATCGCGGGACCGAGCGAGGTCGTGATCATCGCCGACGACAGTGCGCGCGCGGATTTCGTCGCAGCCGATCTTCTGGCCCAGGCTGAACACGGCGAAGACGCTTCTGCCATTCTGATAACCACCAGCGAGCCGCTCGCTCGCGCCGTTGCCGGCGAAGTTCAACGACAAACGGAGTCGCTGCCGCGCCGCGCGATCGTCGCAGCGTCGTTGAGAGACTACGGCGCCATCGTCATCACGAAGACGATCGACGACGCGTGCGAGATAGCAAACTCGATCGCCCCGGAACACCTGCAACTCGTCACGCGCGACGACGAAGCGGCGGCAACAAAGATTCGACACGCCGGCGCGATCTTCTTCGGAGGCCACACGCCGGAGGCCGTCGGCGACTATCTCGCCGGCCCAAACCACGTGTTGCCCACCGGCCGTACCGCTCGTTTTTCTTCGGCGCTCGGAGTTTATGATTTCGTGAAGCGGACCAGCCTGTTGCGATATTCAGCGGACGCGTTCGGCAAGGCGGCAGACTCGATTGCCGCGCTCGCCGAATGCGAGGGACTGGCCGGTCACGCAAGATCAGCCTTGATTAGGAACCGCAGATGAAGAGCCGACTCGATATCATCAAGCCTGCCGTTCGTGGATTGCGCGCCTACTCGCTCTCGCCTCACCGCGCGCGCGTGAAGCTCAATCAGAACGAAAACCCGTGGGACACGCCGCTCGCGATTCGCGACGAGATCCTCGAACGGTTCGAGGCCGCGAAGTGGTCTCGCTACCCGGACTTCATTCCCGCGACTCTGCACGAGCG
>DASRIM010000154.1:0-20615 GCA_035649995.1 Pyrinomonadaceae bacterium | reverse complement strand
CGATCTGACCCGGCGGCGACTGCGCGGCAAGGGCACTCGCCGGCACGACAAGTTTGTAGCCGCCGGCCCAGATGAACAGCAGCCCCAACAGCACTTGAAGTATCCAAAGTATGACGTTCATGTGAATCGTTCCTCTAAATGTTAATCAACTACGAAACGGCACCAGTTCGCGAAGCCGCTCGTCGCGCAGGTAGATACCCAGCCACACCAATGCGCCAAACGCGATCGCGAAGACGACTCCGAACGCACCATCGCCTGCGCGCACGTGCGTCGCAACAGCGCCGCCGAGGTATCCGGTCAGCAAGATCGCGCCCAGCACCGCTGTTTTCGGAATCAGATACAACACGGTGCAGATGATCAAAACGATCCCGATCGGAATAATCGTACTCTCCGCGTATCCCAGTTTCACTGTACCTTCGACGACCGGCAACGGTTTGAAAAGCTTCGCGACGCCGTCAAGCAAAAGAAACAACGCGGGAAGCCAGGTCAGAATTCTTCCGGCCCAAACATTCTTCTTCGGCACGGAAGCAACTTGAATATTCGATACCATAAACTCACTCCTTTAATTCCGTTCAAAACTACTGCACCGGCAATCCCGAGATCTCGAGTACAGGACGGATTTCGATCGTGCCGACCGTGGCTACCGGAATCCGTTCGGCGATGCTCATCGCCTCGTCGAGATTGGGGGCGTCAATCAGGTAATAACCGCCGAGCTGTTCGCGCGTCTCGGCAAACGGGCCATCGGTCACTAACCGCTTGCCATTGCGAATGCGAACGCTGGTGGCTGTCGCTGTCGGGTGGAGCGGACCAGCCGAAACGTAGTTTCCGCTCGTGCCGAGATCGCGCGCGAGCTGTGCCGACTTCACGTAGCACTCTTCGCGCTCACTTTCGCTTAGCGCCTGTTCGTCGAGATAAACCAGCAACATGTATTTCATGAGTGTGTGCCTCCACCTGTAAATCGAATGGAAAGGCCCAGGATCGACACTGCGATGCAGTTTTTTTTATTATCAAACATGCTTCCAAACCCTAACGTTGCCGTCGACGCTGTCTATCGCTCTGACTGGGGGCGAATCGTCGCGACCTTGATCCGTCAATTCGGCGATTTCGAGCTCGCCGAAGACGCCGCGCAGGAAGCGTTTACCGCGGCCGTCGATCAATGGCGCACTCAAGGCGTTCCGGAATCGCCCCGCGCCTGGATCATTCAAACAGCTAAACATAAAGCGATCGATCGGCTGCGTCGCCAGACGCGTTTAAAAGAAAAACTGGAATCGTCGCCCGAGTTCGCAACCGAACCGATCGCCGACGCACCGGACCTCGACTTCGGAGAGATCCCGGACGATCGTCTCCGCCTGATCTTTACTTGCTGCCATCCGGCGCTCTCGCTCGAAGCTCAAGTGGCGCTCACGCTGCGCACGCTGGGCGGACTCGAGACCGATGAAATCGCGCGCGCGTTCCTGGTTCCGCCGACGACGATGGCCCAACGGCTCGTCCGCGCAAAACGAAAGATCCGCGACGCGGGAATTCCCTTCTCCGTTCCCGACACCAGCGACATGCCGGAACGGCTCGACGCGGTGCTCACGGCCATTTATCTCATCTTCAACGAAGGTTACGCGCCGACTCGAGGCAAGCCGCTCGTACGAGCAGACCTCTGCGCCGAAGCAATTCGACTCGCTCGCCTGGTCACGACGCTGCTGCAACCGAATCCTCCCACGGAAGCGACGGCACTGCTCGCTTTGATGTTGCTGCATGATTCGCGGCGCGAGGCGCGGCTTGACCCGGACGGAGATCTCGTCGTGCTCGAAGAACAGGACCGCGGCCTTTGGAACAAACCTCAGATCGACGAGGCATTGTCGTTGATCGACTTCGCCATGAGCGGCACGCCAGGTCCGTTTGCGCTGGAGGCGGCGATCTCGGCTGAACACTGCAAAGCCGGCCGTCCTGCAGATACTAACTGGCGCAAGATCGTTAAGTACTACGATCTGCTTCAGCAACTGCTGCCGTCTCCAATCATCGCACTCAATCGAGCTGTCGCCGTCGGGATGGCTGATGGTCCACAGTCGGCGCTTTCGCTGATCGACGACATCGCGGACTCCGGCGAGCTCGAAAGTTATCACCTCTTACATGCAGCGCGAGCGGACATGCTACGCCGTATTGGGTCGAATCGTGAAGCGGCCGAGAGCTATGAACTAGCTCTCGGCCTCGTCAGCAATGACAGCGAGCGCCGCTTCCTCGAGCGGCGCCTGCGCGAAGTCACGTCGAGCACTCACTAGACAGGTGGGCTCCTTATTCGGAAAATTCCTTTCTGTTGACCTCCCACAGGCGAGAGTCACGTGTAGGGAATTCAAAAAAATCCCTTTTCATTGACCTCCCGCAAGCAAGAGTCACATGTGAAAGGAATCAAAGAATTCCTATCCCTGGTGCCCGCCGGCGGCCATTGCTTTCAGACGCTTGTCCATCTCTTCCGGTGAAACGTCTTCCTTGTGCGTCGCGACGGTCCAAACGTGTCCGAACGGATCGGTCAGCGTGCCGGAGCGATCGCCGTAGAACTGGTCCTGCAACGGTTTCATTTCGACGCCGCCCGCCTCGAGCGCCTGTTTGAAAGTCGTGTCGACGTCGTCCACGTAGATCATCAAACTCACCGGCGTGCCGCCGAGAGCTTTCGGTCCTTTGAATCCCATCTGCGCGTTCTCGTCGGCGAGCATGAATGGCGAGTCGCCAATCTTCATCTCGGCATGGCCGATTTTTCCTTCGTGCTCCATCCGAAACAGCTCGGTCGCACCAAACGCCTTCGTGTAGTACTCGAGCGCTTTCGCAGCTCCGTCGATGATCAAGTACGGGGTTAACGAGTGGTATCCCTCAGGAATCGGTTTTACTTCCGCCATGGCATTTCCCTTTCGTTTGAATGTGTGTGTAGTACTACTTCAACAGGTTCTTCTTGTTCACAAAAGCGATGACAGTCTCGTTGAACTCCTTCGGCTTCTCCAGGTGCAGAAAGTGGTCCACGCCTTCCCACATGTGATACTCGAAGTCGGGAGCGAGACTGCGGAGAAACTGCTCCGTGTCGGCCGCCCAGAACGGCGACTTGGCCAGAATCGCCAGCACGGGCACATTGATTTTGTCGGTCGCGTAGAGGGCGTCGTCGTACATGCTCTCCATTGCGCTCACGAGCACGTTCTGCGGCGTGTTCGCAAGAGACGCCTTGACGCGTTCCTGCTCTTCAGCCGGAAGCATGCCGGCCATTTGAGCAAACATCGGCGCCACGGCTTCTTTGTACTTCGGTGAGCGAACAGTGGTTAGAAACTGCTCGCGCATTGCCTTGTCGCCGAAAGGCCGCAAACCGCCGTCGACGATTACGAGGGCGAGCGTTTTCTTCGGGTACTTACGATAAAACTGCCGCACCACGGGCGTTCCCATGCTATGGCCCAGCAAAACGGCACGCTCAACTTTCGCGTCGCGCAACACGGCGTCGATGGCCGCGGCAAAATGGTCCATCGTGTAAGTGAGCTGCGGTTTGTCGCTCTTGCCATGGCCCGGCAAGTCCAGCGCGATTACCCTGGCACGCTTTGCGAGATCGGGAATCTGGTGCCCCCAGGCTTCCAGGTTAGAGCTCCAGCCATGGACCAGGACAAACGCGTCCTTTCCGTCTCCACCGTAACTCTGGTAATGAATCTTCGCGCCGTTGAGCGTCGCGAACTTCGAGTCGCCGTCCTTCGCCGCGACCGGTATCGCGACCAGAAAAAGCATTAGCGCAACCAAACTCAAACGTATAGTTCTGCTCATCACATATTCCTCTCGCTGGTAGTATTTCTGACGATGACAAGCGTCATGTCGTCCGTGAGCGGGCGCGGCGCCGCGAAGTCCTGGACCGCGCCTAATATCGAAAAGAGCATTGCCTCGGCTGAACCGCTCGAGCTCGCTTGCGCGCGACGAAACTCCGTCTCCAGTCGTTGATTGCCAAACTCGCGCTCGGCTTCGTCAAACGATTCGAGAATCCCGTCGGAGCACAGGAGCATCACGTCGTCGGGGCCGAGTTTCACACTTCCGCAATCAAACAAAGCCGCAGGCACAACACCGAGCACCGGCCCGCCGTCGGCAAGCAATTCGAGCCGCGCATCCGCGCGCAACAGCATCGCCGCGGGATGTCCGGCGCTACAGTAATCGAGCGTTCCGGTTGTTGAATCTAGTCTGCCGATGAACATCGTACTCAGCGGTTCGACCGATGCAAGGCGCGCGATGTCGCGATTAACTGCCGCGGCGATCGCATGCGGATCGCTGTCGGCGGCCGTGTGAGTGCGAATCAATCCGATCAGGTGCGTCACCCACATGCCGGCGGCGAGTCCTTTGCCGCCGATGTCGCCAAGCGCGAACACCAAACCGCGATCGGTCTCCTCAACCGTGAAGAAATCACCCGGCAAGTGACGGACGGCGAAGATCTCGCTGGCGATGTCGAACGTTCCGTAACGAATGAACGTCGGCGCACACAAACGCCGGTGTACTTGTGCTGCTTCGAAGATCGCGGCGTTCAGTTCAGCGTAATCTTTTTGCAAGGTCTCGAGTTTTTGCTCGAGCTCGCCGACCTGATTTCGCGCGGTGACCGGATGCGGTCCCTGACCGTTGGATTTGGCCACACGTACCGCAGCCAAACCGCCGTTGAATGCTGTTGCGGACATGATGCGACGTCCTCATCCAACAAATTTATAGCCACTGCCATGAACGGTAAGAATGAAACGCGGTTCTTCCGGGTTCGGTTCCAACTTCTGTCGCAAGTGCACGATGTGCGTGTCTACGGTGCGCGTCGTCGGATAGTTTTCATAGCCCCAGACGGCGTCGAGCAATCGATCGCGACTCAGCGTTTCTACCGGATGCGCAATAAAGTACGCGAGCAATGCAAACTCTTTCGCCGAGAGATCGACGAGCGCTCCGTTTCGCCGCACTTCGTTGCTGCGAACGTTGACCTCGACGTCGCTGAACTTGTAGACCTCCGGCGCCGGCACCGGCGATGACACGCGGCGCAGCACGGCTTTAACGCGCGCCATCAGCTCGCGCACTGAAAACGGTTTCGTCACGTAGTCGTCGGCGCCCAGCTCGAGTCCGACGACTTTGTCGATCTCCTGTCCGCGCGCGGTCAGCATGATGATCGGCACCGACGGCTTCTTCGCTTTCAACTGTTTGCAAACGTCGAGACCGCTCATTCGCGGCATCATCACGTCAAGCACGACGAGATCCGGATTGTCGGAAAGCGCGCGCTCGAGGCCGCTGACGCCGTCTCCGGCGCTGATCACTTCGTAACCTTCGTATTCGAAATTGTCGCGCAGGCCGGCAACCATCGCGGGCTCATCTTCGACGATCAGGATCTTGCTTTTCATGACGTTCCCCCTCAGGCAGCGCTGGGGTCCGCCTGTCGGCCCCCGAGCGGTAAAATCATCGTGAACTTGCTTCCGCGTCCCGGCGTGCTTTCAACTTCGACGTCGCCGCCGTGGGCCTGGGTGATGTGCTGGACCAGCGACAGTCCCAGCCCGCTTCCCTTAGTGTTGTGAACCAGCGGATCGCACGTACGATAAAACTTTTCGAAAATTCTCGCCTGCTCATGGCGATCGATGCCGATCCCGCGATCGACCACCTCCAGTTTCAAGACACTGTTGGCGCGGTACAGTTTCACACCCAGAAATTTGTCATGGTCTGAATATTTCAACGCGTTATTGACCAGATTGACAAGCGCTCGCGCGATGGCTTCGCGATCGACGCGCACCGGCGGAATGCCGGGGTCGATCTGCTCTTCGAGCGCGAATCCCTGCTGCTCGATTTGATAGCGGTACGAGTCGAGCGTGTTTCGCACCAGTTCGGCGATGTCGGTCTCGCGGAAGTCGTATTCCTTGCGGCCGGCCTCGATACGCGAGAAGTCGAGGATGTTGTTGATTAGCGCGGTCAGGCGTTCGCTCTCTTTGCGGATGATGCTGTAGTACTCGAGTTTCTTCTCCTGTGTCGTGATGCGGCCGAGCTCGAGTGTTTCGGCGTACAGGCGAATGAGCGCTAGCGGCGTGCGCAGTTCGTGAGACACGTTCGAAACGAAGTCAGACTTCAAACGCGCGAGCGCGACTTGTTTGTTGACGCTGCGAAACGTCAGCACCAAACCGCCGATCATCAGCACCGACAGGGCGCCGAGAATCAACATGCTCCGCTGCACCCATTGACGGCCGATCGCCTCCGCGGTCGTGCCCTGAAACTTGATCCCCATCGCGAGACCGCGAAAAGGGTCGTCGAGCGTTTGCGCGACTTCGGGTTTTCCTGTTCCCCAACCGTCTGACGTCGCGAGCGGACGATCCGGCTCGGATTTCAGCGCGTCAGCCGGGTAGATCTTCATCGCGAGCCGCTGCTCTTTGTGCTCGTTGACTTCCCGCACGGTCAGTTCGTGAAACTTCGGCGCGGTGAGTCCTTCCGGATCTTCAGTAAATTTCTGTGAAGTGAACTCATTCAAGAACTCGGGAAAAAACTTGTCCTTCAGGTAAGCGGAATCGAAGCTCAAGGCGCCAAGCACGATGCGATCTTTCGGGGAGAACCGCGGCAGGAGAAACAGAGCCGTCGCTGTGTAACGCTGTCCTTCAGGAGTGTGCGATTCCCCGCTAAACCAGACGATTGGCTTCACCTTGCGTTTCATTTGCTGCGCGAGGTATGGGCCTTCGAGGTTCAGCCAGGTGGTGTACATCTTGGCTGAATCTTCGATCTCCGCTGGCTTTTCTCCGGGCTGACCCTGCACGATCGTTCCCTTTTTCGCTTCGAAGAGAGCCACTTGCGAGAACCACGGGCGGTTCACCAGGATCGTTTCCAGTTTTCTTTTCTTCACCTCGTCTGAATCAGCTTCCGTTGGAAACAGGTCGCGTGCTTCCTCGGTTAGCGCGTACGCCTTGCCGTTCATCTTCTTGATTCCGGCGTAGAGAAGATATTGAAAATCGCGCTGGATGAGAGCTTCGACTTTCTTGTCCCGCTGGATCGATTTAACGTGTTGGAAAGTGATGTAAATAAGGGACAAGGCGGGCAGCACCACGGCCAATCCCAACGTCAGGACAAGCCGGAACCGGGTATTGCCCCCCAGCAGCGCTCGTCGTTTCGACTTCATTCCATCCTCCGGCTGTTGTGTGAAAGCAGGCGCGAGCATATGCCCACCTGCCTATGGCTGTGTCAAGTGCAGGTAAAAATTTGTTAAGAATTGTGAATTTAACGATATTTCGGGCGGCCGGTTCCACCAACGGGCGGAAAACATTTAGGGCGGGCGGCGAGAACAAATGTCTTTGTTTATAAGCCGCGCTGGTCTATAAACAAAGCGATGGCGGTTCAGTACAGCACTGTGCGCTGGTGGTTGCTGTTGTTTGTGACGGCAATCTCGCTTTACTTGTGCTGGCGGATGATTCAGCCGTTCCTCGGCGTTGTTGCGTGGGCCACCGTTCTGGTCATCGTCTTCTATCCCGTCCACAAACGCCTATCGCAACGAATCAAACGTCCTTCGCTGACGGCGCTCGTGTCGTGCGTGCTGGTGATTCTGATCATTCTCGTGCCCGTTGCGTTGATCACGCTTGCGGTCGTCAACGAGCTTGCCGGCGCCGTGCAGTCGCTGCAAGCGGCGGTTAACTATGTTCTCGATCCAAACTCACGTCTGGCGGGGCCAGTCCTGAACTTTCTCAGCCGCTTCGTAGATATCAACCAACTGCGATCCGAAGAGTTTCTGCTGGCGAGACTCAAAGGCGTGAGCGGACAGATCGCCGGGCAGACGCTCGGGTTTCTCGGCGGGCTGGCGAGCTTCTTCATCCAGATGTTCTTCGTCGTCTTTACCATGTACTACTTTTTCAAAGACGGCGAGAACATCTCGCGCACTATTCGGGATTCGCTCCCGCTCGAACGCGAACAGGCGGACGGCATTATATCGCGCACGCGTGAGGTTATTGACGCGAGTGTTTATGGCGTACTGTCGATCGCGATCATTCAAGGGATCCTTGGCGGGTTGGCGTTCTGGGTATTGGGTTTGCCCTCGGCAATCATCTGGGGTGTTGTGATGACGTTTCTGTCGATGGTGCCGATGCTGGGCGCGTTTCTCGTTTGGGTGCCGGGGGCTATCTACCTCGCGCTTACCGGTCACTGGGCGAAGGCGGTGATGCTCGCGGTTTGGGGAACGTTGGTGATCGGGATGGTCGACAATTTCCTCCGGCCTAAGCTCGTGGGCAGCCGCACGCGTCTTCACGAGCTGCTGATCTTCTTCGCTGTGCTCGGCGGGTTGAATGTCTTCGGAGTGCTGGGCGTCGTACTCGGCCCGGTCGTGGTCGCCATCACGCTCGCGCTCGTTGACGTCTACCGTACCGCCGGGCGCTCGACGAGTGTTTCCTGAACACGGATCCTCTGAATTCCCGTTAATGAAACATTGTGAGCACGTCGCAGGAGTGGTATAAACAGGTCACCCGTTCCCTTAAAGTAATTAGCCTCCACCGTGTAGCTTCAATTAGGAGGAAAAGTATGCTGAATTTCATAGTGTGGCTGATCGTCGGCCTAATCGCCGGCGCCCTTGCGCGGCTAATCATGCCGGGCAGAGACCCGATGGGTATGATCGCCACCATACTGCTGGGAATCGTCGGCTCTATCCTCGGCGGCCTGGTGAGTTGGGCAATTTGGGGCAGTGACGAACGCGGCTTCCAGCCCGGCGGGCTTCTGCTCTCGATATTGGGCGCGATAATAGTGCTCTGGATTTGGCGAATGCTGAAGAGCCGCAGTACGGTCACTTAAAGACTTTAGCGCGTAGTGCCTGAACTGCCGGACATCGTCGTCTACATCGAGGCTCTCGAGAAACGAATTCAGGACACGGTTCTGAAACGCGTCCGCGTCGCAAGTCCTTTCTTGCTGCGCACGGCCGTTCCGCCGCTGTCCACCGTTGAAGGCAAGAAGGTCGTCGAACTGCGCCGTCTCGGCAAACGGATCTGCTTCGGGTTCGAAGACGACCTGTGGCTCGTGCTGCACCTGATGATCGCGGGCCGGTTGCACTGGTACACCGATCCGGCCAAAGCGACGAAAGCGCGCGGGCTCGCGGCGTTCGAGTTCAGCAGCGGAACGCTCGTGCTGACTGAAGCAGGCACGCAGAAACGTGCTTCACTGCATGTGGTCCAGGGCGAAGCAGGACTGCAAAAGCTGAATCCCGGCGGACTGGAAGTCTTTGATGCCACCGAGGAAGAGTTTGCCGCGGCGCTCCAGGCTAAGAACCACACTCTGAAACGGGCGCTCACGGATCCGCGGATCCTCAGTGGCATCGGCAACGCTTACTCCGACGAGATCCTCTTCGCCGCACAGCTTTCTCCATTCACTCTCACGCAAAAACTCACTCCCGGCGAGATCAAGCGTCTGTTCAATGCTGTGAAGACAACTCTGACCGAATGGGTCGAGCGCCTGCGTTCCGATTCTGCCGATAAGTTTCCCGAGAAAGTGACCGCGTTCCGTCCTGAGATGGCGACGCACGGACGCTACAAACAACCGTGTCCTCGCTGCGGAAACAAGATCCAGCGCATCCGTTACGGCTCAAACGAAACCAACTACTGCCCGACCTGCCAAACCGGCGGCAAACTCCTCGCCGACCGCGCCCTGTCCCGTCTCCTGAAAGATGACTGGCCACGCACACCGGAAGAGCTGGAACTCCTAATTTCCCATGAGTCTCACGCCTGAGCTACTCACGCGTCTCCGTTTCGGAGTTGACGAGGTGGCGGGTGGTTTGATCGGTCACGCTGAAGTGAGTGGGGATGAATTGATTGGTGTCGGCAGCGCGCAACGTGCGAGGCTGCGCCGCCTCTTCGTGCGACTCGACCGCCAAGCCTTTAATGCGCTTGAGCTCACGCTCCTGGATCTCGGCCTGCTTCTTGCTGACCACAAGACCATTTATGATCAAAGCGATTCCGACGAAGAACGGGATCAACCCCGCCACCCAGATGCGAGTCAAGATCTCTGCCGTTCGCTCGGGCAGGTTGGTCGCGACGCCCTGCATGAAGATATGAAGAAAGATCGCGAGTCCGAACCCCACGCTGCTCGTAATCACACCCGCCTTGATCTCGTTGTAACGTTTGACCTCAGGGGTCATCCCCATCCGCCGTTCCATCTCGAGCTTGCGTTGCTCCGCGATCTCGCCCGACCGAAACATGGCCGTCCACCAATCGTCATTCTTCTCGGGCTCCCTGCCCGCGAGAACGTCGCGCACAGCCTGAAGATTAGCGCCACACGACGTGCAATACTTCACGTCATCGTTTTGAGTGGAAGCACAACGCGGACACAACATAACAACTTTTCTCCGGTCAGGGATTGTATCTCAATCGTATAATACGTTTCGATCTGCGTTTCAGGTGCGTTAATCTGTTGCACTGTTCATGAAGCCCATTCCCGCGGAAACCATCGCCCATTACAGGATCGTCGAACCCATCGGCGCCGGCGGTATGGGCGCCGTTTACAAGGCGTTCGACGGCAAGCTCCAGCGCATCGTCGCCCTGAAGCTCCTGCCCGCGGAATACGTCTCGCAACAGGATCGCCGCCGGCGTTTCTTCCAGGAAGCGCGCGCGGCGTCGGCGTTGAACCATCCGCACATTCTGACGATCTACGAAGTCGGCGAAGACGACGGTAAGCCGTACATCGCGATGGAGTTCGTCGAAGGCGAAACGCTGCGGCAGAAGATCAAAGCCAAACAACTTCAGCTCCGCCAAACGCTCGACATCGCGATTCAGATCGCGACCGGGCTCGCTCGCGCGCACGAGGCCGGCATCATTCACCGCGATCTCAAACCCGAAAACCTGATGATCAGCCGCGACGGCTACGCCAAAATTCTCGACTTCGGCCTCGCAAAACTGGTCGCCGAGCGTGAACGCGCCCTCGCCGCCGACAGCGAACAAAAAACCCTCATCCGCGGAGTCGAAACTGAATCCGGCACGCTGATGGGAACCGTCAACTACATGGCGCCCGAACAGTTGCTGGGCCAACGCGTCGATCGCCGTTGCGACATCTTCTCGTTCGGCGTCGTACTGTGCGAGATGCTGACCGGGACCGCGCCGTTCGTCCACGACAATCGCATCGACACGATGCACGCCATTCTCCATCGCGATCCGCGACTGCCCGGCGCGAGCGGACCGGAACTGCCGATCGACCTGCAACGAATACTGACAAAGGCGCTCGCCAAGACGCCGAAGGATCGCTATCAAACCGTCGACGAACTTGCGGCCGAGCTCAGGTCGATCAAACGCGATCTCGAACTAGGCAAAACCCTGCCCGTCGCTCCGAAGACGCGGCTCGTGCTCAAGCGCATGGCCGCCGCCGGCGCGCAGACGATCGACTACGAACGAGAGCTCAACGAAGCGCAGTTCAAGGCCGTCACAACCACGGAGGGCCCATTGCTAATCGTCGCCGGCGCCGGCACCGGCAAGACGCGAACGCTCGTCTATCGCGTCGCTCGTCTCGTCGAGATGGGCGCGAAACCGGAGTCGATCCTGTTGTTGACGTTCACGCGCCGCGCTGCGTCGAGCATGCTTGCGCGCGCCGCCGCGCTCGCCGACGCACGCTGCCAACGCGTTTCCGGCGGAACGTTTCACTCGTTGGGCCATTCAGTCCTGCGCAAGTACGCCGAAGAGGCCGGCGTGGCGCGAAACTTCACCGTGCTGGACCAGAGCGACGCCGAAGACCTGATCGATCTGCTGCGGCGCCAGATGAAACTCTCGCGCGGCAGTGATGCAAGACATTTTCCGCGCAAGCGCACGATCGCGGCGATGTTCAGCATGATGGTCAACAAGGTGCAGTCGCTGAAGCAGGTGCTCAACAACGAGTATCCGCAGTTTATCGACGAACGCCGCAATCTCGAAACGCTCTTCAAAACGTTCGAAGAGTTCAAACGCGCGCGCCACATGCTCACCTACGACGACCTGCTCGTCCGGCTTCGCGAAGCGCTCGAGTCGAGCCAGGACTTACGCGACCGGCTGTCGGACCAGTATCGCTACATCATGGTCGACGAGTACCAGGACACGAACAAGCTCCAGGCGCAGATCGTGAAGCTGATGACTGCTCGACACGACAACGTCGCCGTCGTCGGCGACGAATTCCAATCGATCTACTCGTTTCGCGGCGCGAGTCATCGAAACATGCTGGAGTTTCCGAAGCTGTTTCCGTCGGCGCAGATCATCAAGCTGGAAGAGAACTTTCGCAGCACGCAACCGATTCTCGACGTTGCCAACGCGATCATCGCCGACGTGAAAGAGAGCTACAAGAAACGGCTTTATTCACGCATCGAAGGCGGTCAACCGCCGGTCGTCGTCAGCGCCCGCGACGAAAACGAGCAGTCGCGGTTCGTGGCGCAGCGGATCGACGAACTGCGCGAGGCAGGCGTGCCGCTGAGAGAGATCGCGGTCCTCTTCCGATCGAGCTCGCATTCGTTCGATCTGGAGATCGAACTCGGGAAGCACGGCATTCCGTTTCGCAAATTTGGCGGGATGCGGTTTGCCGAGTCGGCGCACATCAAAGATGCGCTGGCGTTTCTGCGCGTTGTCAACAAACCTTCCGACACGCTTTCGTGGTTTCGCTCGTTGAAGTTGATCGATCACATCGGCGACGCGACGGTCTACCAGATACTCGAGCATCTCGGCGTCGATCAGCGAGAGTTTCGCTCGGCGAGAACGAAGGCGGCACTGTTCAAAAAACTTCACCGCTTTCCGGCGCGCGCGGGCTATCAGGCGCAACTGACGCGACTCGCGCGAGTGTTCACGACCGTTTGTGAAAGCAAGACGCCGAACGAACAACTCGCCGCAGTCTTGCGGTTTTACCGTCCGTTGCTTAAAAACAAGTACGACGACGTTCAGCGCCGCGGACGCGATCTCGAACACCTGCAAACGATCGCCAAACGCTACAAGACGTCGGCGAAGCTACTCGAAGACGTGGCGCTCGATCCCACTGAAGCCGTTCAGGGAAGCGCGTCGCGAAACGGCGGCGGTTTTGTGACGCTCTCGACGGTCCATTCAGCAAAAGGTCTCGAATGGGACAACCTCTTCGTTATCTGGATGACCGATGGTTGGTTTCCAGCGAACCGTTTCCAGGATGAGTTTGACGATTTCGAGGAGGAGCGGCGGCTGCTGTACGTCGCGACGACGCGCGCGAAGAAGGAGCTGCACTTCGTCTACCCGGCGGTGAACGTCTACAACGGTCCGGAGGCCGACGGCTCGCCGACGCTGTCGCGATTTCTCGAACCGATACCGCCGTCGATCCTGCCACACGCTTCGTTGATGGGTAGCGACTGATGACCGCAACACTCTCAATCCTGTTGTTGTTGCTCACCACTTACGAGACCACGGACTTTAAAATCAGGCTGGATCCGGCTTCACAAACCCTGGTCTCTTTACAACCGAAGAATGCAAACGGTTTCGACTTCGCGCCCGCCGATCGTTTCGACAAACGCACGGCGAACGGATTTCATCATCTCGGCGACCTGATCCTCCGTTTGCGCGTTGGCGAAACGTGGAAAGACTACGACACGGCAACGGATCGCAAGCCCGTTCAACCATTGCCGGTTTCGGGTAAAACGCTCGCCGCGGCAGATCTCTCGCCAACATTGCCGCAGGACATCCCGGTTCAAATCACGCGCACGTGGTCCACCGATAACGATCGGCTGGTCCTCCGTTTCGAGATCCGAAATAAAACGACGAGCCCGATACGGATCGGCGGTCTCGGTATTCCAGTCGTCTTCAACAACATGCTCACCGGACGGACGCTCGAACAATCACACGAGATCTGTTCGTTCGCCGATCCGTACGTCGGTCTCGACGGCGGCTATTTGCAGGTCACGCGTCTCAGCGGTCACGGCCCGGCATTGGTCGTCGTGGGCGAGAGCAATACCGGCTTCGAAGCTTATCAACTGCTGAGTGAGCCGACGCGCCCGGCGCAGACGTTCGAAGGCGCATTCGCGTGGATGGTCCACACGAAGGCCTACGCGGAGAACGAATGGAAGCAGGCGCAACAGTGGAACCCGCCGTCCGAGCTCGTTCTTCCGCCCGGCAGCACCGTTAACTACGGCCTAAAGTTCCTTCTATCCGATCAAATCAGAAACATCGAAAAGACGTTGGCGGAGAACAAGCGGCCGGTCGCCGTCGGCATACCCGGTTACGTGCTGCCGATGGACCTCACAGCGAAGCTCTTCATCAAGTCCGAACGCGGAATCAAAAGCATCAGCGTCGAACCCGCGGGCGCGATCGCGTTTCTTGAACGCAAGGCGACGCCGAACGGCTGGAAGTCGTATCAACTCAGCGGCCGCAAGTGGGGACGCGCGCGACTGCTCGTCACTTACGACGACGGCACGAAACAATCGATCAACTACTACATAACCAAACGCGCGTCGCAGGCAGTTTCCGATCTCGGCAACTTCCTGATGACAAAACAGTGGTTCGTCGATCCAAACGATCCGTTCAAACGCGGCCCGTCAGTGATGAGTTACGACCGCGAAACCAACAAGATCGTGACGCAGGACAGCCGCGTCTGGATCGCGGGCCTCGGCGACGAAGGCGGATCCGGCTCCTGGCTCGCTGCCGCAATGAAACAGTTGGGCCAACCGAATAAAGAAGAGCTGGCGAAGTATGAACAGTTCGTAGACAACGTGCTGTGGGGCGGTCTTCAGTACAACGACGGTCCCAACAAGTACGGCGTGCGCAAGAGTCTCTTCTATTACTCGCCCGCCGACGTACCCGGATTTCAATACGACCTGACGCTCAATTGGACCACGTGGACCAGTTGGAAAAAGAGCGACGCCGAATCGATCGGCCGCGGCTACAACTACCCGCACGTCGTCGCCGCCTACTGGTCGCTCTATCGCCTTGCACGGAACCACACCGGCCTGGCCACCAATCATTCGTGGGACTGGTATCTCGACCAGGCTTACCAAACGACGAAATTCATGTTTGGCCGGCAGCCGAACGGCCAGCGCCGCGTCGGTTACGTCGAACTCGGGCTGATGGAAGGCGACGTCGTTCTCGAACTGCTCAACGATCTGAAGCGCGAAGGCTGGACTGAAAAGGCAAACGAAGTCGAAGCGGTGATGAAGGAGCGCGCCGAACGTTGGCGAAAGGAGGCATATCCGTTCGGCAGCGAGATGGCCTGGGACTCGACCGGACAGGAAGAGGTCTACGCCTGGTGCAAGTATTTCGGTTTCGACGACAAAGCCCTCGTCTCGCTGAACTCGATCGTCGGTTACATGCCGACCGTGCCGCACTGGGGTTACAACGGCAACGCGCGCCGCTACTGGGACTTTCTCTACGGCGGCAAGATCCGGCGCATCGAACGGCAGTTACATCACTACGGCTCGGGACTGAACGCGATTCCCGTCCTGTCGCACTATCGCGAAAATCCAGACGACGTTTACCTGTTGCGCATCGGTTACGGAGGCACGATGGGCGCGCTCACAAACATCGATCAGGAAGGTTTCGCGTCCGTCGCCTTTCACTCGTTTCCCAACACGCTCAAATGGGATCCATACAGCGGCGACTACGGCCCGAACTTCTACGGTCACGCGCTGAACACGGCGACTTACGTCGTCAATCATCCCGAGTTTGGCTGGCAAGCTTTCGGCGGCAATCTCAGTCGTAGCAGCGCTTGGATAAAAGTGCAGCCACTCGACTCGTTTCGCATGCGCGTGTTTCTCGCGCCGCGCGGGCTCTGGCTGACGCTCGACGCCGGAACTTTCGAGAACGTCGAATTGAACACGCGCACCGGTGTTGTTCGTATAACCCTTTCGCCGGCGACTGAACACACGAAACAGGCGCGGCTGCGCGTTGAACAACCGGCGAAAGTGGCTGGCGTCGGAAACTACGCTCCCGCACAACGGCTATCACAGGAACGCGGTGCGTACGTGATACCGCTCGAGAAGCAGCCGGTGGCGATTGAGTTAAAATGAAAACGCCAAATGGCAAATGGAAAATGATATGCTCAGATCACGATGACTCTAGGAACTGAATGGCTCGTCGATGCAAGCGGATGCGACCCGGCGGCGCTTGCAGATATTGAAAGGTTACGCCCAGTCTTCGATCGCGTCGTTCGCGATCTGGATCTTCACGTCCTCGGCGAGATCGCCTGGCACAAGTTCGAAAATCCGGGCGGCGTCAGCGGGCTGGCGCTGCTCTCGGAGTCGCATCTTGCCTGTCACACGTATCCGGAATTCGGCGCCGCGACTTTCAATCTTTACTGCTGCCGCAGCCGCACTGACTGGCCGTGGGAAAGAATACTGAAAGAGATGCTCGGCGCGACTGAAGTGCACGTCAGAGTCTTTCAACGCATGGTCCACGCACCCGTTCTCGAAGAGGCAGGGGCTGCTCGATGAGTGCGCTTGTCGCGAACTGCCCCTCGTGCGGCGGGCCGGTTGAATTCAAAAGCGGCCAATCCATCGTCGTCATCTGCCAGTACTGCCGGTCAGCCGTCGCCCGCACCGATCGCGACCTCAAAGATCTCGGCAAGGTCGCGGAGATCGTCGAAACAGGATCGCCGCTCGACGTCGGCCTGCGCGGTAAGTGGAAAGACATTCCCTTCGAACTGACCGGACGCGCGCAGCTCGGTCATGAAATGGGCGGCCAGTGGGACGAATGGTACGCGACGTTTTCCAACGGCTGGCTCGGTTGGCTCGCCGAAGCGCAAGGCCGCTTCTATCTCACGTTCCAATATCCGATTCCCGACGGCGTCGAGGTCCCGCAATTCGAACAGCTTCAGCTCGGGCAATCGATCTCCGGTCTGCCATGGCCCACTCCGTTGATCGTCGCGGAAACCGGCCGCGCAACGGCGCGCAGCGCGAAGGGCGAGATTCCGTACCTGCTGACGCCCGGTGAAACCTATTACTACGCCGATCTCTCCGGCACAAACGGCTCGTTCGGAACGCTCGACTACAACGAGTCGCCGCCGCTCGTCTTCCTGGGCCAACAAGTAACGCTTGCCGATCTCGGCATCACCACAACGCGCGCGCCCGAACACGAAGAACGCCGCGTCGGCGCCGCGCAAGTCAGTTGTCCAAACTGCGCCGGCCCGCTCGAGCTCCGCGCGCCTGACAAGACCGAACGCGTCACCTGTCCCAACTGCAACTCGCTGCTCGACGTCAACCAGGGTCAGCTTCAGTTTCTCAAAGCACTCGAGAAGCCGTGGTTTCAACCGCTGATTCCGATCGGGCGCGAAGGCGAAACGCCGGAAGGCAAGATGACCGTCATCGGCGCGATGGCGCGCAGCGTCACTGTCGACGGCGTGCAGTATTTCTGGAGCGAGTACCTGCTCTACAACCCGCAGATCGGTTTCCGCTGGCTGGTCCATAGCGACGACCACTGGAACTACGTGCAGGCTGTTCCGCCGGGTGAAGTGCTCGACGAAGGCAAGTCCGTCAGCTATCGCGGCAAGAAATACAAGATCTTTCAGGACGCGCCGGCACGAGTCGAAGTCGTGCTGGGCGAGTTTTACTGGAAAGTCGAGACCGGCGAGTCGGTGCGCGGCGTCGATTATGTCGCGCCGCCTTACATGCTCTCGAAAGAAGTCTCCACAGTTTACGTCAGCGATCCTGACAACCCGGAAAAACGGAAGCGCGCGACGGGCGAGATCAACTGGTCACTCGGAACTTACGTCACGCCGAAGCAGATCGAAGAGGCGTTCCAGGTAACGGGACTGCCGCGGCCTTCAGGCGTCGCGCCGAACCAACCTTACAAACACTGGTGGGTTTACAAGTACTGGATCGCGTTCATCGTCGTGCTGCTGTTAGTCGCCGGCCTCACGGTCCTGGTTTCCGGATCGACAAGAGAAGTCTTTTCACAAACTGTCACGCTTCCGCCGCTGCCAAATGCGGATGGAACGCAGGTCTTCTTCAGCGAACCGTTCGAGCTTGCGGGAAGACGGAACATCAGGATCAGCGGCGACTCGCCGGTGCAGAACACATGGGTCTATCTCGAAGGCGACCTGATCAACGAGGAGACCGGCGTCGTGCAGTCGTTTCCGATCGAGATCTCTTATTTCCAGGGAGTCGAGGACGGCGAATCGTGGTCCGAAGGCGGCCAAAGTGATTCTGCGTACACGTCGTCGATGCCGGGCGGAAGATACGTGCTGCGGGTGGAAGGACAGTGGGAACGATGGCAGCAGCCGGCAGTCGTCTCACTCAAGATCGAACAGAACGTCACGTACGGGCTCAATCTGCTGATAGCGCTGATCGTGCTGTCGATTGGGCCGATCATCATGATCATCTATCACATCGGTTTCGAGCGGCGTCGCTGGTCCGAAAGCATGTTCGGCGGCGGCGGCGATGACGACGATGATGAGGATTAAAGGGGACTCGGATGCTCAAAACACTTTACACAATCTTCGGCGTCGGCATTGTGACGTTGTACAGCGTGGCGGCGCTGCTTGGCTGGGAAATGAGCGGCGGGTCGCGACGGCAGTTGCCGCCTGACGCGCGGCAGAATGGTTATCGATCGTTTCATTTCTGGCACTACGGCTTACACGGAGGAAAATAAATGCTGCTTGAATCAGTTGCGTTGAACGCGGCGCCTGGCTTAATCGTGCCGATGGAGTCGCTCCTGCCAATCGTCGTCACGACCGTGGTGTTCGTCATCATTGGCCTGGTCGTCTTTGCGATCACGTTCTTCATAATCACCAAGGCGATGCCGTTTTCCGTCCGCAAAGAGATCGAAGATGATCAAAACGTGGCGCTGGCGATCGTGATCGCCTCTGTATTACTCGGCAGCGCAATAATCATCGCAGCGGCGATTCACGGATAAGGATCATTCCTGTAGCGACATGACACGACCGCCGCTACTCTTTCTTAACGTCCTCATTGTCGCAACCTGCGGATTGATTTATGAGCTACTGGCGGGCACGCTCGCCAGTTACGTTCTCGGCGACTCCGTCACCCAGTTTTCCCTGATCATCGGCATCTATCTCTTCGCCATGGGCGTCGGCTCGTGGCTCTCGCGTTTCATAGATAAAGGACTCGCGCGCCGGTTCGTCGATATCGAGCTGGCGGTGGCGGTACTCGGCGGCTTCTCTGCGCCGCTGCTGTTCATCACGTTCTCGCGCGTCAGTTACTTCTACGTGGTCCTGTATGGCGTGGTCTTCGCGATCGGCGTGTTTGTCGGTCTCGAGATACCGCTGCTGCTGCGCATCCTGAAAGACAAGCTTGAATTCAAAGATCTCGTCTCGCGAGTGCTGGCGTTTGACTACATCGGCGCGTTGCTGGCGTCGATCCTGTTTCCGATTTTGTTCGTGCCGCGGCTGGGACTGATTCGGACGTCGCTGATCTTCGGAATGTTGAATGCGGCCGTCGCATTGTGGGGAACGTGGTTGTTGCGTCCGTTGATCAAGGGCGGGATCGTCGCGTTGCGAGTCAAAGCCGTGATCGTGATCGCGCTGTTGCTGTTGGCGCTGATCAAGGCCAACAAGCTGACGTCGCTCGCGGAAGACGAGATGTTTGCGGACGAGATCGTCTACACGAAAGACACGCCGTACCAGCGGATCGTGATCACGCGCGGGCGTTCCGGGTTTCAGTTGTTTTTGAACGGCAACTTGCAGTTCAGTTCGACGGACGAGTATCGCTATCACGAGGCGCTGGTCCATCCGCCGATGCTGCTGGCGAACAATCCGAAGCGCGTACTGGTGCTGGGCGGCGGCGACGGGCTCGCGTTGCGCGAGGTGTTGAAGTATCCGTCGGTTGAGCGCGTCACGCTGGTCGATCTCGATCCCGAGATGACGAAGTTGTCGTCGCGTTTTCCGCTGCTGGCGGCGTTGAACCGCCATGCCTTTGACGATCCGCGCGTGCAGGTCGTGAATGAAGACGCTTTCATCTGGGTCGAGGACACTACCGAGCCCGCTTACGATGCGGCGATAGTCGATTTTCCGGATCCGAATACTTTCTCGCTCGGAAAACTCTATACGACGCGTTTCTATCGTCTACTGCGCGCGCGGCTGAATGAGAATGCGGCGATCAGCGTGCAGTCGACGTCGCCGATGTTTGCGCGCAATTCGTACTGGTGCATCGTCCGCACGCTCGAGGCGGCGGGGTTTGTCGTGCGGCCGTACTACACTGCTGTGCCGAGCTTCGGGTTGTGGGGATTTGCGTTGGCGCGCACGTCGCCTTTCGAGATCCCGCGACATCCGCCGGCGGGGTTGAAGTTTCTCGACGACCAGACACTGACGGCGATGTTTACGTTGTCCGGCGACATCGGACCGGTGCCGGTCGAGATCAATCGGCTCGATAACCAGGCGCTCGTCAGGTATTACGAAGGCGAGTGGAAGCGGTTCGAATGATTGTTAGCCGTCGTGAAATCCTGGCTGCCTTTTTGGGCGTTCCCGTGGCCCTCGCCGCGTGTCGTCGCACTGCGACGCCGAAATTTCCTGAAGGCGAGATCGTGGGCACGTCGGATGTTTTCGGACATCGTCTGCGTGACGGGCTCAAGGTTGACGTTCCGAACGACGCATGGACCAACGTTCCACTCGTGATCGTCGGCGGCGGCGTCGCTGGATTAACAGCCGCCTGGCATCTCCAAAGATCCGGCTTCCAGGATTTCGTTTTGATTGAGATCGAAAACGCGCCGGGCGGCACGTCACGCTCGGGGTCGAACCGCGTC
>DASRIM010000153.1:0-15750 GCA_035649995.1 Pyrinomonadaceae bacterium | reverse complement strand
CGTCCAGGTAGCTGTACATTCCTTTCGCGCCAGTCTCGAGCTCACGTGTGGTGCTGTCGATAAACTTCTTGTAGAGATTGGTGTTCGCGTCGCCGGCAAAAACGGAAAGAAAGTTATCGAGGAGAACTCTTTCAGTTAAGGTGAGTTTGAGCGTTGCCGGATAGCTGAAAAGTATCGTCGATGGCTGCTCGGCATTTTGGTTCGGATATTCGACGATGCGGATTGTTCCGGGTTCAGCCGATTTAAAGACCGGAAGTTTTGCAACGCTCATGTAGTCACGCTTTGGCGGATCCGGTTCGGCTTTGGTGAAGATCGCATCGAACCGTTTCAGCACGACATCAGGCGTCATGTCTTTGGGCACGGATACGACGGCGCCCATGTTTCCGAGGTGATAGTTAGCATCGTGATAACGCTTGATGTCCTCGGGTGTCATCTTCCGGATGGCGTCGGGAGCGCCGCCGATGTTGAAAGAGAGGGGATGCGCCTGGCCGTAAATCAGGCGCATTGAATTGTCGTAGAGTCGCCAATCCGGGTTGTTCATTGAGCTGGTCATCTCATTGTAGACCGAGCCTTTTTCTTCAAGCCGGAGCGACTTGTCAGGGTTCTCCGTAATGCCCCAATTGCGCACCTCACGTCGCACTTCTTCTTCGGTATAGTCGGGATACAGCAAGGCATTCATGTACTCACCGAATACGGCGTAGAACGACTCGGCTCCGCCGGCTGTATTGAACTGGTAGCTGGTGAAGGTCTGATTGGTCGAGGCGTTGGACTGCGTCAGCGACATGTTTTGCAGCACGTTGATATTTCGACCCTTGTTGCCCTTGCCGATCAGAAGATGCTCCTGGGTGTGCGGCTCGCCCATGTCGGAAACTAGAAACGTGTTGGCATAGACAACGGCTTGAGGAACCGACTGGATCTGAAGCAGGTCGAGCGTGAAGCCAGTTCGGACGTGGATGAAGTGGCCGCCGAATGGTTTATCCGTAGCGTCGAGGTAAACGGCATCCGTACGAAAACCGTGAACGACTCGCCCTTTGCTTAAAGCTGCGTATGGGTTGGCGTCGTTGGTCTGAGCAAGTGTCGGAGGTAACTGTGTGGCAACGAGAGCGAACAATAAGACAGCACACAAGCAACTTCGAAATTTCAAGTTCATGATCCTCTCCGGTTTGTGATGTAGGACGCGCGCGGTCACGGAGGACATCGCTATGATTAGTCGGACAAATCATAACTGATGTTGCTGCTATTATGAGGACATTTTTCTGGCGAAAAACGTTTATACGATTATATGGATACTCATCCGAATAACGGCCATGGTCCACCGTTTTTCAAGTACGAGCGCATGGCGTCGCACGCCGATGCGACTTCGACGGTTAGCGGCTCGCGGTGTCCTGGACAAACGATTTGTGGTTTTACTGACAAGCACTTTTCGAGTGATGCTCGCGCGGTGTCGACATCTGGTGTTACCGGCCGTGCCATGAAACGAATGCGGCCGCGAATCACCGCGAGCGCATCACCCGCGAATAACACTTTCATGGGCCGGTAGAAATAGCAAACATGACCTGGCGTGTGTCCGGGTGTCGTGATGACCTGGAAGTCGTCGAGAATGACGTCGCCGTCTTCGACGAGGTGCTGCGCCGTTACTGCGCGCGGTGTCGCTTCACCAAGCAATCCCTTCGCCAGCACGAATACGCCCCATTCAGGAATCTGATCGCTCAGCCACCGACGCACGCCCGTCGCGCCCGCGCGTCCTGTGTAGAACGGTTCATCGCCGCCGTGGTAGTACACCGGTGCGCCTGTTAGCGCATGCAGCGAGTGAGCTCCGGCAGCATGGTCGTTATGCCAGTGCGTTAGCAGGATGGCCCTGATTTCATCCGGCGTCGCCTTCATTGCGCGGAGACCGGCATGTACATCCGCGCCGCCGGAATCCATTCCCGCATCGACCAGCACCAGGCCCTTTGACGTTCGCACTATGTACGAACACGTCAGGTACGATGTGCGCCGCAGGCACACGATGTCGTCAGTTACTCGTCTGACTTCAGTCATTGTCCAGCATATTACAACCTCGAGCCGTCATACTTCCTTCAACAGAAGGTGCGGGTTCTCACCACGAATTTTATTTAACTAATACTGGCGGAATGGTAGTCTTGTGTTCGCTGTTTCAGTAGTTCTCCGCTAATCGAGACCTCGCGAGAGTTAACAGGACATGCCGGAGTTGTCCCCCGACTCGATCCTCTCTCACTACCGCATCCTGTCGAAGATCGGTGCAGGTGGAATGGGAGAAGTCTACCTCGCGCAAGATACCTCCGAACTAGGTCGAACAGTCGCGCTTAAGATCCTTCCTTCCGCAGTCGCGCAAGACAAGAATAGATTGCAGCGTTTCACACTCGAAGCACGCACGGTTTCTAACCTTAATCACCCGAATATCCTCACGGTCTATGAGTTTGGGCAGTCGGAGTCCGCTTGCTTCATCGCAACTGAATACATCGACGGCGTCACTCTGCGGCAACATCTTTCCGAGCGGCGATTGAAGTTGATCGAGATTCTCGACGTGGTTATTCAGATCGTCGCCGCTCTTAACGCTGCGCATGAAGCAGGGATCACTCATCGTGACGTGAAGCCGGAAAACGTGATGGTGCGCAAAGACAGTATCGTCAAGGTACTCGACTTCGGACTCGCTAAGTTGGCGCAGGCGAGCTTAGCCACTAACGAGTCGGCCGGCAGTGAAGCCACGACACAACTACAGGCTGTTAACACCAACCCCGGTTTAGTGATGGGCACAGTCAATTACATGTCGCCCGAACAGTCGATCGCGAAGGGCGTGGACCATCGCACCGACATCTGGAGCCTTGGTGTTTTGTTGTATGAAATGCTGGCGGGGACGCTTCCTTTCAAGGGAAAAGATATTCACCGTCAGATCATCGCAATTCAGGAAGCAGAACCAGCGCCACTTTCGCAACACGTTCAAGGCGTTCCGGATCGATTGCAGGAGATTGTTACCAAGTGTCTCGCGAAAGATAAGCATGAACGATACCAGACGTCGAAAGACCTTCTGATCGATCTTCGTAATCTGAGACGAAAGCTCGACGTTGACGCTGAGATAGAACGAAGCGCCCCACCAAAAGCGCGGAGCGCAAGCAATGGAGTGGCGGCGCACACGCAGCTCAACGTCGCTGATGGGAAGACCGTTCGCCTTCGTAGAACGTTAAGTCTCGGCTATGTCTTGTCTCAGTTGCAGCAGCACAAACTGGCAGCGGGAATTGCGGCGCTCGTGCTAATCGTGGGTGCGGTTGGGATCTGGAATTACCTTCAATCGCGAAACAACGCTGACGCAGCGATTCCATCCATAGCGGTCATGCCATTCGTAAACGAAAGCGGGAACACAGAAGTCGAGTACTTGTCAGACGGCATGACTGATACGCTCATCAGCAACTTATCCGAGATACCCAATCTCAATGTTAAAGCTCGTTCCCTTGTTTTCCGTTACAAAGGCAAAGACGCGGACCCGCAAATCGTCGGCAGAGACCTTGACGTGCGAACGGTCTTGAACGGTCGAGTGGTCCAACGTGGCGCCGATCTTATCGTTTACCTGGAGCTCGTCGATGCGCGGTCAGGCAATCGAATCTGGGGAGACCAGTACAACCGGAAGCAAGCAGATCTGATTTCGTTGCAGGGCGAAATCGCTCGCGACGTCTCGAGCAAGTTGAAAGTGAAATTGACCGGCGCACAGGAAGAGAAGTTAAGCAGGACGTACACGAGCGATCCTGAGGCTTACCGGCTTTACTTGCGTGGGCGCTTCTACGCGGTCAGGCGCACTCCCGCCGACCTACAGCGAGCTACCGATTCTTTCAATCAGGCAATCGCGATCGATCAGAATTACGCGTTGGCGTATGCCGGCTTCGCTCTGAGTTACATGTACAAGGGAATGTACGGAGGCACTCCCGCGAAAGAAGCATTTCCGATAGCACGGGACTTCGCAAAGAAAGCACTCGAATTAGACGGCACGCTGGACGAACCGCATTTGGTGCTGGGCCTGTTAGCGTTTGTGCACGAGCACGATATCGGCAATTACGAGCGTGAGGTCCGGCGTGCGCTGGAACTGAATCCAAAATCCGTCGAAGCCTATCGCCAGGATGGCCTTCGGCTCATGTACCTCGGCAGGCTTGATGAATCACTCGCTGCTTTTCGGCGAGGGATGGAAATTGAACCGCTGTCGTTACCGTGCAATATCAATTACGCGACTGCTCTGATTTACTCTGGAAGGATTGACGAAGGTGAAGCGCACCTCAGAAAAACGCTGGAGCTGTCGCCGGAGGCCTGGCTGGCGCACTACAACCTGGGTGTCGGTTATCGCTTCAAAAAGGACTTCACGAGGGCTGCTGAAGAACTCGCAATCGCGAAGGACCTGCTGGGCAATGGTGAGCACGCGAGGCGGATCAGAGATAGTTTCAAGCGAGGCGGATGGCAAAAAGTGCTGGCTACTCTAACCAATCCGGACATGACTTTTGGTTCATACAACATCGCTACTTACTACGCGGAATTGGGCAACAACGAACGCGCCTTTGAAAGCATCAACCAGGCGATCGAAAACTCGGACCAGGGAGTCGGGTTCATGAAAATCGAGCCGATACTGAAACCGCTACACGACGACCCTCGCTTCAAGGCATTGTTGAAGAAGGCCGGGCTTCCCGAATAAAACAATCAGATTTAAGAGCGGTTTTTCACGCACAACATCGGAACTTTTCCCCAACCGCGCCGGCCAAGATCGGCGAAATCTCCATTAAACCCGCCGGAACGTATGTTGCTCCAGTTGAGAGCATATATGGGCCGATGTGTGGACGTGGCCCAGGAGGAGAGGAGAAATAGTTATGAAGACCCTGGTTTTCATTTCGGTGGTAGTTTGTACCCTGATACTCGGCAGTGTGTCCTGGCAGAGCACAGCCGCAACTGAAGCTCAAAAACGCAAAGCAGTGACGACGTTCGACAATCCGGTTCTCGTCCAGGGAGTTGTTCTTCAAGGTAAGTACCTGTTTGTGCATGACGATGTCGCAATGAATCGTGGCGACGCGTGCACGTACATTTATAAGGGTGAGGCCGAAGTGAGTGAGAATCTCGTCACTTCGTTCCACTGCATCCACGTCGAGCGAGCGAAGGCGAAGAACTTTATCCTGCGAACTCGTGAGACGTCTCCGGGGATGCAGGAACTACTCGAGTTTCAATTCACTGGCGAAACGGGAGCGCACGCCGTACCCAGGTCGGTAACGACCGCGACGGTTCCGTTAGCGAATTAACGTTTACACGCGCATCGTTCGAGATCAATTTCGTGTGTGAAAGACGTGGGGCGACATCGAGCCGTGAACGGCCGAGTCGCCCCGCGCGATGCTCCTGCAATTCCTCGGGTGCTATTGAAACGGTAGACGGACGGTAACGTCCTGGCAGGGTTTCAGTTCGAGCTCCGTCTTCCGCTGTTCCGCGGCGTGGCGGAGCAAGGAGCGGGTTTTTGCCGCGTCGGGGAGGCGTAATTTGCTCATCTCTGAGCGCGTGTCATCATTACCCGGTTGGGCCAGGATCCAATAGCGGCCCGGCGCAACATTGTTCAGATAAAAGCCTCCCGCAGTACTCACCGGAGACGCAAAGTAACGTAACGGCTCCTCCGCATGCGCAGCTTCAGCCGGAACAAGGTAAACAGATAATTTCGCCGGAAGCGTTTGCCCTTCAGCGAGTGTGATCTCACCGCGCACCAGGGCCGCACCGCGCGCGAGCGTAAACGTCAGGCCTGAGAGTTGATCGCCGGGTTTGAGCGTGGTCCATGAGCGCGTCGCGTCGGCCGGCTGACCGCCAGGCGTCGATGGGACGAAAGCGATCGATTGCAGATACCACTGTTGGGGCGGCAAACGCACGCCAAAGTAGTAGTCAGCAGCAGTGAGATCTCGAAGCGTAAGGTTACCCTGTGCATTCGGGCTCTCGGAGCCGCGCGATCTCCAAACGAATTGCTGCTTTTTCTTACCGCTTTGAGTTACCCTGTGCCACGCAGTTACATTCGTCTCCCAGGGCTGTGGCGCTCGTTTGTCAGTGCACTCAGGCGCCGGCTCCTTCAATTCCTTCAGAACCACCGTGCCGCTAATCGAAGCTAACGGAGTGGCGGTGATCTCAATTCCTTCGACGTCGGAGCCGCGCACACTCAACACCATCGGCTCTGACTGTCCGCGATCGCGATCGTTCCAATGCGCAGTGGCGACCAGGAGATAATCGCCATCCGGAATTCCTTCGAACGCAAACTCACCTTTAGCGTCCTGGAAATAGTTGTCCCATTGAGGTCCCTTCTCGACTAGTGACGTCAAACTTACTGAGAACCCTCTGTCGGGCGTCCGAGTGCCTTTGACCGTGCCGGTGATCGTGCTGCCGCGTTCACCGCGATAGCGAATGTCGACAGTGCTTGTTTCTTCGCCAACACGAACACTGATTTCATCTGCCGCTTCGCGATTCGAGGAAGGAGCATAGGTAGGCGTGTCTATGGCAAACGCATTTACACCTGTCGGCGAATAATTCGCCGCTCCATCGGCCGACACGATGTAAGTTCCCGACGGCAGTCCGTAAACGCGATAGACGCCTCGATCGTCAGTCACGCCCTCGTAAACGTAGGCGGAAGTGTGTCGGCCGCTCTCGTCGATGATCATCTCAGCGCGAACGCCAATCGCGACGATCGGATCGCCTTTCGCGTTAATGACAGTACCCGTAATTACGCCGCCCTTCATCAATACGAATGTCACCGAATCCTCAGCAGCTTGAACGGGCCGACCAGGTTCAGGTGACTTCGCAATGTAAGCCGGCATAGAAGCGTTGACGGTATACGGACCTCGTTCGAGCCCGTTGAACTTAAAAACCCCATCGCGGTTTGTTGTTGCGTTCGTCACCGGAAGTCCGTCGCTCGTCGCGGGTCGCACCCAAACGTTCGCATTCGCAAGCGGTTGACCGCTTTCATTTACAACTCTGCCGCTGATGTTGCCGGTCTTACATTCTACCTTCGCGGTTGTCGGCGTCGTTCGGGTTCGCGGCAGTGGTTGCGGTTGAGCTGTTGCGCAGACCGAGGCAGATAATAGGATCAGCAAAGCTCCCGCGGTGCGATGATGAGATCTGATCCAGGTAATCATTTAATGGGCTTCTGAAGGGTGATGTTTACGTCAGCTACTGCGCCGTTCGTGACTACGACGGTCTGTTTTGCCGGCGGAATGCTGGGCGGTTCAGTACGCCGTGAACCCAGGACAGTAACAACAACTTCATACGTTCCCGGGATCAAACCCTCGACGCTGAAGTGGCCGCGTGCATCCGGTTCGATTGGTGGGACAAAGCCCGAAATAACCTGTTCAGTCCTTCTGATAGCAATGCGAATTCGAGCGTTAGGCGGCAGTTTCAAGTCGCCCGGTATTTTTATCGTGCCGCGGATCACTCCGTTGGCATGACCGACAACGACTCGCAAGCCTGTAACCTGCTCGCGCTCTTTTATCTCCACGCCACGCGGGTGGACCATGCCGCCGCGCTCCAGGCGGATGATCTCAAATGTGTCGCGTGGCTGAAGGTGAAACCAGAGGCGTCCCGGCGCCAAGCCGGTTATACGAAAGCTTCCGTTCGGATTGATCGTCGCTGAAGGATGTGACTGTCCGATATAACCGTCGATAATCTGTCCGGAGATTCGAGCAGCAAGCAGCTTTGATCTAATCTTCGGATCGTCCGTTCCTTCCAGAATAACTACGCCCGAGACGGATGCTCCCACGGAAATCTTGATCACCAAGCCTTCAACGTCTCGATCCGTCACCTCAAACTGTACTGCTTCAGAGTGCAGGCCGGAGTCGTCCGGCGGCTGCGAATAAACCGCATACTTTCCGGGCGCCAGGTTCTCTAATTTGAATTCACCGTCTTTATCAGACTCGGCTACACCGCCCATCGCGCTCGTACCATATGGCACAGACATCGCCAATCCGATTTTCGTCTTCGGCATCGGTTTACTCGTTTCACTGTCGATGATGCGGCCGCGTGCGGTGTAGGTGCGTGGTGGACCACCAAGCGTGATATCAACGTTGGTCGCTTCGCTTCCTTCGGTGACCTTGATGAGTGTCGCGGCGGCAGGATCAACGGTGCTGGGATGATATGTGCGCTGATAGCCACCTTCTGGCCCGCGATTGACGGCGGACGAACTTGGGTCTCTTCCAGCGGATACGGTGTAGGTTCCCGCGGGTATGCCATAGGCCCGGTAGACGCCTTGATCGTCGGTGCGAATGTTGCGGAAGTAGGGGACACGGTGCGTCGTCCTCACCGCGGTAACAGAGATCATTTCTTCGATTACCGGACGTCCGTCGGAGTCAGTCACCTTGCCGGTGATCACGCCGCCACGCTCGAGCGCGATGTTGATATTCTCAACCGTTTCATTCGCGCTAACGATTAAAGACTTGCGGCCTTCGGTAGCGATGTAGACAGGCGACGCAAGTACCACGTCATAGGTGCCGGGCGGCACGTTCGTGATGCGATAGATCCCCTCTTCGTCGGTGGTGGCTCTGAAACGTGTCGGACGAATATTTGAACGATATTGATCGGTAATGGCTAACGCCACAACCACGCCGTGCAGACCTTTATCGCCGACAGTTACTTTTCCGCTGATGGTTGAGGTTGCAGTTTTACTGGCGGCGGTCTGCGGCCGCGCAGTGATAACGACGGTTAAGAGGAGAAGGATACAAAGGGTAGTTTGACGGCCTGAGCAAACCATCATGCTTTCGCCTTTCAACTAAGCGGTCCAATCATAGCGCAGCCCCCGCGCTTTGTCTTTACTCCAAAATCCGTTTCCACTGGCGTCCCGCAAGCGGGAGAGACATGGTGCGGAAATTTCAGAGATCCTTTTTGGTATCCGCGAGTTTTTGCGCAATGTCCCGCAATTTCGAACGAAATGCGCGGAATTTCGATACGGCACAAGCGTTGCCCGGAACAAACAGGATTGTTGGAGCTGGAGAGGCTTGAAAATGAAAAAGTTATTAGTCGCTTTAGGATTGGTGGTCGTCGCCGTGATCGCCGTTGGCTCATGGTCCCAAGAGCAAATCCCAACGGAACCTAAGGCTGCACCCGTCGCACAAGGCCCATCACGACCCGCCCAGGAACAGATTCATTCGCATGAATACGCCGCTACGGGCAGAGTTCCTGCTTATCACACAACCGCGCCGGAGCTAGCGCGGCTAGCGCCAACACTTTCGCCGGAACTATTCACCGGCAATGAGAAACTGGCGTATCAGGTAGCGAAGCAGATTCCGCAAATCCTGGCGCAGCTACCCTGTTATTGTCACTGCGATCGAGGTCACGGACACAAGAGCCTGCACAGTTGCTTTGAATCAGCGCACGGTGAAAACTGTGGCATCTGTATCGGCGAAGCCTTAATGGCCCATACCCTTCACAAACGCGGCGTAAGCGTGATCGAGATTCGCAAGCAGATAATCGCAGCCTACGGAAAATCCTGAAGTACTTCGAGTGCGTTTCAATGATTTGACTTAATCGCGCCGTGGCCACGAATTCAACCGCTTTTTAGGTGCTGCCGCAACAAGTTGGAATCAACCCGGTTCCTGTTAATAAATCCTTGCTTTCGTGCGTCTTTAACAGTAATGAATGTTTGCCCGAAGTGTCTTTAGGTACTCGCCAATCCATAGAAGGACAAAAAATATGAGTAGAAAACGCCTGCTGCTCCTTTTAACTGTCGTTGCGCTTCTTTCCAGTGCGACGTTGGCCCAGGTGCCGGACAAGGCGAAGGTTGTCGCCAGCGCTGAGCGAGCGTTCGAGAAGTTTACCAAGGCGTATGTCGGACCGGCGCCGGGCTGTGCCGCCGCTGTGTCACTCAACGGAGAGGTAGTGTTCGAGAAGGCGTTCGGGCTTGCCGACATGGAGCACAACGTTCCGAACACGGTTCAAACGATCTTCGAGTCAGGCTCAGTCGCGAAGCAGTTCACCGCCGCCGCGCTCGTACTGCTGCAACAGGACGGAAAACTCAATCTCGACGATCCGGTCAGGAAGTACATTCCCGAACTGCCTGATTACGGTTCGCCGCTGACGATCAGGCATATGTTGAATCACACTGCCGGCCTTCGCGACTGGGGCTCAGTCATGGCGTTGACCGGCGTTGGCAGGGGCGAACGAGTCGTCAATCAGGATCTCGCATTCGACGTAATTACTCATCAGCGCGCACTCAACTTCAAACCCGGAGCGGAATACTCGTATACGAACAGCGGATACAACCTCGCCGCGATAATCGTCGAGCGCGTTTCGAAACAGAAGTTCCCAGCCTTCGTCGAGGAGCGTCTCTTCAAACCACTCGGTATGAAGAACAGTTCGTGGCGCGACGACTACCAGCGCATCGTCCCGGGCCGGGCGCAAGCTTATTCGCGTGGGGGCAATGGACCGTGGCGGTTGAATATGCCTTTCATGAACGTTTACGGAAACGGTGGAATGCTCACGACCGTCGGCGATTGGATGATATGGAACAGGATGCTTGATTCACGCTCGCTGGGTGCTCCTCTTGTCGATGCGTTGGAAACTCGAGGAGTGCTCAACGACGGCCGGAAAATCTCCTACGCGCTCGGACTCGAGATCAGTTCGTACAAGGGACTGAAAGACGTCTCACATGGCGGCGCGACTGCCGGCTACCAGACTTTTCTGGCGCGTTATCCAGACAACAAGATTTCAGTGGGCGTTATGTGTAACGGCACTTCACCAGGCGCCGGAGAGATCGCCGCAAACATAACGGACGAGATCTTCGGTCCGTTTCCGGCAACGTCCCGAATCGAACCAGCCAACATCGCAGAAGACGAGCTGAAGAAATACGTCGGTCTCTGGCGAAATGAAAAGACGCATTTCCCGGGAAGATTTGTTATTGAGAACGGTGTGCCGCGATGGAGCGGCGGAAAACTTATACCGCAGGGCTCCGGGCAGTTCATGGGTGGTAACAGCAAGTTGGTATTTGCGTTCGATAAGGCCGGCAAGCCCATGTCGGCTGAAATCATCGACCAGGGCGGTGAAGTTACACGTTTTATTGCGGAGCCGGCGTGGACCCCAACGCCCGAAGAGCTTGCGTCTATAACCGGAGATTGGTTCAGCGAAGAGGCTGGAGCGAGATTCACGGTCGCCATCGACAGCGGCAAGGTGTTCATCAAACAGCGTCCGACGATGAGTTTGCAGTTGCAGCCGCTATATAAAGACCATTTCATCGTGCAGGGAAACGTTGTCTGGTTCACACGCGACAAGCATGGAAGCGTCGATGTCCTGCACGTGGGCGCCTCACGAATGCGCGACATGCCGTTCGTGCGCGTGAAGTAGAGGCTCATCAGAACCAGGCGTATTGCCACGCGACGGCAATCGTGTTTAGGTTGCCGCCGATACGTGTCGTCACGCCCTTGGCCCAGGCAACCTTCAGTGATTGCTGTTGGTTTATCGGGTATGAAAATGTCGCGCCGATGCGGGCATTCCTCTGACGGTCTTCGTTGACGGTGTCGTTTAAGACCGTACTGCCGCCGCTGTAAAAGGTCGCGTTACCTGAGACCCACATTCGCGGGCGCAACGTGTAAATAACGCTACCCTGAAAAGACGCCATCGGTTTTTGTTTGCGGCGTGACGTTCCGAGAAAACTGTTATTCGTAGTGAACAGCCATGCGCCGCCGGTTGCTTCGAACGTCCAGCGGCCTTTAGGTTTTGAAATACCCATCTCAGGCTTGAACGCCCAGCGGTTGGACCCCGGGTTAACGAGACGCGCCGGGTCATACTGTCCTGTTGGCACGACGATCGAAATGCTTGCGCCGATGATCGTCGATGGCTTTCGCTCCGCAAACTCCTTCGGGGTACGTGCCGCTCCGCCCTTGAGGAGTGTTGAAAACCTCACTCGCACGTCGCCTCCGCCTGATCGCCGCACATTGACCTGATCTTCGAGAACCGTTCCGCGCGCGGTTCCCCAAAGATAAGGGAAGAGAACAGCAACATTCGCCTGCCGGCCCACGAGATCGAAAGTTCGTCCGTAGCCGGCGGAGGCAGCGTTGAGGTTAATGCTGACGTCCTTGAGTGGAAGCGATGAATCCAGGAGGACGTCGCCTGATTGATAACCATAACTGAGCACGACGAACTGCATGCCGACGGGCGCGGGGGAGTAAGCGCGCGGTTCCATCTCCTGGCCGGCGGCAGTACTTGCGATGGCCACGGCGAGAAGGAGTTGGAGCAAGCGGGTGAGCTTCACTTTAATCTGTCTAATTGGTCCATAGTTTTCGCTCGAACATGGATGCCCTGTAAGTTAGTCGACTTAGGGTTCTGGTGTTACTGTCAGTTTTACTAAAAAACTGCGGGTGAGCGCCCCTGACGAACGCCCGAACGCCCACCCACTTGCGGCGCGGGACTTAGAACAGCCGCGCGCCTGTAAAGATCGGCGAAACGGCCGTCGTGGAACGGCTGATGCTGACCTCGACGGAGTAGACGTTCCCGTCATTGAAGTTGATCGCCGCCATCAAGGGACACTGCCGCTTCGCGATGAAGGCGGAGTCCACGCTCCCGCAGGCGCCAATCATCGAGATCGAACCAAGCGGATTGACTCGGAACACCTTGATCATCACCTGACTGTTCGGCGAGGGGTCGTAAGCGCCCAACTCCATAGTCGTCCACCCCGGCGTGCCGAACCCGGTAGTGTCCGTCAAGTTGTATCGGGCGACGATGGTTGCGGTAGAACCCGACGCGTTGTAGTTAAGGCTACCGACGTCGGCCTGGTAGATGCCCACAGACTGTTCATCGATAACAGCGGCGCCCGGAGCCCCGGTCCAGGCAGTCTGAGCCCACGCCGCGGCGGGCGCGAGCAGCACGAAAGCAAGCACTGGTAAGATCTTGATCTTCATGTTCACATCTCCTTGTAGTAAGAAATTGGCAGGCGCCGTGGCGCGGGCGGGTCTCTTGCGAGGAGAGTGAGAACCGTGCGGCCACAAATTACGCTTCGACAGTAACGCGACCTTTCCTCGCACGCTCCTTCAAATTTTTTTGAGAGGCGCAGGGAGGGTTGAGAAGACCGCAGCCAAAGTCTTCCTTTTTTGCCGCACATTAGTTTAGACTTCGGTCACCTCTCCCAAGTAAGGACCTCAGTAGCCTCGGGGAAACATGCCTCACGAAGCCAAGGTCATCAATCCAGTGGAACCTGTTGCCGGCGACGCTCCTCCGTCACGGGACGAACTAATTATCAACGTCTACAACGAACTGCGACGCCTGGCGACCGCGTACCTGCGGCGCGAGCGCGCCGACCACACACTTCAGCCCACGGCGCTGGTTCACGAGGCTTACATGAGACTGACGGCGCAGAAGGGTGTGGACTGGCGCAACCGTGAACACTTCCTGGGCGTGGCGGCAGCGATGATGCGGCGAGTGCTCGTCGATCACGCACGCGGCCACAGGCGTGGCAAACGGGGAGGCGGGCTGAAGCTGTCCCTTGCCGATGCAGACGGCTACGCCGAAGGCGAAGTCCAGGATCTGGTCGCGCTAGACGAGGCGCTGCGAAGGCTTGCGCGCCGGCATCCACAGAAGAGCCGCGTCGTAGAGTTGCGCTTCTTCGGCGGCCTCTCGATCGAGGAGACGGCTCGTGTGCTGGAAGTCTCAGACTCGACAGTTGAGCGCGACTGGAAATTCGCACGAGCGTGGCTGGCGCGCGAGATAGGACGTTATGGGTGAACCTCGGCGCGTCGAACTGGTCGAGCAGATTTTTCACGAAGCGCTCGAACGCGACGACGCGCGCCGCGCCGGCTTCCTGGCAGAGGCATGCGCTGGAGACGTCGCGCTCCTCGCTGAGGTCGCGTCGTTACTAGCGTCCTACGAACAAGACCAGGACTTCCTTCAGACGCCCGCATTCAACCTGTCAGCCGCGGATCTCGCCGGCAGCGTTCTCGAGGAAGAGGGCGACCGAGTGTCGCAAGGCCCGCGCGTCAGCGGCTTCCGGTTGATAAGAGAGGTGGGGCACGGCGGGATGGGCGCCGTCTATGAAGCCTTCGCCTACAGCACGAATGGCGAGCAGCGCGTCGCCGTGAAGCTGGTGAAGCGGGGAATGGAGAGCGAGTTCATTCTTCACCGCTTCGAACGTGAGCGGCGGATACTGGGCGCGTTGGACCACCCTTACGTCGCGCGCCTGCTCGACGGCGGTGCGACTGACGATGGGATGCCGTTCTTCGTCATGGAGTACGTCGAAGGGCTGCCCATCGATCAGTACGCGCGCGTGGCGACACTCTCCACGGCCGAACGGCTCGCACTGTTTCTCAAAGTCTGCGAAGCAGTGTCGTACGCACACGGCCACCGTGTGATCCACCGTGACCTGAAGCCTTCTAACATCCTCGTCACAGAGGAGGGCGTGCCCAAGCTTCTGGACTTCGGCGTCGCCAAACTACTCGATTTAGATTCGCCTGGTCGGGCCGGTGATGCGACAGCGACCGTAAACCGCGTGATGACGCCGGAGTACGCGAGCCCCGCGCAGTTGCGCGGGCTGCCGCCAACGGAGACCGATGACGTCTACTCGTTAGGCGTGTTGCTGTACCTACTGCTGACGGGGCGCCATCCGTATCGCTTTCGCAGCCGAGCGCCGGAAGAAGTCCTTCGGTCCATCGTCGAGCAACGGGTTCAAAGGCCGAGTGAAATCGAGCGTGACCTGAACGGCAACCTCGATAAAGTCGTTCTCAAGGCGCTGCGCAAAGAGGCAGAACGCCGGTACGCTTCCGTCGAAGAGATGGCCCAGGACATCCGCCGCCATCTCGCGGGGCAGCCGGTCTCGGCGGGTGGAGATTCACTGGCCTACCGTGCCGCATGCTTCGTTGCGGGACATCCAGCCTATACTCTGCCGGCGGTCGCAGTCGCTCTACTCTGCCTGTTGCTCGCGATTCCCTGGCTGTTGAGCACCAACGAAAAGCCGAGAAGATCGCTTGCCGTGATGCCGTTCTCCGATATGGGCCAGGGCACATATTCGGAGCAACTAGCCAAGGGCATTACCGAAGGCGTGACCGAGCACGTCTCACGACTGCCCCAGCTCTCCGTCTCTTCCCCAAACTCCGTCTCCAGCTACAAACGCCGGCAGTACAGCCCGCAAACGATCGGGCGCTCGCTCGGCGTGGAGAGGTTGCTGATCGGCGATGTTGCTGTGGGCGATGCGAGTCTGAGGGTGAGCGTTGAACTTTTGGACGTCGACAGCGGCAATTCGATCTGGAGAAACATGTACGACGCGAAACCGTCAGAACTGTTGACCGTTCAGCGGCGGCTAACGGCCGATGTGATGCGCGAACTGGGCGTGGTTGTAAAACCGGACGAACGGACCCGCTCAATGGACCATCACACCGAGAACGAGGAAGCCTACTCGGACTACATGATGGGCCGCTACTTCTTCAACAAACGTACGAAGGACGACCTTCATAAAGGCATCCAATACTTTCGCCAGGCGGTTCAGAAAGATCCATCGTACGCGCCCGCCTATGCCGGGATGGCCGACTGCTACGGCCTGCTGGCCGCTTTCATGGTGATGCCAACGCACAAAGCCTTTGGGGCCGCGCGGGATGCGGCGAACAAGGCGCTCGAACTCGACGAGGGATTGGCGGATGCACACAACTCGCTCGCGCTCGTACACTGGCTGTACGACTGGGATTGGGCAGCGGCCGAACGTGAGTTCCGGAACGCGATCGAGTTGAAGCCCGGTTACGTGTTGGCCCATCATTGGCGCGGGCTCTTCCTCGGTGA
>DASRIM010000152.1:0-2715 GCA_035649995.1 Pyrinomonadaceae bacterium | reverse complement strand
GCCGCCGCGAGCACGAACAGTAGTGGTGACGCGAATGTGCGCCGCTCGAGCTCCGTGGTCACGGATTGTTTTTCAAACCTTTTAAGTATTTCCCAAAGACGCCATTCCACGGCGGGATGACGATGGAGACGGCGCCATGCGTTTGCGCCTGGCAGGCGAGACGGATCAGCGGTTTCGGCTCCGATGTATCGATGTATCCAAACTCCTTGATCTTCTTCCCTTCACGCGCCGCAACGTCGGAAAGTTTCTCAGCGCCGCCGAGAACACCAACCCAACACGTCCCACACGAAGCCGAGCGACACTCGACCGGTATCGGTCCCTCGACCCGCCGCGGATCGATCTCGCGCCAGTTTCGCGTACGGTCGTCAGCCGCTCCCCACGCCAGATCCTGAACGTGATTCATGCGATACTTCGCGCCGTCGTCATTCTCATCGTAAGTGACAGTCCACTTCTTATTCACCGTACGCAAAAACCCCAAAAGCCCCTGGCTATCGTCCTTCGCCCGTTCCCGCAAGACCTCTTCCGGCGACTTTCGCGCGTGCTTCTTGTCAATCAACATCGCACCAGGCGACTTTTCAAACGCCTCGAGCCCCGCCTGCCGCACAGTCATAAAAGCCACCGCCGTAATCCCTACAACCAGCGACCGATCAACTTTCAAAGATGACGCCACCTTCTGCGCCACACCCAAAACCTGGTCCGCCAGCGACTCCTCGCGCGCGTCGAACTCCCGCGCGTGCTGTGCGTGCTGTTGAAGGGCGCGTTTCACTTCCGGCCAGTAACGGTGCCCATAAAGAAACGTGTGCGACGAGTCGATCTGGTCGCGCAGATAGAACTGTCCCTGCATCAACAACTGCTGCCGCAGCTTTTCCGGGTCGTCCGCCGACGCGAGCGCCTGAAACAGCGCCAGTGGGTAAAAAGCGAACCAAATCTGCGTCGCGTTCTGATCTACCTCGTGAATCGACCGCAGCAGCGTCGTCAACGCCGCCGACCATGCCTCTTCATCCTGCTGATTAAGAAAGTTCTCGAAAGGATTCATATTATAAAACAGCGATTTGTGGTAAAGTTTGTCACCGCAATGGACCCCAACCGGCAACAACAAGTAGCGAAATCAGGCCGGACTTTCGACAGCGCTTACAGCTTTTCGTTCAGCATCGCGCTGGGTCTCGTCCTGTTCATAGCGGGCCTGGTCATCAGTTTGACACTCGGCCAGGGCGCGACGATCGGCCTCATCTTCGGCATCCCGCTGCTTATCGCCGGTTTAGTGCTACCCCTCTTCATGATGCGGGATCTCTTCCATCACAACGAGATCAGAAGCACATGTCCGTACTGCGACGCGCCCATCAAAACGTCAGACGCCACTATCCGCTTGAACTGCCCATCCTGTAAGCGTTTGATAGAGGTGCGGGAACTGACCTTGCAGCGCGGCGAGTAAGCATTCAGTAACCAGTCGACAACACGCCTCGTGTCAAATAATCGCTGAACGTAAAAGCGAACAGTATTCCCATCCAGAACAACGCTGACGCCACGATCACCCAAATAAGCCGGGAACTATACCGCACGTGCATGAAGTAGAGCACGACGAACGTCGCTTTCGCGGTTGCGATTGCGAGCGCGATGATGGTGTTGAGTCTCCCCGGGAAATCCAGGAACGCCACCCACACCGTCAACGCGGTGCCCACCAGCAGCACCAGGAAGATCGTGATGTAAACCCTGACTGAAACTATGTGTTCGCTCATCCGTGCTCCATATGTCGTCCGAGCAAGTAAAGCAGCGGAAACAGAAAGATCCAAACGATGTCGACGAAGTGCCAGTAGAGCCCGATCACCTCGACCGGACTGTGATACTCAGGATCGTAGCGCCCCTTCGCCGAGTAGATGATCAGGAACGTCAGCAGACCGGCGCCGATGACCATGTGCAGCGCGTGCATGCCGGTCATGGCGAAGTAGATCCAGTAGAACAACTCAACCTGTCGAACGGTCGCGCCGGGAAGCAGGTGTAGCTTGTGCGGATCGTGGTCGCCTTCGTGCGCCACTTCCGGGCCGAACGATCTTCCGGGAATCAAATGGCCGGGAATCAGCCGGTCTTCGTATTTGTCGTGATACTCCACGGCTTTAATGCCGAGAAACGTCAAGCCAAGCACCAGCGTCAGCACTAAACACAGGATCTGCGGACGCTGTTTGCCGATCTGCGTGAAGTACACGGCCAGCGCCATCGTGAAACTACTCAAGATCAGCACGCCGGTATTCACCGCGCCGAGCGTGATGTCGAGGTGGTTGCTGGCGGACGCAAAGGCAGCGGGATAGAACGACCGGTAGAGCGTGTAGGCCAGGAACATCCCGCCAAAGAACATGATCTCGGTGACGAGAAAGATCCACATGCCGAGCGTTCCCGCCTCGCGCTGCTGCTCCATGTTCTCGAAATGGTGTTGCAGCGCCGGGTGGCCGTGAACCTCGTGTGCTGTCGCGTGACTCTCGATCAAGCCTTGCTCCTCAAGTCTTCAAATCAAACTATGCCGGCTCTTCGTGCCCGCTGAACTTGCCGACAACTTCCGTCTCTTCACGCGGCGCAAATTCATACGCGTCCCAGGTGACGATCGGAGTAGTTTCAAAGTTCTCCGTCGGCGGCGGCGACTGCGTGCGCCACTCGAGCCCCGGCAAGTGCCACGGATTCGCTTCCGCGTGTTTGCCGTAACGCATCGACCAAACAAAGTAAACC
>DASRIM010000151.1:0-4148 GCA_035649995.1 Pyrinomonadaceae bacterium | reverse complement strand
AGCATTGCCGATGGACTGATCCACGCGTAAACTTAGTCGCGATCCGGCGTCATGAGATACGCTACCCCACGATAGACCCTTAAAGTGTTATGAAAAGACTTCTGTTATTGCTCCTCCTGGCGGTCGTCATCGCAACTACGGCTGCGCCACAGTCCGGAAGAAGAATTACGAATCCGCAGCCTACCTACACCGCCCCGGTTCAACCGCCCGTGAACCCCGAGCCTCCGCCGCGAGCCTCCGCGTCGGCGCCGGGGCCAATGAACTTCCTGCCCGAGAGCTTCCGGGAACGTCAAATCAAAGGTGTTCAAAAGGGCGACTTTCGGCTCGCCGACTTTGACGGGAAGGTGGTCGTGATCAATATCTGGGCGTCATGGTGTGGGCCATGCCGGCGCGAGATTCCGGAGTACGAGCGGGTGCGGAAGAGTTATGAGGGACGCGACGTCGAGTTTGTGGCGTTGACGACCGAGGATCCGCGTGAGTCGGCTACCGCAGTGAATAAGTTCCTGCGTCAGGTCGACTTTGGTTTTCATCTTGGCTGGGCCGATTCGGAAACGGCGCGGTTCTTAATGAATGGACGCAGCGGGATTCCGCAGACCATCGTTATAGACACCAACAGCCGCGTCATCAAGCATTGGACCGGCTACGCACCGGGACGCAGCGGCGATCGGCTAACAGACGCCATCGATGAAGCACTGCGGAAATAAGCCTTAACCCTTAAACCACAAAAGGCACATAAGACACAAAAGGCACAAAAGAGGACAAAGCAGGAAGTACTAAGCAGTTAGTCTTTGTACTTAGTTCTTTTGTACTTGGTTCTGTACTTTGTGCCTTTTGTGTCTTCTGTGCCTTTTGTGATTAAGGCTTTTGTGGTTAAGGCTTGTTGTGTTTACGGTTTGACGTATTCCCAGTGCCACGGCTCGTAGAAGTAAGGACGAAAGCCGAAACGCTCGGCGTTGCGCACGAGCCAGCGGTAAGCCGGTGTGTTGACCTGAATCGCGCGATTTGCGTCTTTGGTATCGACTGGATCGCCGCCAACGTAGATGTCCAACGCCCGCCCGGTAAAGTGCGGACTATTGTTCACTGCTAAACCCGCGCTGCCCGCATTCGGCGACTTCCGTCGCAACTCCTCCTGATATTCACGCGAACGAAACGCGGAGATGATCTTGAAAAACTTTTCAGCCGGCGCAAGCTCGCCTGACGCAGTTTGTTTGAGATTGAGTGACGGGTCTGCAATGGCGGCGGCAACCATCTGTTTATAAGCAGCGTAAGTAGCTCGTTCGACCTGACGAAGTTCAGGGGCCCTTGATGGATCATAGAAATCGGTGGCCGGCGCCATGATGAGTTGATCGGGCGTTGCGCTCGCGCGGTTCTTGAGCCGGTTTCCCTGCCACTGAGCAACCAGCGCCATCCACGAGTTTTCGTCGAGCACGCCGCTCGCGCTCAATCCTCGTTTCTTCTGCCACGCCGCGACTGCGCCCACGAAATCTTCCTCGACAGTGCCGGCATCTGTGTTCAGCGTTTTTCCGATCAGCAGATCGTACAGGTACCAGCCGCGCTGCTGTTTCCCGCCAAAGGTCCAGCTTAGTTCATTCTTGAGAACGGCATTTTTCGCAACCGCCGCGGAGGTCGCCCCAGACGACGATGCAGCAGGTCTCGCACGGCTCGTGAGAACCGTCGACTTGACTGACTGTACTTCGCTCTTCGGCGTTGCTGATTGAGTGTGTGCGGATTGAGTGCGACTTCCACGCGCGCCAAAGGCAGCCACACTCACCAGCGCCGCAAGCGCAACCACGATTACCCAGACGTGAACTCTGCCATTCTTCATAAAATGTCTTAATTGCCTTTCCTGCGTGAGGTCTCGTGCCGGGTCGTTATCTCCGATGCACGAAGGCGCCTCACGGTTCGACACTTTTTGCAAAAACTTAACGACGGCGTTTCCGGGTTCTCGCGACATTCGACTGCGCGCGCCGCGATTTAGCCGGCTTCTTTGCGGCCTTTCTGCTCTTGCGGCTGCCGGCGCGTTTAGGCGGCGCGGCGTGATGTGCCTGTTGCACGGGGCCACGCGCCTCTTCCAACTTGGCAGCAATCAGCTCGTCACCTGGTCGAGTTCCATCCATAAAGGCAAATACGTGATAGTTCGCGTTGCGCTCGCGAATTACTTCGATACGGCCCTCGGTCTTCATGCGCGCCAGTTCGGCCATCACGAACGACTGTTCAGCGGCGCTCATGTAGCGGTAATCAATATCGAAGGCGAGACCGGTCGAATGTGGCGGTGTATCGATCAGCACCGCATTGCGATTAACCCGTCGTAGCGCACGCTGGTACTGCTCCGGACGAACGAGCGAGCTCACCGGCAGCGGGCGATCGAATTGACGCTGATACGCTGAGGAGACCTCTTCGAGTACTTTCAGCGCCTGCGGCCGCAGCGAGCTCAACATGCTGATCTTCATCGCCTGGCGATCCAACGGCGAGTTGAGGTCGTACGATCGACCGCCGAAGTTCTTCGCCAGCGACTGCAACGATTCGTAATCGCGGAACAGTCTTTCGCGGCCCTCGCTCTGTCCGTAAAACTCGTCCAGTTCCGCTTTATCTTCATCAACGGACTTCAACTCTCCTTCGAGCGAAGCGATCTGTTTTTGCAGTTCGCGCTGTTTGCTGCGCTCGCGTTTCGTTAACTTCCCCGCCTGCTTCTTCACCGATGCGATTTCGGAGCTGAGTTTGGCCCGCTGCTCGTCGAAACGTTTGTAGGCATCGCGAAGTTGCGCTTCGTTGTAGAGGTCGATGCTGCGATCGTCTTGATAGCGCGAAAACACGTCGTCGTTTGTTTCTTCGCCGACGCCGAACAACACGTACGACTCAGTAACAGCCGGCACGGGAACCATTTCGCCTCGCTCGATCATTCCCGCAAGGTCCATGTAGTCCTGACACGTGCGGACGTTGTGTTCCGCGACCTCCGCGACTTGTGTTGCAAGAAACCAGTGACGCTCGCTGTAGTGCTTGAGCTCGGGTGGGACTTCGACACGGGCATTGACGCCTGCCGGTTCGCCGCGGTCCGATTTCACTTTCTCCGCGGCCTCGGACCACGTTTTGACACGTCTACTTGCGGCGATCTCCGCAGGCTGATTCGCCGGAGATCTCTTCCATTTTGGAAGACCGAAGCGAAGGACCGCCCCGACTGCGGCGCCTACCGTCGCGCCAACTAAGAGTATGAGAACAATTCGCTTGATCATTGACCGGTCGCTATCAAGTCACTTCATTATAGACATCTTTGGGCCGGGTTTGTTGATTGCGACTTTAATGCAATTGCAAGACCGCGCGGATCGAACATTCTCGTTGACCTCGCCAGGAACGCGGCGTATGTTATTGGAAAGCATTACCCCCGACGAAATATCGCCCCGAAAAATATCGCCCCTCGAAAAATTTCAGGTGTCTGTCGTGCGCACAATAACCAGCCTCGCATTCGTGTTTCTTCTCGCCCTCGTCGTATTTCCGAACGAGTCTGCCGCCGGCCCACAGCGTAAGCGATGGGCGAATCGTCCCTTGACGCGCGCCGAGTTAACGAAGGCCGAGAGGCGTTTGCAAGAGCTGGGCTATCCGACGGTGACGATGTTTCAAAAATGGGAAGACCTCAAGGTCACGGGCCGCATCAGCCGTCGTGACTTCGATGCGATCATGAACGCCGAACCTCCGCGGCCAAGAGACCCGGGCTACGCACACGTCGAAGTCGACGTCGATCGGCAGATGCTTTTGTTGTTCGACAGCGAAGGGGCAGTTCAGAAGATGCTGCCGGTGTCGACGGGCAGTAACAAGCAATACAACGAAAAAGGAATTCGCGGGCTGGCGTACACGCCGCGAGGTCGTTTCAGAATCTACGCCCAGATCAAGGGCTGGAGAAAGTCGCCTCTCGGTCTACTTTATTATCCGAACTATTTCAGCGACGGGCTCGCAATTCACGGAAATCCTTCCGTGCCTCGAACGCCGCAGAGTCATGGCTGCGTTCGCATTCCGATGTCGTCTGCCGAGGAGATGAGCAAACTTCTGCCGGTCGGAACGATTGTGTTGATTTACGACAGCGAGTCGTTCGTGTCCGCCAAAGAGTGGGCCGAGGCAGACAGGCTCAAGCAGGAAGCCGTCATTCCCTAAAATCG
>DASRIM010000150.1:0-6155 GCA_035649995.1 Pyrinomonadaceae bacterium | reverse complement strand
CGAAGAAAGCGATTTCTTTGCGTGGCTGCGAAAGCTCACGCTCGCTCGTCTCGAAAGAATGACGCCGGATGACATTCGCGTCTCCTCGACGTGGGGCGCGTGCGAGGCAGTGCGAGCCGGTATTACGTGCGTCTACGACGCGAGCGATTCGGCGCTGATGAGTATGTTGGCTTTGAAGGACGTCGGCTTGCGCGGCGTGGTGTTTCAGGAGTCGTTTGGGCCGGATCCGCGTTTGGTCCAGGAGAATTTTGAGAAACTAACGACGAAGATCGGCGAGCTTCGCGAGGTTGAAGATGAGTTGGTGCGCGTGGGTGTGTCGCCGCATGCGCCGTATACGGTTTGTGGGCCGCAGCTCGAGTTGATCGCAGACCTCGCGCGTTCGGAGAAGTTGCCGTTGATGATGCACGCTGCTGAATCTGAAGCTGAGGATCTGTTTTTACGTGAAGGCTGCGGGATCTTTGCGGAAGGATTGGCTAAACGATCGATCGAGTGGACCGCTCCTCGATCTTCGACGATTCAATATTTGAAGACTCTCGGCGTGCTCGACGTCCGGCCGTTGTTGGCCCACTGCATTCGCGTCGACAACGCCGACATCGAAACATTGGCGCTTTCAGGAGCCAAAGTCGCGCATTGTCCCAAGTCGAACGCGAAGCTGGGCCATGGATACGCGCCCTTCGCCAGGTTTCTCGAGTCAGGCATCACAGTCGGCTTCGGCAGCGATTCCGTCGCGAGTAACAATACCTGCGATCTTCTCGAAGAAGCCCGCTTTGCTCTTTTGCTTTCCCGCGCTACTCACGCCGGCGTCGCAATTACGGCTTCTCGAGCGCTTGAAGTCGCAACGTTCGGCGGACAACTAAAAGAGGGCGCACAAGCTGATCTTGTCGCCCTCTCCTTAACCGGCGTCCATCAAACACCCAACTACGATCCCGCCGCGACCCTAATCTTCTCGTCCTCGGCCCGCGACGTCCTGATGACCGTCATCGCCGGCCGCGAAGTGTACCGCGCCGGCCGCGTCACGAGCGTCGACGAAGAACGCCTCCGCGCACGCATTCGCGAGATCGCCGAAAAACTACACTGACGCCGCGATTGCGGCGTCGAAGATGTCGAGCGCGACGTCGACGTTTTCCTTCGTCAGGATCAGCGGCGGGGACCAGCGGATGGTGTTCGCGCCGGCGCCCAGGATGATCAGGCCGCGTTCAAAGCACGCTTCCTCGATTCGATCGCGCAGCTCCGGAGCGGGTTTCAACGAACTCTTGTCTGTCACGAACTCCACCCCGACCATCAGGCCCATGCCGCGCACGTCGCCGATGCAGTCGTACTTCTCTTGCAGTTTCTGCAAACCCGCTTTCAAGTACGCGCCGACGTCTGCCGCGTTTTGGACCAGGCCGCCTTCGAGTAGTTCGATCGTCTTCAACGCCGATGCGATGCAAACCGGATTACCGCCGAACGTAGACGCATGCGCGCCGGGCTTCCAATCCATGAGATCCGCACGTGCGACGCAAGCGCCGATCGGCAATCCCGAGCCGAGCGCTTTGGCGAGACAGATGATGTCCGCTTGGACGTCGTAATGCTCGGACGCGAACATCTTCCCGGTCCGGCCCATGCCGGACTGCACTTCGTCGACGATCAAAAGTATCCCGTGCTGATCGCAGATGCGCCGCAGTCCCTCGAGAAAACCTGGCGGCGCCGGCACGTAACCGCCCTCGCCCTGCACGGCTTCGACGACGATGCCCGCAACCTCTTCCGGCGGTGTCGTCGTTTTGAACAGTCGTTCTTCGATCCAGTTGAGGGCGCCCTGACCCGCGCCGCCGTCGCCACAATCAGCGGCACTGAAAGGATTGCGAAACTCGTTCGGATAAGGCACGTGAACGACGTCGAGCGCCTGCCGTTTGAAGCCTTTTCGCTGTGCGGCTTTCGACGACGTTAACGACAGTGAGCCAAGCGTGCGTCCGTGGAAGCTGTTGAAGAAGGCGATGAACTTCTCGCGTCCGGTTGCGTGCATCGCGAGTTTCAGCGCCGTCTCGACGGCTTCGGTGCCGCTGTTCGCGAAGTGCGTTCGGGTCGGCGACTTGATGGGGACGAGCGCGTCGAGCTTCTCGGCGAGTTGCGGCATGTGACGGTAGTAGTAATCAGTTCCGCACATGTGGATGAGTTGTGCCGCCTGGTCCTGGATCGCTTTCACGATGTCCGGATGGCAGTGTCCGGTCGAACAGACGGCGACGCCGGCATTGCAGTCGAGAAATATGTTGCCGTCGACGTCTTCAACCCAAACGCCGCTGGCGCGCTCGGCGACGAGTTTGAACGACGGCCGCGGATAGGATGGGGTCAAGAATTTTGCGTCAGCTTCGACGATTTTCTTGCCGTTTGGGCCAGGCAGCGCGGTCTTGATCTCCGGCCGTCTTGGTGGTGCGATAACGCTTGTCGACATCTTCTTTACTCCCTTTTGATAGGGTTCCGCAGGCGGAACCTGGACGATGATAGCAGCCGGAAAACGACACGTTTCCCGGCATTGGATTCCTAAGATTGCAAAGAGAGAAGAACTAGTCCGCGAAGAGGTTCGCGCGCGACTCGAGTGGGCGATAATGTAACGGTTGTGGGTTGAACATTGCTTTACAAGACCGAATTCTACCAGCCGGCCATTGACCCCGACAAGCTTCAACTCGGAAAGCCCCACCGGCTTTGAACTTTTCGCGCAAACCAATTACAGTATCGCTCCAAATTGGATCCTGCCTGCTGGAGAAAGATCATGAAGAAGAATCACCAAGAGATTGCCCTTAGTGTCCGCCGAAGTTTGTTCGCTTTCCTGTTTGTCGCGGCCGTGTTGGCTGTGGCGGCGGTTGCGCCGATCGTCAATAAGTCGCGCGCGCAGAATGTCGCGTCGTCCGCTTCGGCCGCAAAGAGTGCGTCGCGCACTGACGATACGAAACGCTCGGACGATCGAAAACTCGTCTATCCCGAGAGCAAGAAGGTCGATCAGGTCGACGACTACTTCGGCACCAAAGTCGCCGATCCTTATCGCTGGCTCGAAGACGAAACCTCAGCGGAAACGAAAGCCTGGATCGAGGCGCAGAACAAGGTGACCTTCTCCTATCTCGACCGGATCCCGTATCGAGAAAAACTGAAGGCGCGGCTGACGCAGCTTTTCAACTACCCGCGCATCTCCGCGCCGTTTCGCCGCGGCGATACCTACTTCTTCACGAAGAACGACGGCCTTCAGAACCAGAGCGTCTTCTACATTCAAAATGGCGTGAACGGCACGCCGGAAGAGTTCCTCGATCCGAACAAGTTCTCGCCCGACGGCACGTCCGTCTTGAGCGCGTTCTCGCTTTCGAAAGACGGCAAGTATGTAGCTTACGGCATCTCGCAGGGTGGCTCTGACTGGGTCACGCTGAGCGTCATGGAAGTCGCCACGCGCAAGAAGTTAACTGACGAAATTCAGTGGATGAAGGCGTCGGGAGTTTCGTGGCAGGGCGACGGGTTCTACTACAGCCGTTATCCGGCGCCGGAAAAGGGAAGGGAACTCTCCGGCAAGAACGAGTTTCAAACCGTCTACTACCACAAAGTCGGCACGCCGCAATCAGCGGACGTCCTTGTCTACGAAGACAAGGAGCATCCGCAGCGCTTTCAAGGCGTCAACACTACGGAAGACGAGCGCTTTGCGATTCTCTCCGTCTCCGAACGCGGCAAAGGTAAAAACGGAAACGCGCTCTTCTACAAGGATCTCTCCGCAGGTCAGAAGGACTTCTCGCCCATCGTCGCGGACATCGGCAACGATAGTTTCGGCGTGATCGACAACGTCGGCGACAAGTTCCTTATTCGCACGAACAAAAACGCGCCGAACGGCCGCGTTGTCCTCGTCGATCCGAAGAACCCTGACGAGAAAAACTGGAAAGACGTTCTGCCTGAAAGAGCCGAACCGCTGCAAGGCTCCGGCACCGCGGGCGGCAAGCTCTTCGCTTCGTGGCGCAAAGACGTCGCGACTCGCGCATACGTCTTCAGTCTCGACGGCAAACTGGAAAACGAGATCGAGTTGCCGGGCGTCGGCAGCGCCGGCGGCTTTGGCGGCCTGAACGACGACAAGCACGTGTTCTACAGTTTCACCTCGTTCAATTTCCCGCCGACGATCTACAAGTACGACATCGCGACGAAGAAATCGACGGTCTTCCGCACAGTCGACATTCCCGGCTTCAAACCCGAAAACTACGAGACCAAACAGATCTTCTACAACAGCAAAGACGGCACGCGCGTGCCGATGTTCCTGGTCTACAAAAAGGGACTCAAGCTCGACGGCAATAATCCGACGCTGCTATACGGCTACGGCGGTTTCAACGTCGTCAACTCGCCCGGATTCAGCTCACTGCGACTGGCGCTGCTCGAACAGGGCGTGGTCTACGCGTCGGCGTGCATGAGAGGCGGCGGCGAGTACGGCGAGAAGTGGCATCAAGCCGGAATGAAGTTGAAGAAGCAGAACGTGTTCGACGATTTCATCGCGGCGGCTGAATGGTTGATCGCGAACAAGTACACGTCGCCGAACAAGCTCGCGATTCAGGGCGCGTCGAATGGCGGCCTGCTCGTGGGCGCCGTTTCGAATCAACGTCCCGAGTTGTTCCGCGCCGTGATCGAACAGGCGGGCGTGATGGACATGCTGCGGTTCCAGAAGTTCACGATTGGCTGGAACTGGGTTGCCGACTACGGTTCGAGTGAAGCGAACGAGGCGGAGTTCAAAGCGCTCTACGCATACTCTCCGATTCACAACATCAAGGCGGGCGCGAAGTATCCGTCGACGCTGATCACGACCGCGGACCACGACGATCGCGTCGTTCCAGCACACAACTACAAGTACGCGGCTGCGTTGCAAGCGGGCCAGGGCGGCGACAATCCGATCCTGATTCGCATCGACACGAAGTCAGCGCACGGCGCCAGCAACACGACGAAGTCGATCGAACAGACGCGCGATATTTATGCGTTCCTGTTCGAGAATCTGGGCGTGCAGTACAAGTAGAGGTTGAGAGAGAAGCGGAATCGATGACCAGCCCGCCGGCGCGAGCGAAACTTCGGCAGCGGGCCGGGTTATTGTCCCAGGAACTGCGTGGCAGACGGAAGCGTTTCTGGCAATCCACTGAAAGTCTTCACTGCGCTGCCGTGACGACGAATATCAGTTCAGGCCGAGAGCGCTGGCTCGCCAATCACGCACGCTCAACGTGTCGAGTCGGCGGCCTTTGAAAATGATTTGTTTGACCGGCTGCGTGCCATTTTTACTCTCGCGGCGGAGAAGATCGCTGATTTCCATCCAGCGTATATCGGCGAAGCGATTTTTGCCGCCGCGGCGTTCATCCATCTCATCAGGAAAGGTGCCGATCACCAGCAAGACCGGACAATCTTGCTTTAGCCAATACTTCACCCAGCTTTGCTTTTTGATTTTGAAGATCTCGGAGCCGTCGCGTTTTCGAGTTTGCAGATAGGAATTGCCGGACTTCAATTGCAGGTAGAGACGTTTTCCGGTGCCTCGTCCTTCGTCATCCGTGAACTCGACTTCGATGTCGAGGCCTTCATCCTCCACTCCGGGAATCTCAAAACACTTCTGGTCGGCGCTGGTGATGCGAGCCATAACTTCCAGCGCCAGTAGTTTGCCCTTGCGGCGTGAATCCAGTATGACATTTTCCTGGGCCCGCAGAATGGCGACGTTCCTTTTTACTGATTCGCTGCCGAATCGCTTCTCCAGGTCGTCCCAGAGTGGAACGTATTCCTCGCAATTCACGCAAATGATCTTCGCTTCCTCGCCTTTATCTTCCAGACGCTGCATCGCGATTTCGCGGTTCTTTACGGGTGTGTCGCAGTGTGGGCAAACGTAAAACCGCAGCCGCACAACATGGGAAGCTTTTTCTTTCAGATGGTTGTGAATGTAAGTCGCAAAAATGACTTGCTCCTGAGGGGCGACACCTCTTTCGAAGTGGACCAATAGTTCTCCGCTTCCATCTTCCCTGCGAAGCAGCTTGACGCCCATCATCTTTTTCTCTGCGAGCGTTTCGAAGTCAGCGGCATCGCGCCAAAGCTCTTTGAGTTTGAAGGCGCCGCAGTAGGTGAGTCTCACAATCAACGTGGCATAAACGTCGTCGAGAAAACCGCCAAAGGTGTAACTGATGAAATATTTCGGC
>DASRIM010000149.1:0-16501 GCA_035649995.1 Pyrinomonadaceae bacterium | reverse complement strand
GCCGCTTCGTCCACTGCCGCTTCGTAAACCTCCGGCTTGATGAACGTCGTCACTTTGATGAAGTCGTAGCCAGCCGCTTTCGATTTGCGCACGGCCTCGCGCGCCTCTTCCGGCGTGTTGACGACGAAGTTGTTCCCTTGTTCGCGGCCAGTCAGGTGCGGGCTCGCGACGAAGATCGTCGGCGCCTCTATTTCGCCGGTAGCGGAGCGGCTCCGCAGTGACAGCAACTCGGGCGTGCCGATCATGAACCGGACCGTCGTGACGCCGTTCGCCACCATCACGCGAAGCTCGTCGGGAGCAATCGAGTCCGGGAACTCATCGCTGTCCGACAACAGATGCGTGTGCATATCGACGAGTCCGGGGACCAGGTACTTCCCATTGCCGTCGATACGCAACGCGTCCTTCGGCAGCTTCACCTTCTTCGCGTTGCCGATCTCGGCGATCGATCCGTTCTTGACGACGACGGTTTGGTTCGCGAGCACGCGTTCGCGATCCATCGGGATCACGTTGACGTTGGTGAACGCGACAGTTTGTGCTGACACCGGCGTTGCGAGCGCCGCAAAACAAAAAATTAACGCGAACAAAAATCGCTTCATTAAATTTTCTCCAGCGCGTGTACGCAGTTGTCTAAACATGGACTTAGCGTTAGCGGCGAAATTATAAACGCATCGATTTGATCAACCATGAAAAACTTTCCTATTGACAGACAAAAAACATGAGAGTAGAGTCCGCCGCGTTCTCAGTTCGTTTCGTTTTCGTCTCGAGTCCCCCGACACTCCACACGTTAACGCCTCCTAAAAAAATCTGCCCAGTTAAGTCTGAGATCACGACTGATCTCGCGATCTGACTCTAGGAATTAAACCGTTCGTCATAGCCGAGAGTATGGAGGTAAACCCATGGCACACTCGGGTTGGAGAGCTCTATCTTTTTGTGCCCTGCTGCTGATGATTGCTGGTCCAACGCAGGCTCAGATCACTACGTACTACCTCCATCGTGAAAACTCAACCGTCGTCAGTACGAACATGCAGCTCAAGACTGCTGGTCCTGACGCGTCTTCACTAACGCTGCAAAGCGCGAATTTGAAAAACGTGGCGCCCGGTGAGTATCCAATCAAGTCGTTTGAAACTCAGGCCAATGTCCCGAACGTCGCCGGTGTGATTCCGGCAGGCTCATCTTTCTTGCTCCGGCTATACATGGACAAGACTGCCGACTCCGGCGCCATGAATACCTTAGTCAAAGTTTATAAGAACAGCACGGCAGGGACGTTGATGTGTACGGGCAGCGGTTTTGCACTCACCACTACACGCGGTCTTCATACGTTCCTTTGTGTGGTCTCGTCAAACGTTACGTTTACTGCGACGGACCGATATTTTGTGTCTATCGGCGTCAATGTCACTACCGCACCCACTGTCAACAACAAAGCCGAGCTTAGTATCGAACAAACCTGGGACTCACGCATCAGCGTAAACCTGCCGACGGCGCAGCCGAACATTTCAAATCTTTCGCCGAACAGCGGTTCGATCGGTACGCCAGTCACGATCACCGGATCGAACTTCGGCGCGACGCAGGGCCTCGGCGTTGTGACGTTCAACGGAGTCACCGCTACGCCGACTAGCTGGAGCAGCGGCAGCATCACGGTTCCAGTTCCGGCAGGTGCTACGACTGGTCCAGTCGTCGTCTCGATCCACACAGTTGCCAGCAACGGCGTCACGTTTACGACTACGTCCGGAAGCGTCACCGGTACGGTTACTCGCGCAACCGATGCCGTTCCCATAGGCGGCGCGTTAGTCGAGGCGTTGCAGGGCGGAATCGTGAAGGGCTCGACCAACTCGCTCGGTGACGGCACATATTCAATCGCGAACCTGGCGGCCGGCACTTACGACGTTCGTGGTTCAGCAAATTCATATGGGACTCAAATAAATTCAGGCGTGGTTGTCGTCGGCGGCTCGGCGACGACCTCGAATCTCGCGCTCTCACCACCGGGAACAATTCTCGGCCGCGTGACGCAGATCGACGGCGTTACTCCCGTCGTCGGCGCCATCGTCAAGGTGCTGCAAGGCGCAAACACTTTCGCGAAGGTCACGACAAACGGTTCCGGAGACTACGCAGCTAATTCGCTGGCGCCAGGAACTTACAACGTGCAGGCTTCCGCGGCCGGCTTCAACGGGAGCATCAGCCCGAACGCCGTCGTAACCGCAAACAACAATACGACCGTTAACTTCTCGCTCACTGCCGGCACTAACAATCCGATCAAGTATGTGTACGACGAGGTCGGACGGCTCGTCGCGGTCATCGATCCGTCAGGGGACACTGCTCGCTATGCGTACGACTCCGTCGGCAACCTGCTCTCGATCACGAAACAAAGTTCAGCGCTCGTTTCGGTCATCGATTTCACACCGAAGTCAGGACTAGCCGGCACCGTCGTCACGATTTACGGCACCGGTTTCAGTACGACTCCCGGCAACAACACAGTAACTTTCAACGGCACGGCGGCAGTCGTTTCCACTTCATCCGAGACGCAGATCGTCACGACCGTTCCGGCCGGAGCAACTACCGGCCTCATTTCCGTAACGACGGCGGCAGGTTCCGATTCGAGTGATGTTCCGTTTACCGTCGGCACGAATGGTCCAATCATCACCAGCTTCACTCCAAACATCGGAGTAGCCGGCGCCGCGGTCACCATAACCGGTCAAAACTTCGAGCCCACGCCGCATAACAATCGCGCGAGATTCAACGGCACTCTCGCTACGATCACGGCCGCGACCGCCACTTCGATCTCAACCACCGTTCCAAACAACGCGACGTCGGGACGCATTTCCATCGCGACACCGGTGGGCGAGGGCTTTAGCGCGAACGACTTCTTCGTGCCGCCGTCGCCTTATACGGCCGCCGACGTCGAAATGACTGCGCGCATGGCGATTGGCGAAACCGAACTCGTCACCATTAGCACCGCAAATAAAATCGCGATGGTTGTCTTTGACGGCGTCGCCGGTCAGAAGATCAGCCTGCAAATGACAGGCGTGACGATCAGCAGCAGCTCCGTCACGATCCTCAATCCGAACGGGACCAATCTGGCTTCGACCGGAAGTGTCGGAACCTCAGGCGGGTTCATCGATACGCAAACACTCGGTACGACCGGCACCTACACGATCATCGTCGATCCGGCGAGCACCAACACCGGCAGCCTGACGCTCAATCTCTTCAACATCGTGAACGTCAGTGCAACGATTACGGCCGGCGGAAGCACTCCGATAACAATCACGACTCCGGGCCAGAATGCTGAAGTTACTTTCAGCGGCACTTCCGGACAGCACGTGAGTTTGACTGTCAGCGGCGTCACCGTTCCAGGGACGACGTCTTACACGGTGAAGAACCCCGATGGAAGCACGCTGGCATCAGGAAACTTCGGGACCAGCGGCGGCTTCCTCGAGATTCCTTATCTACCGGCCGCGGGAACATACACGATCCTTGTGGATCCGTCTGGCATCGGCACCGGCAACGTCAGCCTGACGTTGAACGACGCGACCGACGCGACCAACACAATCACGCCGGGCGGAGCTGCGGTCGTGATAACCACGACCATTCCCGGTCAGAATGCGCGGCTGACGTTCAGCGGCACTTCTGGTCAGCGAGTCGCCGTACACAGCGCCACCACTTTCAGTGTTTGCTGGAACCTCGCGGTCGTCAAACCCGACGGCACGAACCTTTCGAGTACCTTCACCTGCGGCAGCAGCCTCTTCATCGATCCGCTACAACTGCCGGTTTCAGGTACGTACACGATCCTGATCGATCCCTCGGGCGCGGGAACCGGACAGGCGACTGTTACGGCCTACGACGTCACCGACGTCACCGGCACGATCACGATCGATGGGCCACAGGTATCGCAAACCATCAACACTCCGGGCCAGGTGATACGACTGACTTTCAGCGGTACGAGTGGCGTGCGGCTCAGCGTCAATTCGAGCTCTACATTTACCACTTGCTGGACGCTGCAAATTCTCAAACCGGACACGACCCAGTTGTCGAGCACGTTCACCTGCGGCGCAAGCGTGTTCGTCGATCCGATACAGCTTCCGGCGACGGGCACGTACACGCTGATCGGCGATCCTTCCGGAAACGGAACCGGCCAGTTGAACGCTCAGCTTTACAGCGTCACTGACACGACGCAGTCGATCACGGTCGGCGGATCGTCCGTCGTATCAACTGTCGGTACGCCCGGCCAGATTAACCGTTTGACCTTCAGCGGCACGTCCGGTCAGCGCATCGCCGTAAACAGCACGACGACGTTCAGTACCTGCTGGACGCTGCAAATACTCAAACCGGATGCGACGCAGTTGTCGAGCAATTTCACTTGCGGCGCGAGCATGTTCGTCGAACCGCAACAACTGCCCACGACGGGAACGTACACGATCGTGCTCGATCCTTCGGGCGCAGGAACTGGTCAGGCGACAACCAATGTTTACAGCGTCACGGATACGACACAGTCGATCACCGTCGGTGGCGCGTCGGTCGTTTCACCCATCAGCACGCCTGGACAGGTCGCGCGGCTGACGTTCAGCGGTACGACCAGTCAACGCGTAAGCGTGAAGAGCGACTCGACGTTCAGTACCTGCTGGACGTTGCGAATTCTGAAACCGGATGCAACGCAGTTGTCGAGCATTTTCAGTTGCGGAGCGACCATCTTCGTCGAGCCGCAGCAGCTTCCCGTCAACGGCACTTACACGATCGAGCTTGATCCATCCGGAGCAGGCACCGGCTCGGCGACGACCAACGCTTACAACGTAACCGACGTCAGCGGTTCGGTGACCATCAACGGCGCTGCTTTTGTTCTGACGACGACAGTGCCGGGCCAGAACGGGAACATAACGTTCAGCGGCACGGCGAGTCAGCTCGCTACCGTCAGGATCGCAAGCAGCACGCTGTCGTGTACGACCGTTACGTTGCTGAAGCCTGACGGCACCAGTCTGACTTCAACTTTCACATGCGGCTCAACCTTCAATCTTTCACAACAGACATTGCCGACGACCGGGACGTACACGATCAAGGTCGATCCGAATAGTTCACAAATCGGGACTGCAAATGTCAGTGTGACGAACCCTTAATTAATTCAGGGCGCGGAGAAGAACCATGAAGCACCGAATTAATGTCAGCCTTGCTTTGATGCTTGCCTGCGTTATGGCTGCGGGCTCGAGTCTCGTTCTTGCCTCGGGCACCAGCCGGCGAACGGCAGTATCGCGGAAAATGGAACGGCTTCCTTTGCCGAGGCCTGATAGGTTGCGGCTAAGCACGCCAGTTCAAACTCCCGCTCCTGATGGTCAGACAACCACGTTGTTGGCTGACGGGCGCTTGCTGGCGCTTGGAGGCGTTGGTCCGGAAGGCGTGCTGTCGAACGCGGCAATCAACGATCCGCTGACGGGCGAGAGAGTTCCACTGCCAAACATGCGTGAGGCGCGGGCCTGGCATTCGGCGACAGTGTTGCCCGATGGACGAGTGTTTATCTTCGGCGGCACGGCTGCAGGCGGACGAGCTTTGCGAAGCGTGGAGATCTTCGATCCGGTCACTCTTTCGTTCACACTCGCGACATCGGTCGGGTTAACGGCGAGGGCTTTTCACACTGCCACATTGCTGATGAACGGACAGTTGCTGCTGGTAGGCGGCGCCGGTGAAAACGGTAGAGCTGTCACTAAAGTTGAAACGTGGGATTTTAAGACAAAGAACGCGAGCGCACTGGTTGCACGTCTAAACGTCGCGCGGCAGAAACACAAAGCAAGCTTGCTGGCGGACGGGCGTGTCTTGATCGAAGCCGGCGTCGATGACGTTGGAAATCAGATCGGCGTCAGCGAGGCATTCATTCCGGAGAGCAATCAGTTTACGGCCGCTGGGCCAGTTCCCGAGATTGGTAGTGCTCCACATCTGGTCGCCTCGCTGCCGGCGAACGATGCGACCGACGTCTCCGTCGATACGCTTATCGCGCTGCGTTTTTCCAGGCTGCTGGCGCCGCGCACTGTCAACGACGAAACAATCGTCCTGAATAGTTCAGCAGGCCGCTCATACGCGAAAGTCGTCGCAACAGAAAACGGCAGACAGGTTTTTGTTTCGCCTCTCGAGCCACTCGAGCCGAACACTTCATACACGCTCACGATCAACGGCGCGAACGACGGAGTGAACGAGGTTGTCCCGGCGAGCATAACCTTCACCACCGCTCAAGACTCGCAGGACAAACAACCAGACCAGTCAAATCAGCCTGACTGGGTCCCTGGCGCGGACGCGCTGCGTGGCGATTGGACCAGCAAGAACCCGAGATCGCCGTGGCAGGACCTGCCACGGCTCGAAGCGGAAGCCGGCGTCACCGCATTGTCAGGCCAGACGCTTACGCTGCGCGGTCAGCCGCTCGCCAACGTGACACTCGAGATCGACGGCGCGAAAACTGTGACCGACAGTACCGGTAGATTTCTGCTCACGTCTCTGAACGCGGGTCATCATGTGTTGAAGATCGACGGCAGCTCCGCGAGCCGGCCGGGCGGAACCTACGGAATCTTCAGGGCCGGCGTAGACATCGCCGCCGGAAAGACAAACACACTCGACTACATCATCTGGATGCCAAGGCTCGACATGGCAAACGCCGTCACGATCGGATCGCCGACCGCAAACGACGTTTTCGTGACGACGCCGCGGATTCCCGGTCTCGAACTACGTTTGCCGTCGCAAACTGTCATTCGCGATCTCGATGGACGAGCGGTTACGCAGTTGAGCATCACGCCGATTCCGACTGATCGTCCGCCGTTTCCACTGCCGCTCGGAATCCACGTACCGGTCTTCTTTACGATTCAACCGGGAGGTTCGCGCGTCATTCCACCGCGGGCCCAACTGATCTATCCAAACTTCACCAACAGCCTGCCCGGCACGCGCATCGATTTCTGGAACTACGATCCGGAAGGGAAGGGCTGGTACGTGTACGGGCAGGGAACAGTGTTGCCGAACGGATCGCAGATCATGCCCGATCCTGGCGTCGTGCTTTATGAGTTCAGCGGCACGATGGTGGCGACTCCGACGCTCGCGCCGCCCGAGGCGCCGAAGCCGTGCAATCCGGATGCGGATTGCGGTGAACCCGTCGACGCTTCCACTGGAATTTTCGTTTACCACAAAACGGATCTCGCAGTTGCGGACGTGATGCCGATCAATCTGACGCGCACGTATCGCAGCCGCGATACGCAGATGCGTCCATTTGGAATCGGCGCGTCGCACCAGTACGAGATGTTCATCGTCGGCGCGACGTGGCCGTACACGTTTGTCGATCTGATTCTCGCTGACGGTGGGCGAGTGCATTTCGATCGTATCTCCGCGGGAACGAGTTTCAGCGATGCGATCTACGAACATACGAGCAGCCCGTCAGTCTTTTATAAATCGCGCATCAGGTGGGTCGGTGGCTGGGAGTTGAAGCTCAAGGACGGACGCGTCTTCCTCTTCCCGGACGGCGAGAACCAGGTGGTCCCGAGAAAAGCCGCGTTGATCGGCATGAGGGACCGCTACAACAACTCGTTGACGTTGACGCGAGATGTGGACGGGAACCTGACTCGCATCACGACTCAGAACGGCCGCTACATCGACTTCACCTACGTTTCCAATCGCATCACGAAGGCCAAGGACAACATCGGCCGCGAGGTCAATTACACGTACGACGGTTCCGGTCGCTTGCAGGAAGTTCTCGGCGCGAACGGCGGCGTGACCAAATATACGTACGACACGTCGAGCCGCATGCTGACAGTCGAGGACGCGAGAGGCATCGTTTTTCTAACCAATCAATATGACGCCAACGGCCGCGTTTTCAAACAAACGATGGCCGACGACACTCCTGCCACCTCGACCGACAATCCGACTTTCCAGTTTGCTTACACTACCAACGGCAGCGGACAAGTCACACAAGTTGATCTAACGGATCAGCGCGGGATGGTCCAGCGGATGATATTTAACTCCGCTGGATACGTCGATACCAAGATCTTCGCGCTCGGCCGTCCCGAGCAGCAGACATTCACTTTTCAACGGCAGCCCGGAACCAATCTGGTCGACACCACGATCGACGGATTGGGCCGCAAGTTTAGAAATACTTACGATCCGTCCGGGAACCTGTTGACTGAGACGGTGCTGGCTGATACGGCGGAGGCGATCACGTGGCAATACACGTACGAGCCGCTCTACAACCAGTTGACCAGCATCAGGGATCCGCTGTCGCGGACGATCACGCTTGGTTATGACGGGATCGGGAACCTCACGTCAGTCACGGATCCGCTGGGCCATCGCACCACGGCAAGCTACAACTCCGCGGGCCAGATCGTGACTTCCACCGACGCAGTCGGAAACATCACCCGCTACGCGTATGAGGTCGGACTGCTCGCGTCGGTCACAACTCCTCAGAATCGCATCTACAAATTATTCACGGATGGAGTGGGCCGAACTCTGTCCATTACAAATTCGCAGAACCAGGTTACGAGGTTCGAGTACAACGCTCTGAACGCGGTCACAAAGATCATCGATCCGAAGAGCGGCACGACTGAATTCAGTTACGACCTGAACGGTAACCTGCTGACGCTCAAGGATGCTCGTAACAATCTCACCACGTACGTCTACGACAACATGGACCGACTGAAGACGCGCACTGACGCGCTTCAGGGTGTCACCAGCACCGCCACTTTCGAGTACGACAAAGCCGACAATCTCGTCAAAGTAACTGACCGCCGCGGGAAAGTGACCACTTATGAATACGACGGTCTCGGAAGGCGAACGTTGGCGGGTTACGGCTTCAATGGAAGCACGTTCGAAAGCACCGTCGCGTACGGGTACGACGCAGGCGACAGACTGCGAACGGTAACGGATTCCCTTGGCGGCGTTCTCACGCTCGACTACAACACGCTCGACTGTCTGACCTCGGAAGCGTCCCCGAACGGAAGTGTGGCATACACGTACGATTCGATTGGCCGGCGCAGCACGATGACCGTTGCCGGACAAGCGGCGGTGAGCTACGGGTACGACAACATGGACCGCATGACAAGCATTACGCAAGGTTCCAATGTCGTCAGTTTGGGTTACGACCAGATCGGCCGGCTGCTCTCGACAACCTTACCGAACAGCGTCGTCATGCAGTACGACTACGACTCCGGTTCTCAGTTAGCTGGAGTCACGTACAAGCACGGCACGACTGTTCTGGGAGATTTGACGTACACGTACGACGACGCCGGCCGCATTACGAAGATCGGCGGAACGTTCGCGCGTACCAACCTACCGCAAAACTTCGGCAGTGCGACTTACAACGCGCTGAACCAGTTGACTCAGCGAGACACGCAGTCGCTGACCTACGATGCAAATGGAAACCTGACCGGAGACGGGACCAACACTTTCACCTGGGACGCGCGTAATCAGCTTACGTCGATCAGTGGTCCAGGTCTGACGGCGAGTTTTCAGTACGACGGTTTGGGCCGCCGCAGTAGCAAGACGGTCAACGGCACGTCGACAAATTATCTCTACGATGGCGACAACATCGTGCAGGAGCTGGCCGGCGCGACTCCAACCGCCAACCTGCTTTCGGGCGACCTGGATCAGATCCTTATGCGCACCGACGGCGGCGGCGCGAGTAGTTTCCTTTCCGACGGTCTGGGAAGCACGATCGGATTGACGGATTCGAGCGGAGTTGCGCAGACGCAGTATTCATACGATCCGTTTGGCGGCTCGACAGCGACCGGCGCCGCGAGTTCCAACAGTGTGAAATTCACCGGCCGCGAGGAGGACGGCACGGGACTGCTCTTCTATCGCGCGCGGTATTACTCGCCGGCTCTTCAGCGCTTCATCAGTGAAGATCCGATCGAATTCAACGGCGGCGACGCCAATCTGTATGCCTACGTCGCGAATAGTCCTACCGCCTTTGCAGATCCGTCGGGGCTCAGTCTTCTGTCGCGCGTGATCATTCGCGTCTTCAAGAAGACAGGCCAGATGACGCGCCAGGTCAACAAGATAAACAGAAAGAAGGTGACGGAAGAGGTTAAGAAAGGATTAGACGAGGCTGGAGACAAATGCGTCGTCGAGGTGAAAGGCGGTCCGGACGCTCGCGATAAGTTGGCTCAGGAACTGTCTCCTGACGGCAAGATGAGAGGACCTGAGAAACATCCGGGCTATCCTGAGCATGTCCATCCAAACCAGGGTCCTTACAGCGGTGCGCACATACAAAATGCGCCGCCGGGTCGTCTGAAAGAATTAGCGTCGCTGATTGCTCCGTTCACGATGGACATGTCTGGCCGCAAAGGAGTCAGCAACGGCGAGTTTGCTTCCGCCGTCGCGTGGGACATTGCTTCCGCGATCGATCCTATTATGCTGACCGATCTGATAAATTGGTTGACGGGACTCGATCAGGAATGACGGCAAACACCAAAAAGTGCTGGAGTGTGGATCTCAAAGTCCAACCTTCACGCGAACTGTTTTCGTGGTGTTTGAATCAACAACGAGTAGACCGCATGCTGGTGGTCGTGCGGATGGAGCAGCAAGGCGACAGGTACGTTAGTGCGCCTGAGCTGAAGCAACTTCCGAAGACCCTTTTTGGGTCCTCCGTGCTCGAGGAATTCCTGGCTTCGGCCTGGCCGGGCACGGAGCTGACCGGACACGCCAACAACTCCGCACGGGTTTTCCTGATCAGGTTCGATGAGTCGGTCGCTGAGGTTATCTTGCGCACGGAGCCTGACTTGACCAGGTGGCTGCATTCGAGCAGCCGCCCGCTGCCGGAAGATATCTGCCTTTTCAATTCGAGTGCAGACACTCCAGCGCTGGTCACCGTCACGCATGAAGAGCTCGCCTGGGTGATCGCCGAGCAAAAGCCGGAGCTCGCGGGCGTGCGTGAAACGAAAGTGCGGCCCGACGAACTGTATTGGGCGGGCAAGTATTTTTGCCGCCATTGGACCAGGGGGAAGTAACACCCGCATGCCTGAATTCTTTCGGTCCTCTAAACTCGCGTTCAATGTTTTGCTCGTTGTGCTGGCAGTGCTGTCGCCGATCCATGCCTTTCAAGCGAGGAGCGGCGGCACGAAAGTACGGGTTCAGGTTCCGCTCGGCATCAGTGAGTCGCTCTGGCGGCGACGAATTCCGAGAGACAATCCGTTGTCGACGGAGAAGATCGCCCTCGGGCAAGCGCTCTATTTCGATAAGCGACTCTCGATTGACGGCACCGTCAGTTGTGCCACTTGTCACGATCCGGCACTCGCATTCACGGATTCCAGGCCCATCGCCGTCGGTGGACGTGATCAGCGCGGCACGCGAAACGCTCCTACCATTCTCAATGCGGTCTTCAGCGAAATTCTCTTCTGGGACGGCCGTTCGCGTTCGCTCGAAGATCAAGCGAAGCATCCGCTGCTGAGCTCTTTCGAGATGGGCATGACGAGCGACAAGGAATTGGTCACGCGTTTATCAGCCATCCCTGAATATCAACGCCGATTCAAACTTGTGTTCAAATCCGAGGGCTTGACGATCGACACGATTGCCAAAGCGATCGCTGCTTACGAACGCACACTGCTCTCGGGCAATTCACCTTTCGATAGATTCATCACCGGACAGAAAGCCGCTATCTCCGATGCACAGAAGCGCGGCTGGGAGCTCTTCAAAGGCAAAGCGCGCTGTATCGAGTGTCACAAGTACTCGCCGGAAAGTCCTTTCTTCACCGACTTCGAATTTCACAACACGGGCGCCGGTGCAGGGAACACGGCGTTGGATGAACTGGTGAAAATGCTCTCGTCGTCAACGGGCAGTTCGAGAACTGAGTTGGCCCACTCGGCGGGTTTTTCTGAGCTCGGCCGTTTTGCCGTGAGTCTGAAGCCGGCGGACGCCGGCGCCTTCAAAACACCGACGCTGCGCGATCTCGAGTTGACGTCGCCGTACATGCACGACGGTTCACTCCGGACGTTGATCGACGTGGTGCATTTTTACAATCGCGGCGGCAACGCCAACCGGTATTTAGACAAACGCATGCAGCCGCTTCAGTTGACCGACGTCGAGGTCAATGAACTCGTGCAATTCCTGCGAGCACTCACCAGCGACGATGTGCTGCGGCAATGTCAGACCACGACGCCGCAGACACGCGCGGCAGTTCCGTTCAAACCCAGTTCCTTCTAAAGTTAGTAAAAAACTTTCCAGTTAGCTCTTGGCGCGGTAAAGTACTGTCCCGTGGCCCAGTTTTTGGAAACACTCTGGCGCGACTGTCTGTACGCTGCCCGCACGCTCCGGCGCCATCGCGCTTTCGCGTTGATGGCGGTGATCACCCTCGCGCTCGGAATCGGAGCGAGTACGACGATCTTCAGTGCGCTCAATACAGTCGTCCTCGAGCCGTTGCCTTACCACGATCCGGATCGTTTGGTTCGTCTCTGGGAAAGTAATCTCGGCCAGAATCGTCCTGAAAATCCCGTTTCTGTTCCGAATTTCCGCGACTGGCAGAGCCAGCAGACTCACTTCGAACAGTTGGCAGCTTCCGAGTTGACGACATTCAATCTCACCGGCAGCGGCGAACCACAGAGGATTCCGGCGCTGCGAATCACCGCCAACCTTATTCCCACTCTGCAAGTCGCGCCGATGCTGGGGCGAAGTTTTCTTCCTGACGAAGAGACGAGCGGGCGCGATCGCGTCGCGCTTATGAGCTACGCACTGTGGCAGCGGCAGTTCGGCGGTGATCCGGCTCTTTTAAATAAGACGATCCAACTCAACGGCGAGAGTTACATGGTCGTCGGCATCATGCCGCAGCGATTTCAGTTTCTCGGCAGAGACTTGTGGGTGCCGCTCGTGTTGGATCCGGCAAAGGAACCGTGGCGCGCGGATCGCGCTAATCGCAATCTGCAGGTTTTTGGCCGGCTCAAACCGCACGTCGACATCGGTCAGGCAGTTTCAGAGATGAACGTCATCGCCGCGCGCCTGGCAGAGCAACACCCAAACGAAAACACCGGATGGGGACTGCGCGTGCGGACTTTCTACGATTGGATTGTCCCGGAAGAAGTGCGATGGTCCATGGTTGCACTGTTTATATTCGTGGCGCTGTTGCTGTTGATTGCGTGTGCGAACGTCGCTAATTTGCTGCTGGTTCGAGCAACGACGCGCCAGCAGGAGATGGCTATTCGCGGTGCGTTAGGTGCGCGCCCGGCACGTTTGCTGAGACAACTGCTGGTCGAGAGTTTTCTGCTGGCGGGCCTGGCCGGACTGCTCGGCTTGTTGCTGACGTATTGGGGAGTAAGACTCATCGCGTCCAGCAACATGCAGAACATTGCCCGTCTAAGCGACGTCCACATTGACACGCGGGTGCTCGGTTTCAGCCTGGCCGTCACTGTGATCACCGGATTGATCTTCGGCTTGGCGCCGGCGTGGTGGGGAGCTAACGTCAATCTCCTCGATAAATTAAAAGAGGGCGCGCGCAGCGATGGCGGAAGGCTGAATCATCGTTTACGCAGTCTGCTGGTCGTATCGGAAGTCACGCTGGCGGCGGCGCTGCTTGTTGCCGCGGGGTTGTTGGTTCGTACTGTCAGGCGTTTGCAGGCTGTAGATTTAGGCTTCGCGTCTGAGAACCTCATGACGATGCAGGTCAGTCTTCCCTCAACGAAGTACGGACAAGTCGAACAGCGCGTCAACTTTTTCAATCGATTGCTAGAGCAGTTACGCACAGTGCCCGGCGTGGTCGATGCGGCCGCGAGCGAAAGCGTGCCGGCTGCCGATGGTGATTGGACCGCGGAAATCACCGTCGAGGGCGATGCAACCGGCATAAACGAGGCGCGAACGTCTGCGGCGGCGCACGTCGCAACTCCGAAATACTTCCACACGCTTGGTGTCCCGCTGTTGCGGGGACGAGAGTTCACGGATGACCATCGTGATGACAGACCACTCGAGTTTGTCGTCAGCGAGTCGTTCGCGCGCCGCTACTGGCCGAATGGCGACGCGATCGGTAAACGATTCCGTCCAGGTAACAATAATCCGTTCGGTACTGTTGTAGGCATCGTGCGCGATGTGCGGAACATGAATCCTCAGCGAGAAGCACCGCCGGCGTTTTATTTTCCGTACGGGTATGTCGGAATGCCGGGCCTGCTCATTGTAGTTCGCACCAGTGCTGCGCCTGAGAGTTTGGCTGCGACTCTGCGTGCGCAGGTGCAGCAGATCGATAGTGAACAACCCGTGTACAACGTCCGCACGATGAGCGAGATTCTCGCCAACGCGACCTCTCAGCATCGCTTTCAAGCCATCCTCGTAAATGTATTCGGCTTTCTGGCTCTGCTACTCGTCGCGGGAGGTATTTACGGCGTGGTTTCTCATGCCGTCAGCCAACGCACGCGCGAGATAGGTGTTCGCATGGCGCTTGGAGCCAACAAGCGGGATATATTGAAGATGGTGATTAGACAGGGAATGTGGCAAGTATTGCTTGGCCTGTTCTTGGGACTCGCCGGATCTTTTGTATTGACCCGATGGCTGAGTAGTTCGGTCGCCGGCCTGAGCCCTAACGATCCGCTCCCCTTTATTTTGGTTTCCTTCCTGCTGTTGATCGTCGGGCTCGTGGCTTGTTATCTGCCGGCGCGCCAGGCAACGAAGGTCGATCCTGCTGCGGTATTACGCAACGGATAACCGAAATACAAAATACATTTACATCTCACGAGCCACGATGTATCGTTTACGCCGCCGTTGCCCGACGCCTCTTGGCTCTCATATTTGCGCTCTATGTTCCCCCGCAAGCCCACAAATTCTATCGTTGCAGCGCTTTGCTTCTGCATCCTGTTCACTACGCTTAGTCCGCTCGCGCTCGCGCAAAAGAAGACTGCGCCGGTCGAAGCCACGCCTCCGCCGCTCAAGGAAAACTTCAAATTCGGCGAAGTCGATCTGGAAGTGCTTGAACAAGCGGATCTGCTCGATACTCGATTTGAGCGCGACGGGCTCGTGCTCGCCGACGAATCAGCTAATACTTATTTGCGTCGCGTCGGAAAATCGCTGATTCCTCATGGGATCGAGCTGGAACGAGTGTCGTGGAGGTTTCGCATCCTCCGCGATCCGCAGCCGAACGCCTTCGCCCTTCCGAACGGTTCGATCTACGCCACCACTGGACTGATCACTCTCCTCGATAACGAATCGCAGTTGGCCGCGATACTCGCACACGAAGTGACGCACGTAATGGCGCGACATTCGTATTTGCACAATCGCAGCAACCGCAAGAAGTTCCTGACGATGAACGTTATGTCGGCAGTTGGAGCGTATGCGCCCGGCGGGCTTGTTGGAGCGGTCATAGTTATTGCTACATCCGTAGCTCCATTCATCATGATGGCGACGATCTATGGTTACAGCCGCGAATTGGAGCGCGACGCTGATCATAAAGGTATCGACATGATGATCAGCGCTGAATACCCGCCTGAAGAAATGGTCAACGTCTTGAAGCTGCTGGACAAAGACATCGAAGGCGAGAACATCAGGCTGTTTTATAACGACCATCCGGCGCTCGACGAACGAATCAAGTATCTGAGTAGTTATCTCGGCGGGCGCGCCGACAAAGTGACGCCGCAGATGGAGCTGAATCGAGAGCGTGCGGCGTACTTTCGGAATATGGAACCAGTAATGCGCCACAATATTCAGTTGGCGATCAATGCCGGACGCGCTCGTTCAGCCGTTTACCTCGCGCAGCGTCTCGTAGATTTTCATGACGATTCGCACAACCTGTTTTTGTTGGCAGAAGCGTATCGCACGCTCGGGCCTCGCGCGCCGCAGCTCACCGAAAACGAATTGACGAACAGTGCAAAGAAATCTGCCGCGAAGAAACGCGAGAAGCGCACGCCGGAAGAAGAGGAGCGCGAACTACTCGCCACACCGGCGGGCAAGGAAAATTGGGAACGACATCAACAAACGGCCGAACAGTTCTACCGGCGCGCGTTGAACGCAGAGAAACCGGTGCCGGTCGCACATCGTGGGCTTGGCATGCTTTACGAAAAACTCGGACGCGGCACCGATGCTGCCGCTGAATACGAGAAATACCTAGAGCTGTCGCCCTCCGCGGTCGATCGCGAACGAATTCAAAGACGACTTGAATTTTTAAAGGAAAAGTTGAAATGAGTGCACGATCTATCATGTCGAAGATCCACACAACCGTTTTTGCGCTGGTGCTGCTGCTCACCGTCTCCGGCTCGCATCAGGTCCAGGCCCAGTTTCTTCACCCGAAGATCAAGTCGAAAGAAACGACGATTTTTCGCATCGTTGTTTTGCCGGCGAAAGTTAATGTCGTCCGCGACAGCATGAAAGGCCCGGAAGGCATGGCCGCTGAGTCTGACGAGTTGAGTTCGCGCGTGGAAGCTATGGTTGCTGAAGTCTTGGCGAAACAGAAACACATCACAACTCTGGCCAATAAGACAACATCGAGCGAGGGCGACTCTGAGCAGAAGTACAACGTCGCCGACTTTCAAACTAAGTTTGATGATCTGTTGCCTAAGATCATGAAGAAACGCAGCGACGTGAAGAAGGGCCG
>DASRIM010000148.1:0-3972 GCA_035649995.1 Pyrinomonadaceae bacterium | reverse complement strand
GCCAGCACGCGCAACCTGCGGATTCGCGACAGCGTGTTGATGATACTTTCGACGATTCCCTCGGAGAGATAGTCGACGTTCGGATCGTTGCCGTCGCTCGGCGTCGGTAAGACCGCAAGTGAATCGATCGGCTCGTCCTCGAAGACGTTTGCAGTTCGCGGCGGCGCAACTACTGCAACCGGCGGCAAACCGTCAGCTATCTCTGTCACGGCCGGCAGGAAGCGATAGCCACGGCGCGGCACGGTCTCAATAAACTGACGTTTGTCCTGGTCCCCCAGCGTCTTGCGCAGGATCGACATGCTGACCGTGATGTTATTCTCTTCCACGATCGTATCGGCCCACACTTCGCGCATGAGATCTTCCTTGACGACGAGTTCACCACGCCGCTCGACGAGGTAAAGCAAAAGATCGAGAATCTTGGGTTTGAGAGGCACGGGCTGGCCGTCGTAGAGGAGGCGCTGTTGAGCTACCTCCAGACGAAATCCATTGAACTCATAGACCTTTGAGTCACGCCTGTGCATTAGAAGGTTATTCCCAGTGTTAGATCTTGCTTTGAATTGTCAGCTTAGGCGCGCGGGTTGTGACTCAGGGATTGTGGGAAAAATCCACGCAGAAGACTCCGCGCTTGTTATCTGGGTCTTACAAATGCCGTCAATTCCGGGAATCAACGAGAGCTTTTATGTTGCCCGCTGATAATACGAGGAAGGTTTGTGGAAAACAATAGAAATCAGTCGCGCCCAGTCACCTCACACTGCTGGTCCCGCGTCACCACCGAAGTCAGCCGGATGGTTCAGGCCCAACACGGTGCGGCAGTATTCAATCCACTCCGGCGTGACTTTGTCGAAGATCGTATTCTCATCGATGAAAATGCCGTCCGTGACAGTGAAGTTCGTGTGGACATAAACGTAGTCCGTATCGTTTAACTGCCTCGGCTCCTCGATTGTCTCACCGTTAACTTCTCGTCTGATGGTCCTGGCGTTTTCCGCCTTTTCAACCCAGCCGGGAAACTGACGTAGTTGAGACAGTGGGAACGCTCTACAGTATTTTCCAAGAATAGTCATGAGGTCTTTAACCCTGTGTTAGCAAACGTTAGAGGTCACGATGGTCAGTCACCAAAGACGATTCCATCGGCAAACACGGTTCCATCGCCGAATACCATTCCATCGCCGAAAACGATTCCATCACCAAAGACGATGCCGTCGCCGAAGACGATGCCATCGCCGAAGACGATCCCGTCACCGAAAACGATTCCGTTCGAGATCATCAATGAATCGTGGATCGTGACACCGTCGGCGACGAGATCGCCGGCGCCGATCAGAATGCCGTCGCCTTGCAGTTGGCTGCCGTTGACTACTGCACCGTTCGAAAGTGTTTGACCGGTCGAGAGCAGCACTCCGTTCGGCAACAGGATGCCGTCGTAGTCTTCAGTCGAGGGCACGCTCCGGCTTCCGTTGAGAACCGGATCTATGAGGAACGTGCCTTCGAAACTTATCATCTGCGTGGAAATATTCACCGCGTCGGACATCAGCGCGTCATCTGAAAGTACTATCCCGTCCGCAACGAGATCGCCGTTGGTCCAGATAACATCACCTCCGCCGATCGGTTGTATTCCTGAAAGCAGGTGTCCGCGGTTGACGACAACGCCGTCGGTAAGCAGGAAACCGTCGCCGAGCAACTCGCCGCTGCAATATGCTCCTTGAAAACGATTGATCAAGCCGGTTCCCGACATGGTGTTAAATTTCCGGAGGATCATTGCGCTCCAGTTGAATGAACCGGCGGCGAACGAAGACGAGGGCGTGACTGAAGTAGTAAGCAGCGGCAGGCCGACTGCGATCGGAGACGATAGATCCTGCCTGACCGCCTGCGCCAATCTCATCGCGCCTTCGATATTCAGTTCTCCCGCTCCCTGTTCCAACACTCCGAACCCGTCCAGTTTCTGCGCGCTGTATTCCATGAACGCCTTGACCATGTTAGGCGTCATTTTCGGATTGAGCTGGAGCATCAGCGCCGCGGCGCCGGCAGCAATTGGAGCGGCGACAGACGTCCCGCTCATGCGCATCATCTTCATTGACGATGGCGTTTCCGGCGCCGACTCGTCCAGCGTTGGGTGCGTGGTTACGATAAGGTTCTGGTTGGCCTGCGCGAAGATCAGCTTGTTACCCGGAGCGACCAGGTCCGGCTTCAACAAGTTGTCGTGATGCCTGACACCTTCTGTATCCAGCCAATAACTGCGCGTTGGACCACGGGAGCTGTACGTGGTGACTCCGTCATCCATGCGTTGATCGGTCTGGAAAGTATTGGCCGCGCCGACCGTTACCGCCGAAGGTTCGTTGCCCGGCGAGTGAATCGAGCCGTAGATCTTTTGTCCGGTGATGTCCTTGCCGTCATTGCCTGCCGCGGCGAAAACCAGAATTCCGGAGTTGACCAAACCACGGACCGCACGACAAAGCGCGTCATACTTGTAGGATTCGACGGCGCGTGTGCCGAGACTGAGATTGACGATGCGGATGTTGTACTGGCGTGCGTGCGTGGCGACCCAGTCGAGCCCTGCGAGAACGTCCTCCACCGTACCCTGACCTGTGCTGTTGAGTACGCGAACATTCACGAGGGAGACGCCGGTAGCGATTCCTCTGTTAGAAGCACCGGCGCCCGTTCCGCCGGCAGCAGCCGAGGCTACGAGAGTGCCGTGTCCGAAAGGATCGTCGGTGCGGTTCTCGCCGGTGAAATCAACACTGGCGATAACTCGAGAACCGCCTCCCGCCGCCGCGAACTGCGCGTGATTCACGTCGATGCCGGAATCCAGGATCGCGATGGCCATGCCTGAGCCGTCGATCGTGCCGCGGCCTGCTGCGAGCGCCGCAGCCTCGCCGGCCTCCGCGCCGGTCGTGGTGGTGACGTGTCCAAGACTCGTCACGTTCTCGTTAGAGGAGATATGGAAAACCTCGGGAAACGAGGCCAGCTCGGCGACTAAACTGAAAGGTAAACTAACGGAGAAACTGCGCAGACTCTTCATCTCTCGACGCGGGCGAACGCCGTTTTGGTTGAGAAACGCGTTGAGCGAACCACTGATGGCAGCGCTGAGTGTGACAAGCACCGTGACTCTCGCATCAGGCGTGTGGCTGTCGGGTTGAAGAAGCGGGGAGACCTTTTCTGCTTTTCTCTGTGTCGAAGCGTTGCCGGTCTGTGCGGCGGCATGTGCGGCGCCGGTCAGGATCAGGCTGTTAAGGCTGGTTACCAGTAGCGCGGCGACGAGAATGATGGAAAGGTGTTTCGCGTTTTTACCAATCGTAAACATCGCAATGGGCTCCTTGTCGGAAAGGCGCGTGGTCGGCGCATTGGGCTGGCTGTTCAGGCGGCGTGGTGAACCATGGGAGTTGAAGCGAATGCTTGAGTTGCTTGAATCGCGATTGGCCTGATAGCTGGGGTTGGGGGTGGAAACGTTCATCGCGGGCGGGAATATAGAAGAGGCTAAATATTGGAATCTTTAGCCAGTTGCTAATTGTTTGCTAATGATTCCTAAACAGGCAGGAGCTGCGAATTCAGGCGGTTTTTGGCGGGTTTTGAGGATTAATCAGGCCAACCGGTGATAGCATTGCGACACGAATGACGAACCCTTCTCGCCAGACTCTGCGGCGCAATCACTGGTTGGCATGGATGGCGTTATGTGGCGCACTGGCAATTCATGTTGCGGATGAGGCGTTGACGGGGTTTCTCGAGCTGTACAACCCGACGGTTCGCGCGATACGCGAGCAGTATCCGCTGCTTCCACTGCCGACCTTCACCTTTGAGACGTGGTTGTCGTTGCTGATCTTCGCCGCAGCGATGCTGATTGCGTCGTCTTTTTTCGTCTGGAAAGGCAGATGGGCCATGCGGCCGATCTCCTACGCGTTTGCCGGCTTCATGCTGCTGAACGGGTTCCTGCACATCGTCGTCTCGCTTTACATGCGAGAGTTCGTCTCCGGTGTCTATTCT
>DASRIM010000147.1:0-21063 GCA_035649995.1 Pyrinomonadaceae bacterium | reverse complement strand
CGGCGTTGCGGTTGGCCTGCAAACCCCGCATGCAGAGTGCTCATCGCCGCCTGGTTCGTCAGGTTGTTTTGCGCGATTGCGAGTACCGAGTCGTCAACGTTCAGTCGCGTCAGCGCGAGTGCGAGAGAGTGAGCGCGCGTGCTTTGTGTCTCTCGGATTTGTCGCGCTCGCGGATCGGTAGGATGTTCGGTCCACGGCATCCATACCTCGCCGACTTCCACCTTCTCCCAGAGCGGCTGACCGAATCCGGAGACGTGGTCCTGGTGGCGGTGCGTTGCGACTACGACGTCGATGCGGCTCTGTCCATCTGCGTCGGTCGTATCCTGCACGATCTGCTTGACGACTTCCTTCATCTTGCGTGGGCCAGGGCCGATGCTGTGCATGCCGCAATCTATCAGCACGCGCCGCGGCCGACTCCGATCGGGAAAAAGCAGCAGAAACGCATCGCCAAAGCCGACGTTGTACATCCGGATCGTGACAAATTGATTCGCCATGTTATCTACGCATCGAGTGAAGTGATGCAAAGTTGTGCATGCGCAACATCCGCGTATTCAGATCGCGATCGCCGGCGCACCAGGCACGCTGCGGGTCAGACTGATCGCACCTCTCTACAAAATCGTACTGGCGTTCCTTTCGGTCCTTTGCTTCACGACGCTTGATCGACGTTGAAGCGCCGGATTCGAACGGCTTCGAAATAACGTACCTGACGACTCCGTCCGCCGAAGCTACGACCGTGGTCCCGCCGCGTAGTGGAACTCCGCCGAGTTCGTCGCTGGTTTCGGGTTTGCACTGTTCGAACTGTGCCACGATGTCGATCAGTAACTGACCGTCGGGCGCGACGCGATACGACGAGTGAAACCCCGCTACTCTAATGTCCAGGTCGGGATCGAGATGCAGCTTTCTACAGTTCGCCTTTGCGTACTCGCGGAGTAGCGGCGCGTAGCCGCGTCCTGCCGACGGATCGCCATCGCTAATGCCCGATCCTCGGCCGTTTTTGCGAGCTCTGGTTGTGACCTGCCCAAACTCGCGAGCCGCGCTCGCGAGATCCGCTATGAGTCCGGTGGGAAACGGCGGCAGCTTGCCGTCCGGCGGATCCCACAGCAGCGAGACCTCGGCCAGCGAATTCACGCCCTCGGGGTGAATGCCGCGCCGCCGAAACGCTTCGACCGTGAGCGCGCGTTGGCCATACAGATCGCGCGGCGCGAGTTCGAAGTCTGCCGTCACGACTGCGCGCAGAAAGTCACCAAAGGTCACGTCTACCGGCGGCAGATAGTCGAATGCGCGAATGCACATCGTGAGAATCGCCTGTGCAGTCGCGGAGGCTTCCGTCGCGACGCGATGGACCAGCGCCGGATGCAAGTCGCCTTCGGGCAGACGACCGCTGCCGCCTGAAGCGAGCCGCAGGAGATCCGCCGTGCGCCGCTGGTACGTCTGAAAGAAAGCTTCGAAGACTGCGGCCACCAGCAGCGATCCGCGATCGTGAGGCTCCATCAACGTGGAGTACTGAAGCGGATCGGCTTGCATGTTCGCTGTGCGGAGCGCCTGGCCGCCGCCGGTCGCGTGTCCAAACTGACTCGCCAGTTCCGCCAGTAGCGTCCGATTGCTGAGATCGGTATGCGTGCGTTGAATCTCATCGCGCAACACGCGTTCGAACGAGAAGTGTTGGAAGATGGCGACGATGTCGGCGAAACCTTCGTGAAACGCGTAAACGTCGGGGTTGCTCGGCTCGCGAAACAGCGGCCGCAGGCGATGTACGAGTGCGTGCGTGACTTCGTGCGCGATGATGTCGTGCGACAAGCACGTGAACACGGTTTGTCCCGGAAGGTTTGGGCCCTGCTGCCCGCTTTCCGCGAGGAAGAACCCGAACAGCACCGCTCCCAGAGTATGATCGAAATAAGCGTTGCGCCCGAGAAAGGCGTGCGGATACAGCCGCAGACGTTTGCCGCGAAAGCCCAAACGTCTGCCGAGCGCGAAATCGAAGTTGTCGATGACCTTCATCGCTACGGCGTAGACCATCTGCTGGTGGAAACGCGGATCCGCTTCCGCCGGATCGAGCCCCATGCGCATCAACACTGAAGGATCGTCGAGATCGACTGGCGGATACATGCATTCGTTGACGCCGTCGTAATCGATCACTTCGACGCGTTTCCCTTGTGGACCAGGCAACAGCGGTTCGTTAGGCACGCTTACCGTGATCACTCGCGTCGAGTCGAGTCGAGCCAACATCGGATCGAAAGCGAAGATTCTGAGCGGACGTTTCGCGGGTGGCGGCAGTTCAATGCTCATTGCGTGTTACTGGAAGCCGAGTACGGCCTTGAGGCTGTCCATCTCATCATTACTCGGAACGAGACCGGGAAACTTTTTCTTGTATTGCGCGGCGCTCATTCGGTATCGCGCTGGAAATGGCGGTTGCATTGTGTTCGCCCGCGACGAGTTCCCCACCAAAGCGGGCGCATGATTCTCGAGGTGTTGGTCAAGTCGCGGCAGAGGTTGATTGGTTATGACGTAACGCACGCTGCCGTCGGCAGCCGCAACGAGGGTCGTGCCGCGGTATTCAGTCTGCGACCCTCGCTGCCGCGACTGTATGAACTTCGCGACGATGTCGACCGAGAGTTGACCGTCGGCGCCGACGCGGAAGCAGTAGCGCGTGCCGGAGATGTCGAGTTTCACGTCGTTCGATTGCCACAGATTAAGCGCTCGCGCGTTCTTTGCGGCGTAGTCGTAAAGCTCCTGCGCGGGGTTCTCGTCAGTTAACGTCCGTTCACCTTCACCGGGCCGGATTCGGCCGAACATCTGGGCGTTTTCGGTCAGTGCAGCCACGATCGATGCCGGCAGTGGATCCATTCGCTTTTCCGGACGTTCCCAGATCAACGACTCCTCCGCGAGCGAACGTGCCCCGGTTGCGTAGATGCCGCGACTGCGAAACGATTCGACAAGCGCACTACGAATACCGCTGTAGTCTGCCGGCGAAAGCTCCCAGTCGGCAGTGACAGCAGAACGTAGAAAGTCTCCGAAACTGACGTCCACGGGCGGCAGATAGTCGAACGCGCGAATGCACATCGTCAGCAGTGATCTTGCGAGCCGCGACACCTCAGTCGCCAACCGGTTCACGAGATCAGGATGTAATTCACCTGTCGCCGGCGTTCCCGAGATGGCGGCAATCTCCATGAGATCTTGTACGGCGTGGCGATAACTGCGGAAGAGTGCTTCGAGGACTGCGGAGATCAGCAACGCGCCGCGCGCATGCGGTTCGAGCACGGTCGCGTATTGTGTCGGATTGGCCGGTTCGCGCGCGTCTCTGATACCGTGAGCCTTGCCGAGCGCCGCGCCGAATTGAGAAGCAACTTTGCAGAAGTTGCTGTTGACGTCGAGCATGCCGCGCGTTTGCTGAACTTCATCGCGAACGATGCTTTCGATCGAGAAGCGGTGAAGGATCGCCACTAAATCGGCTAGTCCTTCGTGAAGCGCGAGCGTGTCGGGATGTTCGGAGTTGAGCAGCGCCGGACTGAGTTGATGGATCAGCGCGTGCGTAAGTTCGTGAGCAATGACGTCGTGCGAGAGACAGGAAAAAATCATCTGTCCCGGAATGTTTGCGCCGACGACGTTGTCAGGGGCGCGAAAATAACCAAACAGGATCGCGCCGAGCTCGGGATTGTAGTAAGCATTCGCATTGCAGAATGCGTGGGGAAACAATCTGATCGGCCGTGCTTTTCCGGTTTTGGTGCGAGCGAGATCGACCGGACGTCCGAGCGCGCGATCGAAGATCTCGACAATGCGTGACGCAACTGCGTACACCATTTGCTGGTGAAAACGCGGGTCGCCCTCGGACGGCTCGATTCCGCCCTGCATCAGAATCGCGGGATCGTCCAGGTCAACGGGCACATAAAAACAGTCAAACGTCCCATCGTAATCGACGACGGCGATGCGTGCTCCGACTGGCCCCTGTTTGAGCGGTTCGTTGCGTGTTTCGACAGAGACTCGCGTGCGTCTGTCGAGCCCGACCATGGGATCGAACGCGTAGATCTTCAAAGGGCGAACGGGTGGTCGCGGATATGGGAAGCGTTCCTGACGCGGCATGGGAGTAATTGAGGCCAGACTTCTATCATGGAAAGGTTTAGCTCGGCAAGGTTGTTTACGTGAGAGTACTGGTTCAGTTTGGCCCTTCCGAAATCAAGAACAGGTCAGGAAGGGGGCAAGCGTAGCGCGCCCCCGCAGCATCGACGGCCGGGGGCGTTGCCCCCTTCCTGACTTGTCCTGCCAGGCAGGCGCTTCTAGTTTCAAACTGAACCAGTACCTACGTGAGTGGCGTGGGCGTTCAGGGCTGTGTTAAAGAGTAACGCTCGTGGACCGGTCAGCGCCGTCGAAAAACTTGAATACGTCATCCATCATTTCACAACGACTTCGAAACCACGCGCTCTCATCACCAACATTCAAGCAGCCGGTTGACGTCGTCCACTGGTTCGGTGCGGTGCAGGCGCAGGATTTTCATGGCGCGAAATGGGCCCTTGCGTTGCGAATGCAGAAGGCGTCGCACGCGCGCGTGGAAGAAGCGTTCAATCGCGGAGAAATACTGCGCACGCATTTGTTGCGGCCGACGTGGCACTTCATTGCGCCCGAAGACATTCGTTGGCTGTTGGAATTGACCGCGCCGCGCGTGAACGCCCGTTGCGGTCCGAATTACCGGAAATTCGAGCTCGACGCGGCGGCGTTCAAGCGATCCAACCGCGTGATCACGAATGCTCTCAAAGGCGGAAAACACCTCACCCGCTCGGAATTGAAAGCCGCGCTGAACCGAGCGGGTATCGCCGCTGATGATACGGTGCGGATGGCGCACATTCTTGTCCGCGCTGAGCTGGACGGCGTTGTTTGTAGTGGTCCGCGCACAGGGAAACAGTTTACGTACGCGCTGCTGGAAGAACGCGTCGCGGTTGCTGGAAAGGCGCTGAGTCGCGACGAGTCGTTAGCAGAGCTGACGCGACGTTATTTCATGAGTCATGGACCGGCGACGTTGCCGGATTTTGTTTGGTGGTCGGGGTTGACGACGAATGACGCGCGGCGTGGCATTGCGCTCGTCGAGCGTGAGCTCGACAAAGATACGGTAGACGAAACGGTTTACTGGAGCGGAGCCGCGGTTTCAGCACGCGCCGTCAAACGATCTTTTCACGCAGCGCACCTGTTGCCCGCGTTTGATGAATACAACGTCGCTTACAAAGATCGACAACTCGTGATCGACGGCGCCTCCGGATTAACGACCTGGGACGCGCTCGGCCCGGTCGTCGTCCTCGATGGAAGACTCATCGCAACATGGAAACCCACCGTCGAGAAACAATCGATAGAGATCGCCGTGACCTCTCGCCGAGCGTTCAACAAGCCGGAAAAACTCGCCGTAACGAAAGCCGCGGAACGCTATGCGGCGTTTCTCGATCTATCGCTCAATCTTTCTTTGGGCTGACGCGCGGGCGGCGACTCGCCACTGGCCGGAACGTTCCAAAGACGATGTCAAACAAAGGCGAGCTGACGCCGAAACGCAGCTCGGGGCTCTTGTAGTGGTGCATCAGGTGATACTTCCGCAGGTATCTGAAGAGCCGGAATCGTGCTCGGCGATGATGCGCGCGAAAGTGAAGCCATTCGTAATAGAAGTAACCTAGAGTCAGTCCGGCGAAGAGAAACGACGCCGCGCGCCATGAGCCGGTTGCAAGCCGTGCCAGCAACAAGTACGCGGCCGCCACCGGCGCGCTAACCATCAGGCTCGAGAAAATTCGATCCGTAGCACGCGGATCGTCATGGTGAGACAAGTGCGCGGCGTACACCACCTTCTTGCCGAACGCCGACCGCGCGTCGTAGTGAAAAATAAATCGATGGAGACCGTACTCGAGCAGGCCCCAGCTCAAGACGCCTGAGACGAGTAGGAGCGCGCCAACGCCGAGAGAAAGCGATTCGCCGGAAGTCAGGGCAAACAGACAGAGCACAACCGCGGTGTAGAAATAAAGCGGCGCTAAAGCTTTGACTGCCACCCCAACCCCCCGAAAAACGAAAATCTTGTGGGAAGTTGATACTTAGTATGAACTCAAACGCGCGTGGTTGCCAGTTTTTTTACGCGCGGATGCGGTTGAGGTTTCTTACGGTTGAATACGTATCGTGCCGGCGTTGCTCGACTGTTCGCGCAGTTTCACAGTTATGGTACAGACACCGGCCGGTAGTGCATCAGGGAGTCTGAAAGTAATCTGACTGAAGTCAGAATTGGCGGTGGTCCATACGTTTTCAGCGGCAACATTATGAGTTTGGTTGTTGCTGTCGACCAGACTCACGATGACGGCGCCTGGCGGTTCACCAGGCCCAAGTGGAAGGTTCGCTACAAAGATCAAAAGTCTCGTGTTTCGATCGTTATTAAGCCTGAATAAGCTTGCCGGATTGATGATTGGAAACGGATCTCGGATGAGGAGAACGGAATCCAACGCAACCGCATGAGTTGTCAGCGGCCCGGCATCCTCGATCAGCAGTAGCATCGGACCTTGATTCTGTCTGAATGCGGCAGTCTGGGTAATTGGTCCATTCACTGTTACCAACACCGGATTTGTATTGCCGTTGAATGAACCTGTTCCAGTGCCGGTCCATCCATTGAAAGTGAACCCCGGATTTGGCTGGCCGGAAATCTGCACCACCTGACCGCTGTTGAAGAATCCACTCGCCGGCAGGACCGAGCCGCCCGTACCGGCGTTCGTGGTCAACATGAATTGCGTCGTGAAGTTTGCGGTGTACGTGGTGCTCACAGCCGGCGCCGTTACAGTGTGTGAGATCGCACCGCCATCGCTCCAATCGCTCCAGATAAATTGCGTGCCCGCGCTTCCAGCCTGCGTTGACGTTGTAGCAATCGTATGCGACGAACCCGGCGCCCAATTCACTACCTGCGGCGTTGTAACAGGAGGAGCGCCATCGATCGAAACAGAGCGGCCGGCGGGGTTCGATTGAATGGTGATCTGAGGCGATGTGCTGAGGCATTTTCCGGTAGCGCCTGTGCCGGCGTTCCCCGCGTTGTAGATCGCCAGGATCTCAGAGTCTGAGAGAGCTCGATCGTAGATAGACAATTCATCGGTGATGCCGTCAACATTACCAATCTTGACCGTAGCTCCGGTGGCAACGTCGGGGCGTTGAGTCATCGTAGATTGCCTTACGAGGCTGCCATTTATGTAGATCGCAACCCGGCTCGAACTGTCGTCGAGCGTCGCAGCAAAATGAACAAACTGTCCGAGTGGTACAGGATCGCTGGCAATACCCGCCGCCTGATTGCTATTGAACCAAACTATGAATCCTATGCGCCCGCCAAACACTTGAATATCGTAAGAGCGAAGGAAAGGAGAACTATTGGTCGAACGCTGTAGCACCCAACCATTCGTGGAATTGAGCTTCAACCAACCTTCGATGGTCATCGACTTCGTTAGTGTCAGGGAGGGTGAATCAGGAACCTCGGCGTAACCGGCACGGTTTGTGAAATCGCCCATGAAACCGCCGCCCACTTTCCCGGCGCCAAAGTTCGGGTTTTTCACGAGCGTGCCATGATTGTTTCCCATCCGATCGAGCCCATTACCTTCACCTTGCCACCACGACACAAGGCCTGACGGTTGGGTCGCGCAGGACGTAGTCGCGGCTCCTTGCTCAACCGTAAAAGTCTGGCCGGCAACGGTGATAGTTCCGGTTCGTGGCGATGAATCGTAGTTCGCTGCAACTATGTAACGCACCGGACCATCTCCTTGGATGGGTTGGAGCCAACTGCTGTTACTCGTCGCCAGCGGTCTGCATCCCGCCGCTGCTGTCATCGCAACGGTTCCTTCGCCGCCACTCGCCGTAAAACTCTGGCTCGTTTGACTTAAACTGAAGGTACATCCCACATTCAATTCGACCCTCACGTCGAGACTTTCCGGAGTCGTATTACCCTTGCCCAACACCGTGATCCGAATGCGATTCTCGTCGTCGTTGAAAACGCTGCCCACAGGTAGAGGGGCATCAAAGACGCTATTTGTCGCGGGCGTCATATCGAGAATCTGAATTTCTCTGAAATCACGGCTACGATAATCCCAGTTGATGATCGCGCCATTCGCGGCGGGCGGTATTTCGGAAAACAGTTGTCGAAATTCGATCCAATAGTTTTTGTCGGAATTCTTTCTTACCGTGAGCGCTCGAATGCCGTCAGGATTGAGTGAGTCATGAGCAAAGACTCGATAAACTCCATCCTGTTCGATCACCTGCACGTTGGCGTCGCCCAACCAATCCAGGCGTCTCTTGTACTGCGCCGAAAAGTGAGCTCGCGGATCAAAGCCACCGCCCATCACGTCGAACGGGTTTCCGTATTCGACATTATTTCCCGGACCAATAGTTGAGCCATCCGTGGTGCGCCATAGGTTCGCATGCAGAAGACCGTAGTTATGACCAAGTTCGTGAGCAGTTACTCTTAGATCAAAAGCTCCGTTCAAAGCCGCGCCTCGCGCGCCGACGAACGCTATGCCGCCGTAGCCAAAACCGGAATTGTGGCCCATGGCGAAAATATCGAGATTGAAATTGTTTGGATCGAAGCCAGCGGCAAGTGCCGCACTTTCAGCATCCCTGAATAAAGCGCCGGGGTTGTTGAAATAAAACGTTTGTGGCTGAGGCATTCTCACGACGGGCGTGACCGTCGTCTCGAGTGAGGTCTTATTGAAAGAGTTGTTCGCGTAGAACGGGCTTATTTCATTGTTGATGAGGTTCTGTGCCCGTGGAATGCTCAGTGGTTGACCGGAGAAATCGAGTGGTTCTCCTGGTTTGTCAGAGAAATCGAGACGGATAAACAGAACCGTTTTTACTCCATGGGTCCAGGCCAATAATTGCTCGCCGGGTTCGGGACGGACGGGACCGATTATGTCTTCCCACTCGATTTGCTCCTGCACGAACGTTTCAAGCGCGGCCGGCGACGAGAAGTACGTGAGCTTGCCGCCGATTTCTGCCACTGCTCCACCACTGGCCACTCGCGCGCGATCAACTTTAAGCGCGGGATACTGTGAAGGCTCGACTCTTCTGACCGGCTCTTCGTCGACGACCATAACCCCGTCAAGAGTAATTCCCTGGAGCGGAATATTGAGTTTGGTAGTTATGTGTTCACGCCGCCCGTAAACAATTGCCCGGTACGTTGAAGTTCCGATTTTCACCTCACGTTCGATTCGCGAACCGGTCATCACGTGCGGCGAATGATGGTCTTGATGGAGCATTACGACGTAGACCCGGAAATCGCCATACGCGCTTACCGGAGTTTCCAAATGCGTTCTGATTGTGACAGGCATCCGCCGGTAGACTTCGCTGGAAACGGCATGGTCTAAAGCAGATTTGGGAGAAAGCGACATTAGCTCTTTGAAAAGCTCACGACGATTAACCGCCAACACTCGTCCTTTTTCGATGTCCGTCGCAGTCGGTGAATAACTCAGGTTTCTGAGTTTTCTACTCCAGTCATTAAATTCGGAGAGAACTGGGGAGTTGAGGATGGATTTTAGTTTCTCGGCTTTTAGTTTTTCATCCTGGGGCCGAACGGATGCTGACGATGTGTCTGCGGCTGAGTGCAGGTGTGAATGATTCGTTGATTTGAGTTCATCCTTTGCCGCATGAACGATGAAGAGTAGAGATGAGCCAATCAGGATTGCTGTGAGCAGAGCAAGACCGAGCCACTGTGCTGCTCTCGTGGGGCTTTTGGGAGGCATACAACCCCTCCTGTCGGGCCAATCGGAAATTTGTGCAAAGTTCGACTGGCGAAAAACGTGGGTGGACCGCGAGACTCTGCAAGGTGACTATGTCGTGGATGCGCCGTAGAGAAAGCGAATGTTGTGCGGCGCCGCGGTCGTCATCCAGAACTGCGCCGCACTATATGCCCCGCCGGAAGTGCCTGTCAAGGAACCGAAGAACGCGAATTTAGGCGTGCTAAACTGGGTCGAGACACAAATGATCGCGACACGGATAAGCAACCGGATCAGAAGTACCTGGACCGAGGTTAGACCGGTCAGAGCCGCCAAGATCGTCGGCATCGGTCTTCCAAAAACAGGCACGACGTCACTCGGTTATTGCTTTCGCCGCCTGGGATTCAAGCATCGCACTTACGACATGCACCTTGCCGCGGAAGTCAAACAGAATCAGCTCGAGAACACGTTCGCGGAAGCCGCCAGATTTGAAGCATTCGAAGACTGGCCATGGTTCTCGATTTATCGCGAACTGGATCGCACGTTTCCAAACAGCAAATTCATTCTGACGTTACGCAAAGACACCGAGACTTACGTGCGCAGTTTGCAAGGACATCACGAGCGCGAAGGGATCAGAAGAGCGGACTTTGTGAAACCGCCGTGGTGGGACATTGTCTTCGGCGTTGAACCGGCGGAGTGGGATTACGAAAAGTCGGCGCAGCGATACGAACGGCACAATCGCGAAGTGCTCGAGTACTTTGCCGGACGCATCGGAAAAGACTTGTTGGTGGTGTGTTGGGAAAATGGAGATGGCTGGAGCGAGTTGTGCCGCTTTCTAAACAAGCGGGAGCCTAACGAGCCGTTTCCTCATTTGCGATAGCGATCGATAAGCAGGGGTCAAGACTTTGGGCCGGTACTCTCGTGCTGTCGCGACGCGGCTAGTCTGTCCATGCTTTTGTAATCGACCGTCCAACCCGCGTGCGCGGCGGCGAGGCCGATGACGCCGCCCTCGCCCGTGAAGAGACCGCGCGCTTGTAAAAACTCCGCGCCTCGCGCCCACGCGTCCAGGAACCTCGTTTCGCGCCCATCTTTAGTTACAGCAAACAACGCTTCGCTACACCAACGCGCAGTTTTCAGCACGCCAACATCGCCGAAGAGTTCGACCGCCAGTTCCTCAAAAGCCGGCAAGCGCGCCTGTCCCCACCGGCTCAAGTGATCGGCGATAGTGGTTCGCAACTCTTTGACGACAGCTATACCGGGCGGGAAAGTCGAAAGTTTCGGCAGACGTGTGAAACGCGAGTCGGCGTCTACGAAGATCGCGGTGTCGAACTCTTCAAGAGCGGCTTGTAAAGCAAAACGCTTGTCGTGATAAGCCGGACGGCCGCGCCCGTTTCCAAGAGGCGGCAGTCGTGTCAGAAAGTCGATCGCCATGGGGCCAGTCGGCTCGTGTCGAATGGCGCGTACGGCCGGACCAGAAAAATCGCGCGGTTCATCTGTCAACACGATCCAGGGCACAGCCGGCGCATCGGCGAGAAGTAGTTGCGCGCGGCGTCGATAAGGCGCATGAATCGCGAGCGTGCAGAAGCAAACGTTCACCCGCTGACGCCGAAACCGATTCACGAGTCGATCGAACATCGTGGAATGATGCTACCACTTCCGCCGGCACATAAACACGAACAAGCAAAACGTTGACTTTTAAGCTTGTTTAGTACTAGTGTGCGCTTGCATCGCCTCAAACCCGTCACGTCAATAGATCTTCGGAAATAGGAAAGAGGTCGTCATGATCAAGCCGCTCTTGTCATTTGCTGTCGTCACTCTAACGTTAGTCATCGCAGCGATCACCGTAACCGCAACGCATGCGGGTTTCACGACGCTGAACGTTAACGGCGAAACTGTAAGAATCTATCGCGACGATTTTGGCACCCCGCACATTTTCGCCGAGACGAATCGAGGGCTGTTTGAAGCTTACGGTTATGCTGTCGCCCAGGATCGGCTTTGGCAACTCGAGTTGAATCGTCGCGCCGCCCGAGGCCGTCTTGCAGAAATTTTTGGATCGAGCGTCGTGAATGCGGATCGCGCGGCACGAATTACCGGTTACACCGATGCCGAACTTGACGCGCAATTCGCAATGCTGACTTCCGAGGAGCAGGAAATTTTCGATGCCTACCTGGGCGGGATCAATCGGTATATTGCTGAGGTAGCGCTGGCTCCCGTGTCGAAATTGCCGTTCGAGTTTCACGCGCTTGGCTTCTTCCCACAGCCATGGACCCGGCGCGATTCGGCAGCGTTTGGCGTCTTCATGGTGCGTCGCTTTGGTGAAATCGGCGGCCGTGAGTTGACCAACCTTTCTGTGCTCGACAGCTTGATCGCTGCTCACGGCCCGGCGAACGGCTTCGCCATTTTCAACGACGTGAGATGGATCAACGATCCCGACTCTCCTGTCACAGTGCCCACGTCGGGAGCGTTCGGCAAACGGCAGAAGCCGGCCGGCGCTTTGAGCAACGCGCAGCTTCAACTCGCCTCGCCGTCATCGTTGGAGGTGTCGGACGACGACGCTCGCGGAATCTGGCAGTCGTTAGGAGTTCCGACAAAACTCGGCAGCTATGCGTGGGCAGTCAGCGCAGCTCGCAGCGAAAGCGGTTTTGCGATGCTTTATGGTGGCCCACAAATGGGCTTCAGTGTGCCGGAGGTCCTGCATGAAGTTCAACTGAATGGTGGAAACGGTTTCAATGTAGCGGGAATGGCTTTCGCCGGCGTGCCGCCCGTTCTGATTGGACGTAATGACCACGTCGCATGGACCTCGACGACGGCGACGGGAGATAACCTGGACCACTACATTGAAACGACGTGCAACGCAGGAGCCGGACCAGGCTCAGGTTACGTGTTCAACGGGACGTGCACTCCGTTCGAAGTGCGCGTCGAGACAATCGTCGTTCGCGGAGCTAGCCCGGTGATCCTGAATGTGCTGCGAAGCGTTCATGGACCAGTTGTCGGCAGTGCCGGCGCTAATTTGATCACGCAGAAGCGAGCGCATTGGCAGCGCGAGCTGGAGAGCGTCCATGGGTTCTTCGGTTTTGATCGTGCGCGCAACATTCAGCATTTCGAAGCGGCAGTAAAACTCATTCCCACTTCCCATAATTTCCTGTACGCCGACAAGACCGGAAACATAGCTTACTGGCAGGCGGGCCACGTGCCGGTGCGCCCGGCGGGATTTGACGCGCGCTTGCCCTTTCCGGGAAACGGCAGTGCTGAATGGCCCGGCGGCGTCTTGCCCACTCCGACTTCGATCAATCCTGCTCAAGGTTACCTGGCAAACTGGAACAATAAACCGTCGGTTGATTACGACAATGCCGACAACCAGGTCTTCGGCAAGCAGTTTCGGTTGTGGGATATTGACGATCGCTTGTCGACCGGTGTCATTTCTCTTCAGGACATGCGGGACATTCCCAAAGACATTGCGCGGGTGAAAGCGATCGGTCGCGAAGCGCGTTTCCTGAAGCCGTATCTACTTCAGGCGCTGAACGACGTACCTCCGGCCCATCCGCTCGCTCCGCAGGCGAAGTCAATCATCGAGGCCTGGGATGGAAGCGCCTTCGCTGACGCGGTGACGAGCACGAACCTTCATTCGGGCGAAGTTATTTTCTCGACGTGGTTGAGCCTGATGTTGACTAACACGTTCGGCGACGAGCTTGGCTCCAGGGTTGGTGAAGCCAGTACGAACATGCTGATACACGCTCTCGATTTTGCTTTGGCGGGTGATTCACCTGTACCGCCGAGTCGAGACTACTTCAACGGCGTGAATCCGAAGGCCGTGATGTCCGCGACGTTTAGTCAGACACTGGCGATACTCGCCGCCGGGCAAGGGTCGAATCCGGCGACGTGGACGGGGCCGAGAGGCTCCATCACGTTCACGCATCCGATCATCGGCACTGTCGCGAGTATCCCAAACTCTAATCGCGCCACTTACGGACAGATTGTCGTGCTCGGGCGGCCGAAGATAACTGGCGAGAGTATATTTACTTTGGGCCAAAGCGGGTTTTTACGCCTCGTGTTGCCGAGCAGCTTTGCATTCGATCCACACTACCTTGACCAGCTCGGTCTGTTTACTAACTTCAACTACAAACCCATGAGGTTCTTCAAAAACACACAGCTTCAGGAGTAAATGCGAGTGTGTGTTTCGCGCGTGCGGGAGGTTAATAGAAAGGGATTTTAAAGTTTCGTTACATGCGTGCGGAGGCTGATGTCAGGAATCGGTTTGCTTAACGAGAAGCCGCTGCACGCATCACTGAAACAGTGGTACGCGCGCCCGGGCGATCGATTCGAAGTTCCGATCGACGGCTTCGTCATCGATATCGTCCGCGACGAGCTGTTGATCGAAATCCAGACGCGCAACTTCTCATCGATCAAGTCAAAGCTCAACAAGCTGGTTTGCTCACATCATGTGCGACTGATTTACCCGATCGTCCAGGAGAAATGGATCATCCGATCCGCAACCGGTAAGCGCGGCCGGCTGGTTCGCCGAAAATCACCGAAGCGAGGGCGCCTCGAGGATCTGTTTTGGGAACTCGTCAGTATCCCGCAGTTGCTGTCGAACCCGAACTTTTCGCTGGAAGTGTTGATGATCAGGGAAGAAGAGGTGAGGCGGTACGCCGGCAAGCGCGCATGGCGCAGGCGGGGTTGGGTCATTGAAGGACGCCGTCTGATCGAGGTCGTGGACCAGCGTTTCTTCAGTGTGTCGGCTGACTGGCTACGGTTTCTGCCGGACGGCCTCGGATCATTCACGACGATCGATCTTGCTGCGCAGATGCAAACGCGCCGGGAGTTGGCCCAGAAGATGGCATACTGTCTTCGAGAAGCGAGGATGATCGAGTTGATCGGAAGACGCGGACGCGCCAACCTGTATCGCATTAACATGGAACACGGATAACAACGGAATTCCAACCAGGACATCACGCAGAATATGACATCGTCTATCCCCCACCGCCTGCGCACCCGTCGCGCCGTCTTCACCGCTCGCGTCGTTCTGCTAGTCACGATTGCAGTAGCCACGGTCTTCTTCGTTGTTCGTAACAACAGCTCGTCGTCCGCGTCGTCGAGCGTCGTGTCTGACACGATCAAACCGGAGACAGGCGATCGCTACGGCCGGCTCGAGATGAGCTTTGAAAGGAATGAGGGCCAGATGGATCCACGCGTCAAGTTTCTCGCGCGTGGCCGCGGTTACGATCTATTTCTAACACCTGCCGAAGTAGTCCTTACTCTGCGCAACAGTTCAGTGATGAGATTGTCGATGGCCGGCGCGAATCGCGCGTCGTCAGTCGAAGGTGAAGACGAACTGTCCGGCAAGGTCAACTACCTCATGGGCGACAAGCCCGACCAGTGGCGCACAAACATTCCAACCTACAGGAAAGTCCGTTATCGCGGGATCTATCCCGGAGTGGACGTGGTCTACTACGGAAACCAGCGACAGCTTGAATACGATTTTGTCGTCGCCCCGGGCCGCAATCCGGGAGTCATAAAGTTCAAGCTCGCAGGCGCGGATCGAATCAAGCTTGACGAGTCTGGTGATCTGCGGCTCACCGTGAAAGACAGTGAAGTTCGACTGCACAAACCATTCATCTATCAGGTCTCGGACACAGGTCAGCGGAGTGAAGTAAAGGGTGAATATGTCGTCAAGGGCCAGGAGATCGGTTTCAAAGTGCCGGCATTCGATTCGCGCAAGCCGCTCATCATCGATCCCGTGCTTTCATACGCCACACTGTTGGGAGGAAGCGGTGCAGATGCCGGCAATGGGATAGCTGTCGACACTCAGGGAAACGCGTTCGTCACCGGTGTTACGAACAGCACAAACTTCCCAACCACACCCGGATCTTTTCAAACCACTCCTGGCGTCGCGTTCGTCACCAAGATCGATGCGACCGGTACTAACCTGGTCTACTCAACCTATCTCGGCGACAGCGGAACAACCGCGACGGCGATCGCTGTTGATTCATCAGGCAGTGCCTACATCGCGGGATCGACTCCGGCTGACGCCTTCGTTCGCAGATTGAATCCTTCCGGTTCTGCATTGACGCTCTTCATGCGGTTTGGAGGAAGCGGCAACGATCTCGCCAATGGCATTGCCGTCGACAGCAGCGGCAACATATACGTTGTTGGACTAACTACCTCCACAAACTTCCCCACTGTAAACGCAATTAAATCTACTTTTGCTCCGTCAGAGTCGTGTTCGCAAGACGGTTTTGTAACAAAGATAAATCCCGCGGCTCCGGTGTTTCTTTTCTCAACTTACCTCGGAGGCAATAAGTGCGATCGAGCGAACGCCGTCGCGATCGATGCCGCGGGCGACGTTTATGTTACGGGCGAGACCGAGTCCGCTGATTTCCCCATCGCAAACGCGTTCCAATCAACCAGAGGCGATCAGTCCGGCAAAGATGCCTTTGTTACAAAGCTCAGCACGTCAGGATCCCTGATTTATTCAACCTACCTCGGTGGAAACGGCAATGACGTTGGCCGCGGGATCGCCGTCGATGCTTCGAGCAACGCATACATCACAGGCGCCACCACGTCGACCAACTACCCCACGGCGAATGCGATTCAAGCTACGAGCGGCGCCGGCGGTGACGCATTTGTTACCAAGCTGAACAGCGTGGGATCGAGTCTTGTATATTCGACTTATCTGGGAGGCTCCAGCACTGACGTCGGACGTGGCGTAGCGGTCGATTCAATGGGCAACTCCTATGTGACAGGATCGACTTTCTCTATCGATTTTCCGATCGTTGCCGGCGCGCTGCGTACGAGGAGCCCGTTATTCAGGAGCACTGACGGCGCATTAAATTGGAATAACGATACCTTCGGTCTTCAGTCGCCTTCTGTCCTCGATATCGCAATCAACCCTGTGCAGCCGTCGATACTATACGCGGCAACCAGCGCGGGCGTTTTCAAGAGCATCAACAGTGGAAGGACATGGTCGGCGAGCAATAACGGTCTGCAATCTCTCTTTGTCAATAGCCTGGTCATCGATCCCGCGACGCCCTCACGAATTTACGCCGTTCTCAGCGGACCCAATCTCGCCGCGAGGGGGATCTATCGCAGCCTTGACAGCGGGAACACCTGGACCAGGGCCAGTAACGGCATCAGCAATACGACTCTGCTTGGTTTAGCTATCGATCCGGTTAGCCCGGCGACACTTTACGTTGGCGTATTCGGCCGCGGAGTTTATAAGACCACCGACGGCGCGGATAGCTGGACTCTCGTCGGAAATCCCACCGTCGGAAACAGTAATTTCATCGCCGTTGATCCCTTCAACCACACAACGATCTATGCGACGGACTTCGCGAGCGACACTGGTGGGATTTTCAAAAGCATGGATGCGGGTGCGACCTGGGAACGAATAGGTTTTAGTCAACTCGGCGCGGACGGTACGTTTGTCGCCGTCAGTCCGCTTACGCCTGGTTTACTGTACGCGACAACTGACACCGGTCTATTCAAGAGTGTCGATGCCGGGACTAACTGGTCGCGGGTGCAGATTCAAGCCGGAAGGATAATTTTCGATCCGGTGAACCCGTCAACGCTCTATTTGCTGGACTTCCTGGAATTGGTTTTGAAGAGCACCGACAACGGTGAGACCTGGGTTCCTGCAAACAAAGGTCTTAATACCATCAGTGCAAGCGTGCTCGCGATCGATCCTACCAGTAGTTCAATACTGTACTTCGGCGGCTCTAACGGCTTTGACAACGATGCATTCGTCACCAAAATAAATCCGGCCGGCAGCGCGCTCGTTTATTCAACATGCCTCGGTGGAGCGTCGAACGCCGCACTTGATGAAAGCGCCGCGATTGCAATTGATTCGACAGGCAACGCCTACGTTACGGGAACGACTAACGCATCCGACTTCATGGCTACTCCGGACGCCTTCCAGCCGGTCAACCTCGGTTCTACCGATGTCTTTATTGCAAAGTTGGCGATGTCTCACAGCATCAGCGGTCAGGTTCTCGATACAAGCAACGCTCCTTTGAGCGGTGCAGAGGTTGTGCTGGATGATGGTACGTCGTTCACGTCGGTCTTCACGGACAGAGTTGGTTATTACGAGTTCCCGCGCTTGCGCGTAGGAGGAAGTTTTACGGTGAGCGCGAGCAAGGCCAACTTCACGATGGCGCCGGCGAGCCAGACCTTCAACAATCTAAACGGCAATCAGGTCCATAACTTTACGGCGACGCCGGCGAGCTCGCCCTTTTTCACGATCAGCGGCCGGGTAGCTGAAAACGGCGTTGGATTGCGAGGAATACCCGTAATCCTGACCGGGTCGCAGCAGAGTCAGAGCATTACCGACAGTAACGGCGACTATTCATTTACGGTTCCCGGCGGTGGCACTTACACAGTAGCGCCGTCGCATGCTTCCTTCACCTTTACTCTACCGATCAATACTTTCATCAACCTGAGCTCGAATCGCACCGCTAACTTCACGGCGGTTCGCCACCAGATTGTCGTAACCAACACCAACAATCACGGCGCGGGCTCGTTCCGTCAGGCGATCCTGGACGCGAATGCAGTTCCCGGGAAAGACACAATTACATTCAACATCCCGGGCAATGAAGTGCACACGATCAATTTATTAACAGGTCTGCCGTCTATCACGGAGCCGGTGGTTATTGACGCGGTCCCGGAGCAAGGCGGCCTCCCAACTCCCAGGGTTGAATTGAACGGAGCGGGAACTCAAGGCGACTTTGGATTGTTCATTCGCGGAGGCAACACCACGATACGCGGACTGGCGATTGGCGGCTTCAGCATCGGGATCTTAGCGCTGGATTGCGACAACAATATTATCGAGGGTAATCACATCGGTCTTGACTGGAGTGGAACTGTGAGCCGGCCAAACGGCGACGGCATATTACTACTTGCTTCCTCGCACAATCTCATCGGAGGAACATCGCCGGCCTCGCCCAACGTGATCTCGTCAAACCGCTTTGGCGGCATCGTAATCGTTGGCGGTAATAATCTCGTGCAGGGTAACGTGATCGGTCCTAACCGGGCCGGGCGGGTTGGATTTGGTAACGGATCTACGGGTGTGATGATCGGCGAGCAGCCATTCTTTCCACCTGCATTAGAAATCAGCAACAACAACGTGATTGGTGGCACCACACCGCTCGCCGGTAACGTGATCGCGTACAACGAAGGACCAGGCGTGGTTGTAGCTTCTGAAACGGGAAACACTATTCGCGGAAATTCGATCTTCTCCAACGTCGGTCCCGGTATCGAGCTCTCCTTCGAGGGCGTGACGCCGAATGACCCCGGCGATCCTGACACTGGTCCAAATCTTTTACAAAACTTTCCGCTGCTGACGTCAGTCGTGTCCAACGGCACGAGCACTACGATTCACGGAACTTTAAACTCGACGCCCAACACGACCTTCCGCATCGATTTCTATTCAAACGAGGCTTGCGATCCATCCGGTAACGGAGAAGGTGAAAAGGTTTTCAATGCTTCGAATAACGACACGGCTGTCACCACTGACGCCAACGGCAACGCGACGATCGACGTCGTCTTTCCGATAGCGTTGCCAACAGGCCGTGTGCTTACTGCAACCGCGACTGATCCGCAGGGTAACACCTCTGAGTTTTCGCCATGCGATGCGAGCAAAGTCGCGGGAAGTGCTGAGTTCAGCGTGAGCTCGAGAACAGTCATTGAAGACGTTGGCGCGATTACGGTCACAGTGCTGCGCAAGGGCGGCACTTTCGGCAGTCTTGCAGTTGACTACTTTACTTTAGACGACACGGCAACTGCGGGTCAGGATTATGCGGCTGTCTCCGGAACACTCGTCTTCAACGAGGGGGAAACAAGTAAGAGCTTTCAGATCCAGATCAATAACGACACGACGCCTGAGCCGGATGAAACGTTTTCGGTGTTTCTGAATAACCCCACTCCTGGTGCTTCACTTGGTGTTCCCGGCCGGCAAACAATCACGCTTCAGGATCGGAGTACACTGCCGTCGGTGTTTATTGAACATCCGGCAAATTTCGTCACCGAAGGAAATAGCGGCACGACTGATGCGGTATTCATTGCCAGGCTTTCAGCCGAAACCGGACGCTCGGTCACCGTCGACTTCGCCACTATCGATCAACCATCTTCGTTCTTCCCCGGACACGGCGGCGCAGCCTGTGGCCCGTTCGTGGACTTCGAGACAAAATCAGGCACGCTTATATTTCCGCCGCGCGAGCTGACGCAAACTTTCGTTGTGAAGGTCTGCGGCGATACGAACGCTGAACAGCACGAAGATCTTCTTCTCGAACTTTCCAACCCGACTAATGCAATGGTGCAATTCAGCAGAGGCGGGACTGTGATCGTCAACGATGATGTGCTGCTGCTGGCGCTCGATGAATCAGGCCCGGCTGCGGATCAGGCCGCCGCGATCGAATCGCATTTACTAATGAGAGATCCTTTCCGCGTTCCGAACATCGCCGAATGGATGCAACTCGGAGGGGATAGCAACACGCGAGTGACGCTCTTCGCCACGGGCCTGGAGCTCAACCAGGGCGAACCGGTGACTGCTGTAGAAATTCTCTTGACCCCGAGTAATGGTCCGAGCTTTTTGCTGGTTGCTGAAGACGTTCGGGCGGTACGCGATGTTCCGTTCACTCAAGTCACCTTCAGGCTGCCGACCGGCCTTCCGAGTGGTACGTATCAAGTGAGTATCCAGGCTCACGGGCACACGAGCAACACCGGTACAATTCGAATCGCGCCGTAGTCGCACCCTTGCTTGACTGAACCGGTCGCGGACCTTCTCAACTTCATATTCGACTTCAACAGGTCGTCCAACCCATATGAACGAACTTTTCGAATGGCCAGACGCAGAACCGAGCGAATCATTTAACCAGATGCTGCTTTTTGCGGGGCTTCTGCCACCGAGGATCGCTAGAAGAGAGACGCTGCCTGCAGCACAGGAGCTGGGACAGGTGTTCGTCGATTACTGGCAAAAACTTCGTGGTCGCGCCTGGCCGTGGCGTCTGAGGGAAAGCACTACGCAACTGATCCGGTCAAGCGAAGATGTGGACCGCCTGACTGCCGCAGGCACTGAACTTCTGAACGTGGCGAATCATGATATCGAAAATTTGGGCCGCGGTCTGCGAGTTGAAATAAATCAACCCCGTCAGTTCCAGCCTCTCGCCCTCTATGAAGCGCTTTTGACAGGCGGAGCGCACTCTGCCTTTTTGCGGCGGAAGGATGAAGGGGAGATGGCCTGGTCCTGGCCGTTACGGATCGGTCTGGACAACGACAGCACGTTATTGTCACGCGTAACCCCCGGCGACTCGATAAGGCCACTGTTCGAGACGTTCAACTACGATCGCGCGCCGATGCGGATGAACGTCGTGCTCTCCGT
>DASRIM010000146.1:0-2693 GCA_035649995.1 Pyrinomonadaceae bacterium | reverse complement strand
GAACGGCAGGCTGATCTTCTACAACTTGACGGACTACAACTCGCGCTTGCGTCAGAAATATTCAGACAGCGAGTTGCAAGCGAAACAGGAACTGACGCTTCATCCGCTGATGCTCGATTGGAAGGGCGGGTTTTTCGATCTGGAAACCTCGCCGGAAAAGAACTGGCGCTGGTGTTCAGCCGAAGGCGAGCTGCATATCCAGAATACGCTGGAGCGACCGAGACGAGTCACACTCGAGATGTCGTTTGTCAGCGGCTACGAGGAGTTTGCCGATCTCGTCATCGGCGGTCTCATTTCCGACCAACTGAAAACAAACGCCACTCCCGTCTTCTACACGAAGACGATCAGCGTACCTCCGGGAGAATCGATCATCAAGTTCACGAGCAACGGCCGCCGGGTCGACGCGCCGCAGGATCCACGCGTGCTGATTTTCCGGATCGAGAATTTCAAGATGACGGTCGTGGAATGAGTACGACCTCGTAATGCAGATTGTCAGTGGCTTGAGACACTTCAGCGAATGAACGCCGTGCGACCTGTTTCAGCCGATGCTGAACCGGATCGTGCTCGACTTCGGCACAGTCCGTTACTTCAAACAGACCCGAGTGGGCCACGAGCCTGAGAACGTTTTCGCCAAAATCACTCTGAAGCCGCGTCAAGATGTAAGTCGCGGGCGCGATCCTTGCGAAATCGGCGAGATACGCCCGGCAAGCGTCCGTCTCGATATGCTGAAGCACCAGCGACGCGAAGACGAGATCGAACCGCCGGCGCGACACATCTTTCCAATCGGACGTGAGCGCGTCGACCGTTTCGGTCGCGAGCACGCGGCAGCGCGCGATCATCGGCTCCAGGTCAAACCCCACGACCTCCTGCGCGATCGATTTCAAATACGGAAAGTTTCTTCCGACCCCGCAGCCAAAGTCCAGAACGGAACCCACCGGCGCGGGCAGCTCAATCGTCGGCACGTACGGCGTGAACGGTTTCCCCGCCTTAAAGCCGGTAAAAATACGCTCACGCAACTCGTCAGCATCGCTCGCTTCCGCTATCGATTTCCACTCCGCTGGGCCGGTCATATCGCCTATTCCCTTCCGTCAAACTGACCTGGACAATCGAATTGACAACGTAAACACCGTTTACTTATACTCCAAAACGGTCTTGGCAGACGGGCCCGGGCCCAGAGTGACCCCAGCCTCAGGTCTTATCAACGACAATCCCACCGACTTGTTGTTTTAGGAGCAAAGGTAAATGCGGAAATACTTATTCATCGCGCTAATTGTGATGTTTGCTTGCGGCGGCACCGCCCTGGCACAGAGTCCCCCAACATTGCGGATTGTGACCGAGACCCCAAATCTCCCATCCGAACTGTTCTATGGAGACATTAAAGTCAAACCATTGCGGCTGCGACCGGGCACGAACATCCCGATCACCATCGACGACGCCGATTTCTTTGCCGCGCAGCATTATGTCGACTTCCTGCGACGCTTCCCGGATGCTCCCGGACACGCGCACTGGACCGGTGAGATCACCGAGTGCAGCGATCCGGTGAAGAGGTTTCCCGGCGAGTCGCTCGCCCTGTGTACCGAACGGAAACGCGCCAACACGTCTGCGGCATTCTTCCTCTCTCCTGAATACATGAACACGGGCTACTTTGTCCTTCGCATGTACTGGGGAACGCTTGGAAAACAGTTGAATCAACCCGGCTGCCCCGGTGTGCCGCAAAACCTTCCCGGTCACTGCCGGCCGAGGTACACGGATTACATCGCCGACATGGCCGTGGTCACGCAGGGTATCGTCCAGAACGACGCTCTCGTCCCGGCGAAGATCAATGAGAACAAGCAAGCGTTTGCCAATGCGTTTGTTAATCGTCCGGAGTTTCAGGCGCTCTACGGCAGCCTGACGTCCGCGCAGTTCGTCGACAAGCTCAGCCAGACCACCGGCGTGGCGCTGTCCGACGCGGATCGCACCGCCCTGATCAACGAGCTCAACGCCAGCCCTTCCAACAAGGGCAGCGTGGTGTTCAAAGTGGTCGACGGCACCAACACGATTACCGACGGCGCGCTGGTGTTCCAGACGACGTACGGCAAAGCGTATTTCGATAAAGAATTCGACGACGCGTTCGTGTTCATGGAATACATCGGCTACCTGCGACGCAATCCGGATCAGGATGGATTCAACCACTGGCTCGGTAAGTTGAAGCAGTTTGGTAACTGGGTGGATGCGCAGATGGTCCTGGCGTTCATCCTCTCGCCTGAGTACCGCAACCGCTTCTAACCACAGAACCACAAGAGGCACAAAAGTAACCACAGAAGGCACAAAAGACACAAAAGGCACAAAAGGCAAACAACGCAGGCCAGCTTCAAGGTTCATTTGAAGTTGGCCTGTTTGCTTTGTCTTTGCCTGTTTGCGTTGTCTTTGCCTGTTTGCCTGTCTTTGCCTGTCTCTTTTCTTTTGTGCCTTTTGTGTCTTTTGTGCCTTTTGTGGTTACTGTCTTTTGCGCCTCTTGTGGTTATGTCGCCGATCGGTTGAGTGCTTCGTTGTAGACCTCACGCGTCAACTTCGCTGTGCGTTCCCATGAGAACGTCGCCGCGTGCTTGAGTCCGGCCCTCGAGAGAGTTTCTCGCGCACGCGGATCGGTAAGCAGTTCCACGATGCTGCGCGCTAATCCGTGTACATCGGTGGACGAAATCACACGCGCG
>DASRIM010000145.1:0-8200 GCA_035649995.1 Pyrinomonadaceae bacterium | reverse complement strand
GGCGGTGACGGCGAGATTGCCTTTGCCGATCAGTTCGCTGGGGAGGCCGGTGGCGACGCGACTGAAGTTTTCGCCGCCGTCTGTGCTTTTGTAGAAGCCGCCTTCGCGCGAGCCGCTGATGATGGTCCATGGTTTACGTTCGAGCCGCGACATCCAGGCGTAGACGACGTTCGGATTTCCTGGTTGCAGCTCGACGTCCATGGCGCCGACGATGTTCGAAACAAACAACACCTTGCGCCACGTCTTGCCGCCGTCGGTCGTCTTGAACACGCCGCGGTCTTCGTTTGGTTTGAAGACGTCGCCGCCGGCCGCGACCCAAACGACGTCGGGATTGGACGGATGAATGCGGATCGCGCCGATCTGTCCAGCGTTGTAAAGGCCTGCGAACGTCCACGTTTGTCCCGCGTCGGTCGATTTGTACACGCCGCGTCCGGTCGAGACGTTGCTGCGCACGCCGTCGGAGCCTGTTCCGAGGTAGATGATATTTGAATTGGAATCCGCGACGGCGACTGAGCCGGTCGAACCGAGCGGCACTTTCCCATCGGTGATCGGCGTCCACGTCGCGCCGTTGTCAGTCGTGCGAAACAGCCCGCCGCTGGCAACGCCCATGTAGAAAGTGCGCGGTTGTGAAGGAACGCCGGTGACAGTCGTGACGCGCCCGCCGCGCGATGGTCCAACCAGACGATAGCGCAGGCCTTCGTAGAGCTTTGGGTCCGGCGTTTGCGAACAGACTGGCACAGCCAGAAGCAGAAAAGACATCACCAACAGAGACCGGACCATTACTTCTCCTCCGTGAAATCGACGTTGCGCTTGTTTGAAAAACTATGAAGTGGCCGGGGCTAACCACCCGCGAATCGTCTTTCGTACGCTGCGAAAGAATCGAACAATGCGCTTGAAGACGAAAAACGATACGACTAAACCTGCTCCGACGATGACGAAAATCAGTATCGGCGCGAACAGCGAAACCACTATCGACAGCACCGCCAGAATGTCTTCGACGATGCTGGCGACGACGTTCGAGACCGGCTCGGGGCTCGCGTTCAGCGCGGCGCGCGTGGCGGCTTTCGTTCCGTGAGACGAGAGCGCCAGCCCTCCGCCGAGGAGCAGTGCGATCATCTGAATGCTCTTGTCGAAGTCGCCGAACGCGGCGGCGGCCAACACCGCACCAGCGGGAACTCGGATGAACGTATGAATGACGTCCCACGTGCTGTCGACAATCGGGATCTTGTCGGCGAAGAACTCGACGACGTACAGAGCCGACGCCACGCCGATGACCCACCAGCTCGTCACGACCTCAAGTTCGCCCGGAAGCTGTAAGTGGGCGAACCTGCCCAACAGGCCGAGCGTCGCGACGCAGGCGTAGAGATTGATGCCTGACACCCACGACGCGCCCATCGCCACGGCAATTGTCGAGATTAGTTGAGTCACGGATTTCGGATTATAGTTTACGGCGCCGCGATGCAACTACTGCTGAACACGCCAGCTTTCGATCTCGACTCGGCGCGAGCGATCGCCGAGGAACGTTTTGGTCTACGGGCGAGCGCGCGCGAGTTGCCGAGCGAGCGCGACCAGAACTTTCTGTTGACGGACGAGTCGGGCGAGAAGTTTGTTTTGAAAATTGCGAACGCGCTCGAGTCGCGGCAGTTATTAGAGGCGCAAAATGCGGTGCTGGAGCATTTGGGGAACAGGGTTTCGTTTTGTCCGCGTGTCGTGCCGGACTTGAATGGGGAACTGATTGGATCCAGCTCGGGTCATTTCGTGAGATTGGTGACGTATTTGCCTGGCGTGCCGCTCGCGGAATGTGCGCCGCAGTCGCCGGCGCTGCTGCACGATCTCGGACGAAAGCTGGGCCGGTTGGACCGCGCGCTCGCGGATTTCGATCATCCCGCCGTTCATCGCGACTTTCATTGGGACCTGGCAAATGGGAATCGAGTTATCAGTGAATATGGCGGGTTAGTTGAAAACACGGATTTGATTCGGAAATGTCGCTTCGAAGGGAACACGGATTTAAGAAGAAGTGTGATTCATGGCGATGCCAACGATTACAACGTGCTGGTTGAATCGGATCGCGTTACGGGTCTGATCGATTTCGGCGACATCGTCTATAGCTGGACCATCGGTAACCTCGCAATTGCGGTGGCTTACGTCGTGCTCGGGAAAGACGATCCGCGAGCGGCGGCCGCCCACGTCGTCGATGGGTACACTAAAGAGTTTGAGCTTCTCGACGAGGAGCTGGCGGTATTATGGAAACTTGTTCGATTGCGGCTGGCGATGAGTGCTTGTCTTGCAGCCTATCAGCAGCAACAACGACCTGAGAACGAATATCTCAGCATCAGTCAACGCGCAATCGCGAAGGCCTTGCTGGAACACGGATGACACCGATCGAATCAACACTGGAAGCACGACGCCGTTTGCTCGGCGGCAACCTGAGCATCGCGTACGACAACCCGCTCAAGATCGTGCGCGGTTCGATGCAGTACCTGTACGACGACCAGGGCCGGCAGTATCTCGACGCCTACAACAACGTCGCGCACGTGGGCCACTGTCATCCCAAAGTCGTCGAAGGCGGCCTGCGACAGATGCAGACGCTGAACACAAACACTCGCTATCTGCACGACACGATCATCACGTACGCCGAACGATTGACGTCGACGCTGCCGGAACCGCTGCGCGTCTGTTACTTCGTCAACTCCGGCAGCGAAGCAAACGAGCTCGCCCTGCGTCTGGCGCGCGCGCACACGAAAGCGCGAGACATGATCGTCCTGGACCACGCCTATCACGGCAATACGACGACGCTGATCGATCTCAGTCCGTACAAGCATGACGGCCCGGGCGGAAACGGTCCACCGTCGTGGGTACACAAAGTCCCGCTGCCCGATGGCGGCCACGGATCCGGTCACGTAGCGGCCACCATCAAAAACGTCGAACGTCTTTGCGGATTCATCGCCGAGTCGTTGCCGAGTGTCGCCGGACAGATCGTCCTGCCGCAGGGTTATCTGAACGAGGTCTACGAACAAGTGCGCGCGGCGGGCGGCGTTTGTATCGCCGACGAAGTGCAAACAGGTTTCGGGCGCATCGGAACGCACTTCTGGGGATTCCAGAGTTACGGAGTCGTTCCCGACGTCGTCGTGCTGGGCAAACCGATCGGCAACGGTCATCCGATCGGCGCGGTGATCACGACGCGCGCGATCGCCGATTCGTTCGACAACGGCATGGAGTTCTTCAGCACGTTCGGTGGGAACACCGTGTCGTGTGCGATTGGTTTAGCAGTGCTGGAAGTCGTGCACGAAGAACAACTACAGGCGCACGCACTCGCGATCGGTGAGCATCTGATCCACGGATTAAAAGAACTGGCAGGACGTCTCGATGTCATTCGCGACGTGCGTGGCTCGGGACTGTTTCTGGGCGTTGAATTAGCAACCGAAGCGACACGGATCGTGAATCGAATGCGCGACAACCACATACTAATCGGCACCGAAGGTCCGCTTCACAACGTCCTGAAGATCAGACCTCCGATGCCGTTCTCACAATCCGACGCAGATCACTTTCTGACAACGCTCGAAAAACTTCTGACTGCTTAGGGCTTTGCTGCTTCCGAAACCTTTTGCGGCTCCTTCTTCTCCGGAAACAGCGTCACCTTCACGTACGACTTGGTGTTTAGATACGTGTTCGCTGCTTCCTTGATCGCCGCCGCATCCAGCTTCCTGTAGAGGTCCGGTATGGCCCAGAGGCCCTCCACGTCCTCGCCGAAAGTGAACCGTTGCTGGATCTGATTCAGCAAGTACGCGTTCTGCTTGCTGTTAGTCTCGAACTCCCGTATCAGCGCTTCCTTCTCGTCGGTGAGTTGTTTCTCCGTCGGTCCCTCGGCCTTGAACTTCTCGATCTCCTGGAATACTCGCTTGATCAAATCCTCCGTCCGATCAGGCGAAGAACCGAAGTTGATCGAGATCGAATAGTCGGGCTTCGGGAACTTCTGATAACCCGCGTTGGCGGTGATGCTGTAAGTTCCGCCGAGCTCTTCGCGTATGAGCTCGAGCAGCCTCGTTTGCAATATCTCCGACATCGCGCGAATTGCGATTCGATGCTGCTGATCGAACACGAATGGACCACTGAAAACGATCGCCGCGCGGCTCTTCGGCTCGATGCCTTTGTCGACGCGCTTCTCGACAATCCCCGCCGGCTGCTTCACGCCGATGTCTTTCCACGTCTCTTTCCGTTTCAGCGACGGAAGCGAGCCGAGATAACGCTCGACCAGCGGTTTGATCGCGGCCTCGTCGAAGCTGCCGACAAAGTAGAACGTGAAGTCACTGGCATCAGCAAAACGGTCTTTGTAAAACGCCAGCGACTTGTCGAGGTTCCATTCGTCGAGTGTCGCCATCGTCGGTATTCGTCTGCGCGGATGGTTCTGATAGCGCGCGGTGTTGAGTGCCTCGAAGAATGAAAACTCCGGCACGACCCCCTGATTGAGCAGGAACGTCTTTTGTTGATTTTGCTGGACGGCGAAGGCGTTTGTATCAGCGCGCGGTTGGGTGAACCGAAGATAGATGAGTTGGAACATGGTCTCGAGATCTTTACGAGAGCTGGTTCCGCTCAGTCCTTCCTCGAGCTCGCCGATGAACGGGCTCGCCGAAGCGACCTTGCCCGCGAGCATCTTCCCGAGATCGATCTGGCTGAACTTGCCCACGCCGCCGGCATTGACCAACAGTGACGCCGTGCTCGCGGGAACGTAATCCGCGTCCGCGGCGAGCGAAGTCCCGCCGGGACTGGTGGCGCGGAAAAGAATCTCATCCGCGCGGAACGTCGTCGGCTTGAGCACGACTTTCGCGCCGTTGCTGAGCTCCCAGATTGTTAGACCAGCCTTTTCGTTCGTCGTCGTGTTGACGATCTTTCCCGGAGCCGGCGGCGTCTCGAGCAACACAGCCGAAGCGACTGTGTCGACGTAGGCTTTCAGGTCCGACGCGATCGGCTCCTTCAGAATCCCGGCTAGCTTAGCTTCGTCCGGAATCGTGAGACCGGCCTTTTGCGGCGCAGTGAGAACGACGAGCCGATTCTGGACCGTGTTCGGATACCACTCGCGCGCCAGTTTATTGATCTCCTCCAGCGTGATCTCCGGAACGAAACGCTTGTGCAACGCATATTCGTCGTCAGCGCTGGGAAGCGTTTCGCCGACGAGGAAGTTACGAATGTATTCGCCGGCTTTCGCCCCTGATAACGCGTTCTCCTTTTCGAGCGACAGCCGCTCGTAGTTGCGCAGGACGTTCACTTTCTGCCGCGCCAGTTCCGTTTCGGTAAATCCAAAACGCGCGACACGCTCGGCCTCGGTAAGCAGCATGCGCATCGCGCGTTCGATGCCGTCTTCCTTGGCGAGCGCGTTCAGAAACACGATGTCCTTCGTCTTTCCGAGGAAACTGCCGCGACCCGTGAAGCCGAAGACAAACGGCGTATCAGGCTTTTGGGCCAGTTCGGCAAGGCGGGCGTTGAGCATCGCGGAAAAAAGACGATCGACCGTCTTCTGGCGGTAGACGCCGATCGTTCCCGGCTCTCGCGCGGGCAACAACGTATCGATCTCGATGCTCGTGTTGCTCGTTTCTTTGTCAGTGGTGATCGCGAAACCGGTCTCGCTGCGATCGGGAACCTCGAAAGCAGTGCGCGGCCGCGGGTCTTTCGCCGCCGGCAGCGATGCGAAATGCGTGTTGACGAGTTTTTCTATCGCGGCCTTGTCGAAGTCGCCGACGGCCACGACGGCCATCAGATCGGGGCGGTACCAGTCTTTATAAAACTGCGTGATGCGTTCCGCTTTGCCGTTCTGGATGATCTCCGGCGTGCCGATCGGGATTCGAGTCGCGTAGCGAGATCCCTTGAACATGATCGGAAACAGCTTTTCGGTGTTGCGCCGGCCGGCGCCGCGGCTCGAGCGCCATTCTTCGAGGACGACGCCGCGTTCCTTGTCGATCTCGGCCGGGTCGAACGAGACGTTGTGCGCCCAGTCTTCGAGGACCTGGAACGCGCGTTCCATCGCGCCCGGTTTATCGGTCGGGACGGTGAGCATGTAGACGGTTTCGTCAAAGCTCGTGTAGGCGTTGATGTCGGCGCCGAATCGCATGCCTAACGATTCCATGAACTCGATCAGCTCGTGCTTGGGGAAGTTCTTGGTGCCGTTGAAGGCCATGTGTTCGACGAAGTGCGCCAGGCCAAGCTGGTCGTCGTCTTCGAGAATGGATCCGGCTTTGACGACGAGGCGCAGTTCAGCGCGTTTCTCGGGTTTTTTGTTGGCGCGAATGTAGTAGCGCAGGCCGTTGGGAAACTTGCCCATCGTGATCGCGGGATCGATGGGCATGGGCTGCGTCAGGGTTTGGGTTTGGCTCGCGGCCGGCAGGCACACGGCGCAGACGAGGAGTGCCATCAGGGCAATCCGGGCAAGGAATTGAGTTTTCATTTTTTTACTCAGGCAAAGTCGCGGTTGAGGATGAAGGACAGAGAGTGTCCTCGTGCTGTCCAGCCGTCATTCGAATAAGCAATGGGGAGATCGATCGATTGGTTTCCTTCGTTCGTCCAGGCGTTGCCGGACACCTGCTCGCAGCGCAGCAGGTAATACTCGATGCCGGTGAAAACGCTGCGCCAGTAACCGCCGTACAGCGTCTTGTAAACGACTCCGTCAACTTCGACGTAGACCCGTTTTCCGCTGAGGATCTTGTAGTTGATACGGCCGAGCAGATCGAGCAGCCGGCACCGGCCCGTGGGATTTATGGCAGACGGAGGCGCCAAAAAATCATCGTCCGTTGATGAGATATCACGCCATGCCTCAGGCTTGTACTGAGGCGGGCCTTCTTCGTCTTTCATGGAGCACCCCGGGAACGCTGATGCATTATATTCCCGGTTTCGGTTTTTATCGAACCTTTTTAGCTGCGTAAAGCTCGGTAAACAGGTATTCGACTTTTCCGCTCTTTCCGGGGACAAACACCAACTCGTTCTCGTTGTTGGCGCCGAAGGTGAACTTCCGTTCGCCGCTCTTGGTTAGCTGGTGCTCGTTTCCGTCGATTTTGACGTAGAGCTTGCTGTCCCTGACGGAGATTTCCCAGGTCTGCGGCGCGTGCGAGTAGGCTCCGGCGACCTCTTCCATCTCCGCCGTGGTCAAAGGCGGAACTGGCGCCGGCGTGGCAGGCGCATCCTCCTTGAGTCCCAACCCCAACTCCATCGCTTTGTTGAGACTCTTCCGCAACGTCTCGCCGCTCTTGTTGGTCAACACGATCACGGCAAACTTCCGCGCCGGGACCATCTGAATCATCGAGCCATAGCCGCGGCTGAAACCGCCGTGACCGACGAACTCCAGATCCTTGTACTTGAACGCTGTCAATCCATACGCGTAGTAAGAATCTTTCTCGCCGGGAACTGGAATATGATGCCCGGCCATTTTGCCGATCAGCGCCGGCGACAGCACCTGTTTGCCGTCCAGCCGCCCCTCGTTGAGAAAAGCGATCACCCAACGTGACAGATCGTTGGCGTTCGAAAAGATGGATCCCGCCGGCCACATCGCGACGTTGTTGAAGAAGGGACGGACGATCGTCGGCTGGCCTTTGTCGATCGCGTGCGCGGTGGCGAGTGGATACGTCATCGCCATCAGCGGGCGCAGCGTGGTCCGTTCCATGCCGAGCGGCTTGAACAGAAGTTCCGCCATTGCATCCGCGTACGGTTTGCCTTGAAGTTCCTCGACGACAAATCCCGATAACCAGAAGCCGGCGCTGGAATACGAATAGATCTCGCCCTGGCCTCCGAAGAAAATGTCGTCTTTCCAGGCGCGGACCATGTTGCCGAGCGCGGCGTCGTCGTTCGAGACCACTGGCGCGGCAAAGTCTCGCACGCCCGCGGAGTTGCTCAACAGGTGGTGCGGCGTGACCGCGGCGATCTTCGGATTCAAACCTTTCACGCGATTACCGATCGGCTCGTCGAGTTTGATTTTGTTTTCCTCCGAGAGCTTTATGAGCGCGGCGGCAGTGAACATCTTCGTCGTCGAGCCGAGACGAAACAGCATCTCCGGCTGCATCTCCGCTTTTGTTTCGACGTTCGCCAGCCCGAAAGCTTTTTTATAGACCACGCGGTCGCCGCTCACGATCGCGATCACTGCGCCGGGCGTGTTTCTTTCTTTCAGCTCTTCGGGTACCAGCTTGTCGAGCTCGCTGAAGTCGAGCGGGTTTGCGGTTGC
>DASRIM010000144.1:0-3097 GCA_035649995.1 Pyrinomonadaceae bacterium | reverse complement strand
AAGCTCAATCGTGGTGACAACGTGATCATGTGCGCTTCGGGTGGCGGGTTGAATATGGCTTGCGTTGCGTTTCGCTGGTAGCGATTTATGAAGTATCCGACGGTTTATTCTTTATTCACGGATCGAATCAGGAAATACACGGATGCCGACCATCCTAAGGACGTTTTCTACTTTCGTTCGCGTGATCGCTGGCAGGGAATCTCGTGGAAACGCTTTGAGCAGGAGACGTTCGACTTCGCCGCCGCTCTGTTGTCATTCGGTTTGAAACGCGGCGGATCGGTTTGCATCCTGATGGGCAACGTACCCGAATGGCCCATCAGCGATATCGGGACGATCATCGCCGGCGGTGTCGGCGTGGGACTGTATCCGACGAGCTCCGCGGAACAGATCGCCTACATCATCGACCATTGCGACGCCGAGTTTGTGCTCGTCGACACGCGCAGGCAACTCGAGAAGGTCATCAGCATTCGGGATCAGCTTCGGAAAGTTCGGCACATCATCGCGCTTGACGCCTCGTCGCCTGATGTAATCAGCTATCGAGACTTCATCGAACGCGGGCAGGCGGAACGTTCGCGGCTCGCGCCGCTGTTGAAAGAATGCGCCGAAGGAGCGAAGCCGGACGACGTTGCGATCATGGTCTACACGTCGGGCACGACCGGCCATCCGAAGGGCGCATGTCTGAGTCATCGCTACATCATCAACAGCGTGGAATCGTTGCGCCAGACGATCCCGATCTACGATACCGACGTCTCGTTTTCGTATCTTCCGTTCTGCCACGTAGCGGAGCGGATTTCCGGTCTTTACAACCGGCTTTACGCGGGCGCGTCCGCGTACTTCGTCGACGATCTCGCGCGTCTCGGCGAGTACATGCTGGAAGTGAGGCCCACTGTGTTTGCGAGTCTCCCGCGGTTTTTCGAGAAGATTCACGCGCAGGCTGTGCTCGATGGAACGGCACAGATCAAAGACTACTTCGGCGGCCGCATTCGTCTAGCGACTTCGGGAGGCGCGCCGTTGCCGTTGGAAGTCGCACAGTTCTTCGCGGATGCGGGGTTGCCGATCTTGCAGGCGTATGGCCTGACAGAGAACGTCTGCGTCGCTTTCAATCGTCCTGACAAGTACAAGTTCGGCACCGTTGGACCGGCGATGCCGGGATGTGAAATTCGCATCGCTGCGGACAACGAGATTCTCGTGCGCAGTGAGATGATGTTCAGCGGTTACTACAAAGCTCCGGACGAGACGGCAAAGATGTTTACCGATGGTTGGCTGTTGACGGGCGATCTCGGCGAGTTGGACGACGACGGGTTTCTGAAGATCATCGGGCGCAAGAAAGAGTTGATCGTCACGTCCACGGGCAAGAAAGTCTCGCCGGCGCTGTTGGAGAACATGCTGAAGGAGCATCACCTCATCAGCCAGGTGATGGTCTACGGCGAGGGACGAAGCTATCTCGTCGCGCTCATCACACTGAACGCGGCCGCGGAACGTGAACAGGTCCAGTCGATAATTGACGCCGTGAATCGACGCGTGTCGTCTACTGAGTCGATCAAACGCTTTGCGATCCTCGATCGTGATTTCGAAATCGCGCGCGATGAGATCACGCCGACGGGAAAACTAAAACGCGACGTTATTACCAATCGTTTTCGAGAGGTGATTGATGAACTGTATTCGTAATTCCAGGCGACTGCTCCTGAGTGCGTTGCTCGTGCTGACCGCGAGTTTCACCGCGATTGCCGCGCAGGCCAATGCCTCACAAACAAGTGCGCCGGTGGAAAAGGACATCGTCGTCTTCGGACAGAAGATCCACTACGTCGAGGCCGGCTCTGGTCCAACGGTGATCCTGTTGCACGGGCTCGGCGGTTCGTGGCAAACGTGGCAATTCAACATCGGTCCGCTCGCCGAGAGGTTTCATGTGGTCGTGCCGGACCAGTTCGGCTTCGGCAAGTCTGACAAGCCGTTGGTGAACTATCGCATTCGCACTTACGTCGACTTCCTGGACCAGTTTTGCAAGCAACTGAAGATTGCTCGCGCGTCGCTGGTCGGCAACTCGATGGGCGGATGGGTTGCCGCGCACTTTGCGGCTGCTTTTCCGGATCGCGTCGACAAGCTCGTGCTGGTGGATGCCGGCGGCTACGCGCCGCCGAAAGATTTCGACACGCGGGTGTTTCACGAGCTGAACCCGACGACGCGCGAGGGAATGAAAGTTCTCGTCGCCAGGGTCTTTTACAACAAGGCGTTTCTGACTGATGCGGCCATCGACCAGTTTTTAGCTACGCGGCTCGCTGCGGGAGACGGCTTCACGGTCAAGAGCATCACCGAATCGATCATTCGCGGCGAAGACTTCCTCGACGGCGCGGTGAAGACGATCAAGCGGCCGACGCTGCTCGTCTGGGGACGCGAAGACGGTCTGACGCCCTTGTCGGACGCCGAACGTTTCAAGAAAGACATTGCCGGATCGCAGTTGGTGGTGATCGATCAGTGCGGCCACGCGCCAAACCTCGAGAAGCCCGGCGAGTTCAACGCGATCACGCTCAAGTTTCTTACAGAAAAATGAAGCTCAACGTTGGCGACAGCGCCGAAATCACGCGAACTATCGAGCAGAGCGACATCCAGGCGTTTGCGGACGTGACGGGCGATCACAATCCCGTTCACCTCGACGAGTCGTTTGCGCAAACGACTCGTTTCGGGCGTCGCATCGCGCATGGAATGTTGACCGCGTCGCTCATTTCGTCCGTGCTCGCGAATGAGTTGCCGGGTGAGGGAAGCATCTATCTCGGACAGACGCTGCAATTCGTGGCGCCGGTGTTTCCGGGCGACGAAGTCACTGCTCGCGTCACAGTCACGGACGTGCGCGAGAGCAAAGGGATCGTGAAGCTCGAAACGATCTGCCTGAATCAACGCAACCAGATCGTCATACGCGGTGAAGCAACCGTGCTGGTCAGTGCCGCCAAATGAACCACGCTGAAACTTTGAAGTCCCGCAGGAAAGAACAAGTCAGGAAGGGGGCAAACGAAGTGCGCCCCCGCTCTTGCAACGGCGGGGGCGTTGCCCCCTTCCCAACTTGTTCTTGCTGAACACACACCGTCAAATGAACCACGCTGAA
>DASRIM010000143.1:0-2581 GCA_035649995.1 Pyrinomonadaceae bacterium | reverse complement strand
CGCGCCGGAAGGCTCGACGCTTGCCGCCACGTCTGGGCTGGCGTCGCGGATCGCGGCCGACGTTCGCACGCTTCACGGCGTCACCGACACGCTGACGACGATCGGCGGCGGACAACAGGAGCTGGTCAACAATGCCTCGATCTACGTGAAGCTCAAGCCGATCGAAGAGCGCAACATCTCGCAGCAGGACCTGATGGTCCGGGCGCGCAACGAGATCTTGCAGAAGTACGTGAAGGAATACCCGAACCAACTGCGCACGAGCGTGCAGCAGGTGGCGGCGATCTCCGGCGGCGGCTTCCGCAACTCCGATATTCAATACGTCATCGGCGGACCGGATCTACAGAAACTGACTGAGTACTCGAACGCGATGCTCGAGAAGATGAAGACGATTCCCGACGTCGTCGACGCCGACTCGACACTGATCAGCGGCAAGCCGGAATTGCGTGTCGTGATCGATCGCGCGCGTGCCGCGGATCTCGGCGTCAAAGTCGCCGACATCGCGCAAGCGCTGAACACGCTCGTCGCCGGACAGAAAGTCTCGACGTTCAACGCCGGCACGGATCAGTACGACGTGCGCGTGCGAGCGATTGGCGCGTTTCGCGCGAGCGTCGAGGGTTTGCAGCGAATGATCGTGTCGTCTTCGAAGATAGGCTGGGTCAGTCTCGACAACCTCGTCCGAATCGAAGAGGGGACTGGTCCGGCGGCTATCGATCGTCTGAACCGGCAGCGCCAGGTGATGTTGATCGGCAACGTGCGGCCCGGCGGATCGCAGGCGGCGGTGATCGATCAACTGAACCAGTTTGCGAAAGAGGTCAACATCGATCCGTCGTACAAGACCGGTCTCGCTGGACGTTCGAAAGAGCTCGGACGCGCCGGATATTACTTCGCGCTGGCGTTCATACTCTCGTTCGTCTTCATGTACATGGTGCTGGCGGCGCAGTTTGAATCGTTCATTCATCCGGTGACGATTTTGTTGACGCTGCCGCTGGCGGTGCCGTTCGGCATCGTCTCGTTGCTGCTGACCGGACAGACGGTGAACATCTTTTCGGGGCTCGGGCTGTTGCTGTTGTTCGGCGTCGTCAAGAAGAACGCGATTCTTCAGATAGACCACACGAACCAGTTGCGCGAGCGCGGCATGGAACGGCTCGAAGCGATCGTTCGCGCAAATCGCGATCGCTTGCGGCCGATTCTGATGACGACGATCGCGCTGGTGGCGGGCATGTTGCCACTCACCATCTCGACTGGACCAGGCTCGGGCACGAACCGATCGATCGGCGTGCTCGTGGTCGGCGGACAGACGCTCTGTTTGCTGCTGACGCTGCTGGCGGTGCCGGTCTTCTATTCACTGTTTGACGATCTGGCGCGCAGTCATATTTGGGGCCGGATTCGAGGCGCCGGCAACGCTGTGTTTGGAAGAGTGCGCCGCAAGGTAGCCACCACGGCAGCTTCACTGATTCAAAAGCAGTAAGGGACAAGCAATGCGAAAGAAATTTTTAAGTATTTTGTTTTTGATCTGTGGTTCGGGTCTCGTGGCGGCGCAGGAGCCGTCGACGATACAACAGTTGCCGGTGCCGCCCGTCGCGCCTGACTTCCGCGCGCCGCAGAAGCCTTTGCCGGACTTGAACCGCGTCGGCGTCGACATGAATCAGCAGCACCCACTGTCGCTGCGCGAGGCGTTGTCGATGGCGTTGGCGAACAACAAAGACATTGAGGTGGCGCGAGACAATGTGCGGATCGCGGAGTTTGATCTGGTGGGTGCGCAGGGCGTTTACGATCCGCGCGTCAACTTCACGTCGTTTTACGAGCGCGTCGAGAACCCGATCTCGAGTTTCCTGAGCGGCGGCCAGAATGGTTCGACGATCACGAGCGATTACGCGGGCACCGCGCGGCTCGAGGGCCAGTCGCCGAAACTCGGCGGCAACTATCGGCTCGACTTCTCGTCGATTCGATTGACGACGAACAACGAGTTCGTCGCTTTGAATCCGCAGTATCCGACGGCGTTGACGTTCACTTACACGCAGCCGTTGTGGCGCGGTTTGAGGATCGACGGCAACCGGCGGCATATCGAGATCGCGCGCAAGAACCTGTCGCTGACCGACGCGCAGTTTCGGCAGCGCGCGATCGATACGATCACTAACGTGCAGCGCGCGTACTGGGATCTCGTGTTTGCGCTGCGCAGTTTGCAAGTGCAGCGCGACGCGGTCACGGTCGCTCGCACGCAGCTCGAGCACAACAAGCGCATGGTCCGCGAAGGACAACTCGCGCCGATCGACATCGTCGCCGCCGAAGCGCAGATCTCTTCTTACGAGCAGGGTGTTTTCAGCGCGCTCGAAGAAGTGTCGCGCGCCGAGAACAATTTGAAGAACCTGATCGCCGAGAATCAGCGAGCGGCGATCTGGGGCCAGTCGCTGGTGCCGACCGATCCGGTGGACCTCGCGGTGCCCAACGTTTCGCTTCCCGACGCGTTGCAGACGGCGATGGAGAACCGGCCGGAGCTTCAGCAGGCGAACGTCGTGAAGGAGATCAATCAGATCGATCAGAAGTTTTTCAAAGACCAGACGAAGCCGGCGATCGATCTCGT
>DASRIM010000142.1:0-3991 GCA_035649995.1 Pyrinomonadaceae bacterium | reverse complement strand
TGGGGAACGTGCGGCGGATCTGTTCGCCCGGTGCGTTGTTGGAAGTAGTGCTCGGGCTCGATCCGAACCGCGATCGATCTGAGATCGAACGGCTCACGCTGCCGCAGTTTACGCTTGACTACATTGACAACCGACTGGTTTCTGAATACCGATCCGCGGGGTTCGAGATCTTCGAACGTGGAATTCTTCCCGCGGATCAGTGGCCTGAATTCAACACCTCCTGGGCCAAACGCCTCCAGGGAAACGAACAGCGCTCCATCACCTATCTCATCGCTCGCGCGATCTAAAAACTGGCATCGTCGGCGGATGGGCCATAGATGGCGGGGACTTTGGCGCCCATCAGCCGCAGGTAGACGGTCATCTGGCCGCGGTGATGGCACCAGTGATTGATCGTGTCCTGAATTATCTCCTCGCGCGTGCCTTCCCAAACCACGTTGCCACCCGCAAGCAGTTTCCACTTCGTCTTCAGAAATTCATCGGTCGTCTTTTCGAGAGCGGCACGAGCACCGTCCGCCGTTTTGTCGAGCGCCGCGAGCAGCGCGTCTTTTGTCTCTTTGCGCTCCTGCTTCATCCCTTTTCCCTCCGGCGGCGCGACGTCCAATTCGTCACGGTCGATCTCCATCGTGATCCACATCGGGATCGTCGCGACCATGTCCGCGAGATACCCGAAGATCATCGATTTGTCGTGCGGCTTCCAGTCGTACTTCCCGTCCGGCACCTGCTCCAGAGCTTTGCGTGAACGTTCTACTTCTCGGTCGAGCTCGTTGCGAAAAAACTCGGTCAGTTTCATCTCTCTCCTCCGGTAAATAAATGTTTGCCGAAGGATAAACGCGAGGTGTCACACTCGTATGACAAAGCGTGTATTATGACGTTCGTCAACCGGGATGATCCTTCAGCAAAACATCGCTCAGTCGTTCCAATCACCAATCGTGCGCGTCCTGCTCGTCGTTATCGCGGCGGGCCTTCTGTACATTCTCTGGCGCGAAGTGCGGAAGATTCCGGCGAAGCTGCTGGTGCTCATGGGCACGGCGTTCATGGACATGGTGGGCCTGCTCATGATCATTCCGCTGTTGCCGTTCTACGTGAAGTCGCTGGGCGGCAACGGCGTCGACATCCTCGGATTTCACTTCGGGATCGGAATCATCGTCGGATTTATCATCGCGGCGTTCACCGTAGCTCAACTGCTGAGCGCTCCGATGTGGGGACGATTCTCGGATCGCGTCGGGCGCCGCCCGGCATTGCTGATCGCGTTGACCGCCTCGGCGATTGCGTACCTGATATTCGGGTTCGCCGACTCGCTGTTACTGCTGTTTCTATCGCGCATCGTGCAGGGTGCGGGCGGCGGAACAGTAGGTGTGATCCAGGCTTACGTAGCCGATTCCACGGCGCCTCAGGATCGTGCGCGCGCTCTCGGATGGCTCTCGGCGACGACGAACCTCGGCGTCGCGCTCGGGCCCGTGCTTGGTTCGTTCGCAATCACGTTAGGCAAGTACGACGTGATACCCGGCCCGGCGACGTTGCACATGGGACAGGCTGCGCCGGGAATCATCGCCGCGGCACTGTGCGTGATCAACATCGCGTTCGCGGCGCGTTATCTGAGGGAGTCGCGTGACCCGAACGAACACGAATCGCACGCGGGGCAAACGCGGCGTACGTCGCGCCAGGTGATCTGGCGTGTGATCTCGCACTCCAGCGAGCCTTCGTCGCGTTTGATCTGGATCTACGCCATCTCGATCGGCGCTTTTCAGGGAAGCTTTTCAGTGCTCGCGTTGTTCTTGAACGCGCGTTTCCAGGTGACTGAGCAGACGATCGGATACTTTTTCATGTACATCGGTTCGATCTCTGTCTTCACGCGCGTGTTGTTGCTGGGGCGCATGGTCGACTGGCTCGGCGAAGCTAAACTCTCGCGACTCGGGCTCGTGCTTCTTGCGTCGGGTGTTGTCGGTATGCCGCTGGCGCGCAACCTGTGGATGCTCGGGATCGCGGTCGCGCTTATTCCGTTGGGAACGGCGTTTACGTTCCCGTGTGTGACGGCGCTGTTGTCGCGCGTCATCTCGCCGCTCGAGCGCGGGCTTTACATGGGAATGCAGCAGACGTACGGAGGCGTGGCGAGGATCATCGCGCCGCTCTTCTTCGGTTGGTCGTTCGACAGGCTCGGCGTCTCGTCGCCCTACTTCTTCTCGTCGGCCTTCATCGTCGCGACGATCTTTCTCGGCTTCGGCCTGGACCGCTACGCGCGGCACGAAGAACCTAAACCACAGATCCCGCCGGAAGAGTCAGAGATCGCGCCTGTCGAATCTTCGTAAGTTACTCGTTGAGATTGTCCATGCCGGTGAACTTCCAACCGGCTTTGGTTTGATTGAAGTGGTAGATTACGACTTCGTTGCCGGCGGCGTCCGGGCAGGCGACGGTGAAGTGCTTCGCGTTCTCAGGGTCGATTTCGGGTTTTGCTTTGGCGAAGCACGCGGCGGCGTCGGACTGTTCGTTGAAGACCTTTGCGATAGCGTTTGCGCAGATCGAGTTTGCTCTTCACATTGGGAATGCCGTACGACATGCCAATCGGAAACTTTGAAAGCGTCGCGATCGCGTCGACGTCTTTTTTGCTGACCGCGGCCTTGAACTGGTCCCAGAATGCCTGATGAGAATCGTTGGCAGCCAGCACTAACACAGATAGAATCAGAATCGTTTTCATCATTTGAAGGAGAACGCCCATGCGAATATCGGTTGAAATCCGAGCGCTTATCGTAACACTGATCTGCTTGATCACGGTTCCATTGGTAAACGCGCAATCGTTTTCGATGGAGCAGATCAAGAGCTACCCGTTTCCAAACGAGTTGACGGCGGCGGCGACGGGCGCGCGGATCGCATGGGCTTTTAACGAACGGGGTTTGCGAAACATCTGGGTCGCTGAAGGACCAGACTTCAAGGCGCGCCAGTTGACGAACTACAGCGCGGACGACGGGCAGGAGTTGACGAGCGTGTCCGTTTCCGCCGACGGCAAGTACGTCGTCTACGTCCGGGGCGGCGATCACGGTTCGAACTTCGATAGTTCGGCGCCCGTCAATCCGGCGATGTCGGCGGTAGCGACTAAGGTCCAGATCTGGAGCGTTCCCTTCAGCGGCGGCGAGCCGAAACTTCTCGGCGACGGAGACGAACCGGTGATCTCGCCGAAGAGCGATCGCGTCGTATTCCTAAAGGATCGCGGCATCTGGTCCGTTCCCGTTGACGGCTCGACAGCCGCGAAGCGTCTCTTCTTCGCGCGCGGCGACTGCGGTTCGCCGGAATGGTCGCCGGACGGTTCGCGTCTCGGCTTCGTTTCGAATCGCGGCGATCACTCGTTCATCGGCGTCTACACGAACGACGTGACGCCGATCGTTTATCTCGCGCCGTCGACCTCGCGCGATTCGAGCCCGCGCTGGTCTCCTGACGGGAAACGGATTGCGTTTGTGAGGCGGCCTGGAAACGGCGGTGCTCCCGAAGCAATCCTGGAACAGCGCCCGCAGGCGTGGTCCATCTGGTCCGCGGACGTCGCGAGTGGCGAGGGACGCCAACTCTGGAAAAGCCCCTTCACGCTGCGCGGCTCACCGCCGAGCACACACGGCGGAACGAACCTGCACTGGGCCGCGGCGGGACGCATCGTCTTTCTCTCGTATCTCGACGGCTGGCCGCACCTTTACTCGATTCCGGAAAACGGTGGCGAGCCCTTATTGCTGACGCCCGGCAACTACATGGCTGAGTACATCTCGATCAGCGCCGATCGCACCTATATGGTCTTTGCCGGAAACGCCGGAAGTGACGCCGACGACATCGACCGCCGTCACATCGTCAAAGTCCCGGTCGACAAGGCACAGCCGGTCGTGATGACGCCGGGCAAAGGACTCGAATGGACGCCGTTCGTTACGGGCGACGGCAAGTACATCGCGTATCTGGCTGCCACTGCGCAGCGTCCGCCGCTACCAACCGTGATTCCAGCAGGCGGTGGAAAGTCTCA
>DASRIM010000141.1:0-58187 GCA_035649995.1 Pyrinomonadaceae bacterium | reverse complement strand
CTTTCATACAACAAGTATCTTCGCGTTCAGGATCTCATCAATCTTCAGGATTGTCTGTCCGAACATCCCGACGAACTGCTGTTCATCACGGTCCACCAGGCTTACGAGATCTGGTTCAAACAGATCCTGCACGAGCTCGATGCGGCGATTTCGTGGTTAAAGGCGGACCGCCTGCCACGCGCGACGCGCGCAATCAATCGCGTCGTGGAGATCGAGAAGCTGCTGCTCAACCAGATACACATTCTGGAAACCATGACGCCAATCAACTTTCTCGCGTTTCGCGACGAGCTCAATCCGGCGAGTGGTTTTCAGTCGATGCAGTTTCGCGAGATCGAGTTCTCTTCCGGGCTGAAACACGAAAACATACTTCGCGAGTTCAAGGACGACGAGTTTGCGTTTGCGCGTCTTCAGGAGCGATTCACGCAGGATTCGCTCGCCGATGCTTTTTACCAGGCACTCGAGCGCCGCGGCCTTGACGTCAAAGAGCCTAAGCTCGCCGTCGTCGAGATCCTCGAGCACTTCGAGGAACGCTACGAAGAGTTTCAACTGGCCGAGGCCCTCATTCAGCACGACGAATACTTCTCGCTCTGGCGTTATCACCACGTCAAGATGGTCGAGCGGATGGTCGGCGCCAAACGCGGCACCGGCGGGTCGGAAGGCATCGGCTACTTGAGGACGACACTCGACAAGAAGTTCTATCCCGAACTTTGGGAAGCGCGCACCTATCTCGACGCGAAACACAGCGGCGAGAGCGGGTGCCCGTTTGCACACTGACTTCGGAGTATGGAAAAAGAGAGACGATCCGCGCCTCGTGCAAGAGTCAATCTTCCCGCGCGCTGGGAAGGTGCGGTCTCACGTGAAAACGCAACTATCACCGATCTCAGCCGCAACGGCTGCTTCGTGCTTACCGGCGGCAAAGTCGGCGTCAAAGAATTAGTCTGGCTGGAGATCAGTCTGCCGGATCAGCAGTCAGTGCACTTCTGGGCCGAGGTCGTAGACTCGGCGACGGAAATCGGATTCGCGTTGCGGTTCAACTCGGCCAGCACTGAAGACGAGGAGATCCTGGCGAAATACCTGGAAAGCGTGTTTCAGTCGCAAACAAAGAAAAAGGCTTGAGCGTGGTTCCATCGTTTCCAGAGCGGTTCAACATGGCCGACTACTTCCTCTACCACAACGTCGAGGAAGGGCGGGAGAACAAGGTCTGCCTGTATTTCGAAGATCGCAGTTGGACCTACGGCGAGGTCGCGCGGCTTTCAAACCAAACGGGAAACGCGCTGCGCGATATTGGATTGGACATCGAGGATCGAGTGCTGCTCGTGCTGCCTGACTGTCCTGAGTTTGTCTGGACATGGTTTGGAGCAGCACGGATCGGTGCGGTGATCACGATGGTCAATCCGCTGCTGCCCGCGGCTGATTACGAATATTATCTGGATTACACACGCGCGCGCGTTGCCGTAATCCATCAATCCGTGTCATCGGTGTTTGCTGAAGCTGCCCGCAACGCGAAGTACTTGAAAAAAGTATTGGTCGTAGGTGAAGACTTCGATGAGTATGTAAAAGGCGCACCCACCGAGTGTACGCCTGCCGACACGCGGCGTGACGATATCGCGATCTGGTTGTTTACCTCCGGCTCGACGGGCCATCCCAAAGGCGCGGTCCATCTACAGCACGATCTGCCGTTCAATACCGAAGTCTTTGCGAAAGCGACGATGGGCGTCAGCGGCGATGATCTGACAGTCTCGGTGCCCAAACTCTTCTTCGGTTACGCCACCGGAACGAACCTGTTGTTCCCGTTCGCAGTCGGCGGCGCGACGGCGCTGTTCTCGGAACGTTCAACCGCGGAAAAGATGTTCGAAGTCATCAAGCACTATCGACCGACGATCCTGACCACCGTGCCGACGATGATCAATTCGATGCTCAACGTGCCGGGCGCTTCGCGGGACGATCTGTCGAGTCTGCGTTTCTGTTATTCCGCCGGCGAAGCGCTTCCGATCGAATTGTACGAGCGCTGGATGAACGCGTTTGGGGTCGATATCTGCGACGGAATCGGGTCGGCGGAGATGTTTCATATCTACATCACGAATCGACCGGTCGACGTCAAACCGGGAAGTCTCGGAAGGATCGTCGAGGGTTACGAAGCGAAGATCGTCGACGCCGACGGCAGCGAGGTTCCGACGGGCGAGATGGGAACGTTGCGCATCAAGGGCGACTCGGCGGCGCTCTGCTACTGGAACGCGCACGAGAAATCGAAAGAGACGTTTGCCGGAGACTGGTGTACGAGCGGGGACCAGTTTCACGTCGACGAAGATGGTTACTACTGGTATCACGGCCGGACTGACGACATGTTGAAAGTGTCAGGCGTCTACGTCGCGCCGGCTGAGATCGAGAACTGTCTGCTTCAGCACGAAGCGGTGTTGGAGTGCGCCGTGGTGGGCCATGAAGCGGAGGGGCTGGTGAAGCCGAAGGCGTTCATCGTCGTGCGCGAGGGCTTCGCGACCACGGATCAGCTTGCCGAGGAGATCAAGCAATTCGTGAAGACACGCATTGCAATCTACAAATACCCGCGCTGGATCGAGTTCGTTGCCTCACTGCCTAAAAACGATCGTGGGAAAATCGATCGCAAGAAGTTAAAGACTTAGCGGCGCCGTTCGAGGTCGTAGTCGCGTAGACGGCGATAGAGGGTTGACGGTGAGATGCCGAGGATTTCGGCGGTCTTGCCGCGATGCCATCCGGTCTGTTCGAGTGCGGCGAGGATTTGTTGGCGTTCAACTTCGCGAAGCGATCCCGGCGTCGATGGCGCAACACCGGCAGCAGCAGGAGCCGGCGCCTCACCGGACGTGGGCACAACAGCGGAAACAATCGGCGCGACTGCCGGCCTCGTAACTTCCGGCGGAAGCTCAGACAACGTGATCCGTCCGTTGTTCGATAGAATCACCGCGCGCTCCAGACAGTTCTTCAACTGCCGCACGTTCCCGGGCCAGCTATAAGCTCGCAAAGCCGTGAAGGCTTCGTCCGTAAGTTCCGGTGGATGTGTGCCGGCAATCTGTTTCAGCAGGTAACGCGTCAGCGGTTCGATGTCTTCGGGCCGTTCGCGCAACGGCGCGAGGCTGATCTGAAAACCGTTGATGCGGTAAAGCAGATCCGAACGAAACACGCCGTCGTTCACAACCGTCTCGAGGTTGCGGTTAGTCGCTGCGACGATGCGAACGTTGACCTCGACCTTCCTCACGCCGCCCACTCGGAAAAACGTGCGCGTTTCGATCGCTCGCAACAGTTTCGCCTGCAACTGCGCCGGCAACTCGGTCACTTCGTCGAGAAACAGCGTGCCGCCATCAGCCAACTCAATCAGTCCCAGCTTCCGTCCCTTGGCTCCGGAAAACGCGCCCGCCTCATAGCCAAACAACTCTGATTCCAGCAGCGACTCCTGAAATGCCGCGCAGTTCAGGTCGACAAATGACGCCTCCGCGCGGTTCGATAACCGGTGAATCGCATGTGCCACCAACTCTTTTCCAGTCCCCGATTCGCCGGTGATCAGCACCGACGCTTCCGAGGGCGCAACTCTTTCGATCAACCGGATCGCTTCCTTCATCACTTCCGAAACAGAAACGATCTCCGGCAACGCTGACTGCCGCGCAAGCTGTTCGCGCAGCCGCACGTTGTCGACGCGCAAACGCCGTTTGTCGGCCGCCTGCCTTACGCGCACGTCGAGCTCTGAAATCGTGTAGGGCTTCGTGAGGTAATCGTACGCGCCGAGTTTCATCGCCTCGACGGCAGTTTCGACCGTCGCCTGGCCCGTCAACATGATCACTTCCGGAGGATTCGGGCGTTGATGCACGCGGCGGAGCAGTTCCATTCCGTCGATGCGCGGCATGTTGATGTCGCACAGCAACACGTCGACGTTGCTCTCTTCGAGTTTGCGCAACGCGGCCTCGCCGTCAGGCGCCGCCTGCACACGATAACCCAATCGCTCCAACTCCTTTTGCAAGACCAGGCGCAGGTTCGCCTCGTCTTCTGCGATCAGAATTCGTGCTTGCTGTTGTTGTGGGTCGCTCAAACCGTCGTTTCCTCGTTTAGATTGACTGCGGAAAGAGTGATCGTGAAAGTGGTGCCTGTTCCCACGGTCGATTGCACGTTCAGGGTGCCGCCGTGCTCAGTTAAGATACCATAACACACAGCGAGTCCGAGACCGGTTCCTCGGCCAATTTCCTTCGTAGTAAAGAACGGTTCGAAGATTTTTGTGAGGTTTTCCGCAGGGATGCCGATGCCCGTGTCGCTGACCTCGACCACGACCTTGTCGCCGTCGTTTCGGGCGATGATCGACAACATACCACCGCCGTCGCTCATCGCGTCGAGAGCGTTCGTCGCCAGCGCGATGATGGCTTGCTGCAACTGTCCCGGGTCTCCGGAAACGTTCGCAAGGTCGGCGGCGATCTCGAGTCGAAACTCGACAGCCGAGCTCCGTCGCTGGTGCGACAGCAATCGCGCCGCCGAGCGAATCACGTCGGCGAGATCGATCGTCACATGGTCCGACGTGCGTGTCCGGCTGAAGTCGAGCAGGCCCATCGTGATGCTCTTGCAGCGAAATGCTTCGCTGCGGATCAAGCCGAGATACTCGCGCAGATCCTCGAGCGCGGGCGAGCCGTCAAACGCGCCCTCCGCAACGCGCGCTTCCAGCGATTCGGCGCATGCTGAAATCGTCGCGAGCGGGTTGTTGATCTCGTGAACTACGCCGGCCGCGAGTCGTCCAACGGCGGCGAGTTTCTCGGCACGCGCGACGGCGCGATTCGCTTCAACTCGATCCGTGACCTCTTCGCCGACCGTGATCACGTGACTGACGTGGCCAGTGTTGTCGGCCCACATGGGGATCTTGCTGATCACCCAATGGCGGACCTCGCCTTTCCCCGTCGGCGTCTCCTGATCGATGCGTTCGATCTCGCCGCTCTCAAAGACGCGCGCAAACTCCTCCTCCAGCACGTCGCGCGGCTGGCGTGTCAGAACGTTGAATACGTTCTTGCCCAACACCGATCCGCGCGGCATACCGAGCTCGCCAAGCTCGCGGTTGCGGTTCCACGCGACGACGCGATACTCGCGATCGATCGCGTACAGCGAGAGCGGCAGGCTGTCGACAATCGCTTCGATGAAGCGCTTCTGTGCTTCCGATTCGGCGGTCCGCTTCTCGACTTCGCGCGCGAGGCTCACCGACTGGTCGCGCGCCGCCTGGTAAAGCGAACAGATGTGGGCGGCGAGTGAAGTCTGCTGGGCCGCGGCTTCGATCAAACGCCGCTCTGTTTCGCCACATTCTTCACGGCGATCGAACGCGACGATCAACGCGCCCTTCGCGCGTCCGGCGAAACGAAACGGCGAGATGAATTCGACCGTGTGAATGTCGTCGCGCAGCAGGAAGTTCGGCGCTTCCGTGATCAAAAGCGAACTGCCGGATTCCGCTGAACGAAGCCACGTTTGCAGCGCCTCGCGATCCAGCAGCGACGCATCGTCCGCCGCGCCTTCGCGATCGAAGACACATACCGCGTGCTTGTCGCGTGCGACGGTGACGTACGCGGCGCACAGCGAAGCGTCGATCGCGTCGTAGGTGGCGCCCGCGACGCGCCTGACGAGTTGCTCCGGTTCCGGCGCGCGCAATAGCCCGCGGCCGATGTCTGACAAAAACCTGAGCTCGCGGTTGCTGCCGATCAGCGCCCACTCGCGTTGCGAGGTGCGCACGTGCAGGCTCACGCGCGAGAGCAACTCTCCGGGCGTTGAAGGCTTTGTGATGTAGTCGTCGGCGCCGGCAGTGAAGGCCTGGACTTTGCGGGTTTCGTCGTCGCTCTCGGAGAGCGCGATGATGGGCAGCTTGCTGGTAGTCGGTTGCGCGCGGAGTAGTTTGCAGAGCGCGAGGCCGTCCACGCCCGGCATCTCGAGATCGAGTGCGACGAGATCGCAGCGCACGCCTTTCAGGACGCGCAGTGCTGAGGCGGCCTCGTTTGCCGTGACGACGCGATACTGCGCAGTCTCGAAGATAGCGCGCAGGCGGTCTCGTGCGGCGGCGTCATCGTCAACTATTAAAAGGGTTGCGTGCTGATTTTCGGCGGGAACGGCCATAGCCTTCAATTTGATTGAAAGCGATGGGCGCGGAAGATGTCAAGAATTTAGTTTGACTGGTCGGACATCAGAGGCGGCTCGGCACTGACCGGAACGACCCGTTCCACCTTGTGATTGGACTTCATGCGGTACATTTCACTGTCGGCGTGGGCGACGAGATGGTCCAACGTCTCCCCGTCGATGCCGAACGTCGCAGTGCCGACGCTGATGCCGACACGCGCCGTCCGGTTGCGCCCCACTTGCAGTGAAAACTTCGAAACGGCATTTTCGATGCGCGCGCACAGCTCCTCGACCTGAGCGCCGACAACCTCCTGCACGAGCGCAACGAACTCGTCACCGCCGTAACGCGCCAGAAAGTCGTACTCGCGCAGTTGCCCGGAAATGAGATGGGCCACCTCGCGCAGCATCCGGTCGCCTGTCTTGTGACCGAACGTGTCGTTCACTTTCTTGAACTCGTCGAGGTCGAGCATCACGACCTGAAACGCTCGATCCGTGCGTCTCGCGCGCGCAGCCTCTTCGTCGAAACGCAACGAGAGATAACGCGCATTCGGCAGTCCGGTCAGTGGATCCGTCAACGCGTTCGACTCCGCTTCCGCATGTTGCATCGCATTCGCGAGCGCATCGGACGCGAGGCGAGTCACGGTTTCGAGCAGACGCATGTGGTCATCGGTGTATTGCTCGAGGTCGCCGGAATAAACGGAGAGTGCGCCAAGCAGAACGTCGTCCTTGAACAACGGCAGCGAAGCCATCGATCGATACTTGATGCCTGCTTCCGGATTGATGTCGATGAAGTCGAGGCTCGGGTGAAGCTGGTTCACGGGACTGCGGTTCGCCAGTGCAAAACCCGTGACGCCTTCGCCGGGAACGATACATCGCGCCGCAAGCTTCTGCGCGTTCTTGCCGACGACGTGACGCGCCGTCGCGTAGCCTTTCATCTCGTCGTAGAAGTAGACGATGCAGGTGTCGAACGGAACGACGTGGCCCACCTTGTCCACGAGAATCTCGAGCGTGTGCTCGACGTTGAGCGACGTACCGAACGTGCGCGCGATCTCGTAGAGCGCGTAGACCTCTCGATGCGCTTTCTTGATCTGATCGTAGGCAATGAAGCAGCCGCGCTCGCGCGTTTGGATCATGTCGACGTCGCTTAGCTGGATCGGCGGTTCAGCGAAGCTGTTCGTAGGTTGATGTTGGAGACCAAGCGCCGCGATCTGCGTCTCGAAGCGCGGCAAGTGCTTGAGAAACTGGTCGACGACGTTCGGATCGAAGTGAATGCCGGAACCGCGCAACATCAGCGCCGTTGCTTCGTCCAGCGTCATGCCGCGTCTGAACGGCCGGTCCTCGCGAATCGAGTCGAAGCAATCGACGACGGCGATGATGCGAGCGGTGATCGGGATCTGTTCGCCACGCAGCCGGTCAGGATAACCGCGTCCATCCCACTGCTCGTGGTGGTGGCGGATGATCGGCAATACAGGATATGGGAAATCAACGCGGCCGAGGATCTGCGCGCCCACGACCGTGTGGATCTTCATCTTTTCAAACTCAGCCGGCGTCAGTGGTCCGGGCTTGTTCAAAATGTGCGGCGGCACGGCGAGTTTGCCGACGTCGTGCAGCAAGGCGCCGGCTTTCAGCGCGGCGATTTCTTCTGCTGACAGTCCGAACACTTCGCCCATGCCGGCGGCATAGATCTGTACACGGCGCACGTGACAGTGCGTTGTTTGATCCTTGGCGTCGATCGCAGTTGCGAGTGCTTCGGCAGTCGCGAGATGCAGATCGCCGAGTGCTCTAACTTCTTCAGCCTTCGCACGCAAACGCGCGTTGCCGTTGCGATAGATCAGATACGTCGCGAGGATCGTGATGGGAACAAGAAAGAGATAGGGGAATAGATAAGTGCCGTAGATTATTTCAAGCGTCAGCGGAACGAGGAGTAACGACCAACAGATCCACAATTGATTTGCGAGCCAGAATTGGGAGACGACTTCGCGGACAGACTCGCGTTCGATACCCAACAGCGAAGGGTTGGTCAATTCGGACCGAGTCGGGAAGTCCATTGTTTCTCCTGAACGCGCGAAGCGTATCTCAACCCAGGGCGTGCCGGAGGCGAAGCTGGGAGCAACTCAACTCCACCCCCGGTAAGATTGGGCAAGTGGCAGCCGCCTAACGGCTGCCGTGCTGGGTGAGATTTTCAACTTAAACTTTGCGGCTACGGACTCCGTGCGGAGAGCCCGCGAAGCCAGTTGGCCTCTACGCCGCGCCATCACTATTTTCAAGCCCTGTGCCGTTCAGATCCCCGCCGTTTTTCACGTACTCCCACACGGGCGCTCCAAAAATATTCCAATCTGACAGGTCAGATTGAGAACATCGGTCAGCCTGCTTCAGAATCCGTGTTGACAACGATTCCAGCGAGTTGCAATCTCGTCCGGATAGATGAAAACAGCCAACAGAAAAGCACCCGCTGCGTATCAGCCGGCCGGGTATATCGAACTGCTCCGCAGTAACCGCAGTTTCAGACAACTATGGCTCGGCCAGGTCGTCAGCCAGATGGGTGACTGGTTCAACACCATCGCGCTCTACACGATCATCCTCAACCTGACCGGCTCCGGCCGCGACGTAGGACTACTGCTCGTCGCCCGCTTCGTCCCCAGCTTTTTGTTCGGACCGCTCTCCGGCGTGATCGCCGACAGATTCAGCCGGCAGAAAATCATGATCGTGAGCGACCTGCTGCGGGCCGTTGTCGTGCTCGGATTTTTATTCGTCCGCAGTGCTAACCAGTTGTGGCTCATCTACGTCCTGACGGTTTTTCAACTCGCGCTCTCGACGTTTTTTGAGCCCGCGAAAACGGCCGCGATTCCGTCGCTCGTTTCTGACCGCGAGCTGGTGCCGGCCAACGCGATCTCGTCCGTCACGTGGTCTGTCATGCTTACTCTCGGCGCTGCCATTGGCGGATTGATTACGGGCTGGTTCGGCACCGACGTCGCTTTCATCCTCGATGCGGCGACGTATCTGCTGTCGGCCGCGTTAATCGCGAGCATCCGCGTCCCGAAGCGGCGGAAGCGTGAACGCCCGAAACTCACGCTTGGCAGCGCGCTGGGCATAACCGAAACCATAGAAGGCATCAGGTACGTCAAAGATCGTCCGAACGTGCTTGCGCTGCTGCTGGTCAAACCGGCGTGGGGACTGGGCGGCGGAATACTGACGTTGCTCGCCGTGTTTGGGGAAAGAGTGTTCCCGGTCGGCAACAGCCCGGCGACGGGCATCGGCGTGCTTTTCGCCGCGCGCGGTATCGGCACGGCGGTCGGGCCGATCGTGGCGCGGCGCATGGCCGGCGAGGGACAGCGACGCATGCAGGCCTCGATCGGGATCTCGTTTCTGATTGCCGGTCTCTTTTATATTCTGTTCGGCAGTTCGACCAGTTTTGTGTTTGCGCTGATCGTGCTGGGGATCGCGCATTGCGGCGGCAGTATCCTTTGGGTTTTCTCGACGGTGATTCTCCAGCGCGTCGTGGTGGACACTTTTCGCGGGCGCGTGTTTGCGGCGGAGTTGGCGTTCATGACGTTCACTATGGCAGCATCGAATTACGTGACGGGCGAGTTGCTGGATCGGTTCGGTATTTCGCCGCGGCTGGTCACGATCGGTATCGGGCTTTTCTTTGTGCTGCCTGGTGTTGCGTGGTTCGTGACGCAGCGCTGGTGGGATCGTGAAAAGGTGTCGCTCGCGCGCGACAAGATCGAGGAACACAAGGATCTTTCCGTCATTCATCATTCGATTGAGTGAAAACGCAAACTATGCGAATCAAAGTCGGAGTTATGGGCTCGGCTGCACCGGACAGCACTCGTCTCGATACCGGTAGGCTGGTGGTAGAAAAAGCCGAACGGTTGGCGCGTTCGATTGCGCGTCGTGACGTCGTGCTTTTCACTGGTGCGACGACTGGGCTCGTTTACGTCGTCGGGAAGACAGCGCACGAGGCGGGCTGTTTTCATGTCGGCATCTCGCCGGGAAGCAATGTCGACGAGCATGTTGAGCAGTACAAGCTGCCGCTGGATGCATGCGACGTCGTTGTTTACACGGGGTTTGGGTTGAAGGGCCGGAACGTCGTGCTGGTGCGATCGTGTGACGTGGTGCTGTTCGTCGCCGGTGCGATGGGGTCGCTGAATGAATTCACTGTCGCGCACGATGAAGGGAAGGTTATTGGGTGTTTGAAAGGGACGGGCGGCGTGGCGGATGAGTCGGAGTATCTGGTCCAGAAGTTTGGCAAACGAGTCAGTGCTGCGCGTGTGTTTCAGAATGATGATCCGGATAAGTTGCTTGACGATTGTATTGGGGCTGTTGGCGTAAGATGATTGTCGCTCGTTACGTTACTGAGCCGTTTGATGACGGTGTGTGGGCTGGATGTGAGCCCGTTAAGATCGAGCATTACTGGTCTGGCGAGCCGGCGCCTGCGGCGCGTCATGCGGAGGTGCGGATTTGCTGGTCTGACGCGGCGTTGTACGTTCGGTATGTTTGTGAGCAACACGAGCCGTTGGTTGTGTCGGCGAGTCCGCGAACGGATGTGAAGACGCTTGGGTTGTGGGATCGCGACGTGTGCGAGATCTTCCTCGCGCCGGATACGGATCATCGTGAGCGATATTTTGAGTTTGAAGCGGCGCCGAGTGGGGAGTGGGTTGATCTTGGGATCGTGATTACGCCGTCAGGAAGAGAGACGGATTGGGAGTATCACTCCGGCATGAGCACAAGCGCAAGATTAAACGCCGGTGAGTTGATCATTGAAATTCGGATTCCGTGGAGTGAGTCGATACCGAAACCTGAAAAGGGCGATGTTTGGGGCGTAAACCTGTTTCGCTGCGTCGGCCCGGAAGCTCCTGAGCGTTACCTGGCCTGGCGCCCTACCAGAACGCCCGAACCCAACTACCACGTCCCGGAAGCGTTTGGCTCGTTGCGCTTCGAATAGACCCCTGTCTCCCGCGTGCGCTACGTCAATGGAATAGGGATTTCACGGATTCTTTTATGTGTCTCTCACTAGTCGGCGGGTTGGCCTTTGAGTAGCCTCGCAACGTAGGCGGCGTAGCGGGCGCGGTCGGGGTCGGACATTTCCGCGATGCGGGCGCCGATAAGGTAACCGGACTCCTCGCGACTCTCCTCCAGGCTCTCGTATCTCACCGTCGAGACTTTGATCTCCACTGGACCACTCGGCAATTCGAGCTTGACGTAGAGCTTGCGATCAGCTCCCGCAAGATAGTGTCCGCCAATACGAATCGCCGGAACGACAAGCGCCAGCCCGGTGCTGCTGATGTCCATCGTATGCCCGTCCACGGTCGGCAACCGCCGCCCCCCATTCGAGCTAACCCGCGGATCGGAAAGACTTATCCTGAACGTGAGCCGTGCGCGCACACGTTTGTGGCGGCGCCGGTCGCCAATGAACCGGCGTAAGCTCGACACGATCCTGCGCGGCAGTTCCGACATCTTGTGAACCACTGAGTACTCGGACCAGTTGAGGTGGGGCTGTGCCAAGGCGGCGAGTCGGGAGAAAAATGTCGCCTGGTCCGATTCTAGAGAACCTGTGCGTTTTGACGCAACAGTTAATTCCGTTTGACTAACACCGGTTTGCCGCCGGCGTCCGCGCTCTTCACGCCTGAAGCATCGAGATAGAACGAGAGCCGGCCCGAGCGGCCGTATTGGGCCGGTTCGGCGGTCGCGTACCACGACTTCCCATCCGCCGATTTGACGACCTGAAACCGATAACCGGTGCTTTCAACTCCTTCAACGTCCTTCGGAATCAGGCCCGCCGCGATCAGTTCCGCCATGTTACCGAACATTCCGTTGTGGCCCTGGCTATAGACCACCTGCGCCAGCGAGATGCGCGTCAGCATGTCCTGAACGTCGTTATGGTGGGCCGTGATACGGGCTTCGAAAAAGAACTTCTTGCCCGCTTTCTTGACGAGATCCAGACTGTCTTTATCCCCGACAACCCAGGCGTTGTCGAGTTTCATGAGCGTGACAGGCTCGATTTTCTCTTTCCCGTCGGCGTCCAGCACTTTCACGAAGACGCTTGCCGAGTCGCCGCTGATCTGCTCCCCGCTGACGTCGATGTTCTGCGGCAGTTTCTCAGCGACGGCAACCGCCATCTTGTCGAAATCAGGGCGCAGGTCTTCAAACTCCTGCGCCGAGAGCCCGTCAATCGCCGGCCGGTAAACCGACATCGCCAGCGCCTCCCGATACTTCTTCTCGCGCATCATCCGGTAAAACTCGCGCGTCGTTTCGGTCGGCGTACGCTGCTGGTTCTGCGCCGCGGCAGTCTGGTAGAAAAAGCCGGTCGCCGTAACCAGCAGCGCCAGGAAAAGCAACAATGTTCGATTTCGCATTTACACCCGGTTTCGCCGTGGCGCCAGCAGCACTTCGCGGCCCACGAGGTAAAGAATAACTACCAGCACCAGGAACGGCAGCAACGAAAGCAGATTAGCCCAGTCGCCGCTGAAGAACGGATTGTTCTCTCTGGCCCAGTGTTCGATGCTATCGCTCTGGTCTTTCCACAGCCCCGCGAAGAACGCGATGAACACCGCCGCCAGCGCCCCACCCGCGATGTAACCGGAAGCCATCAGTACGCCGGGGCTCTTGTCCGTCTCAGCCACGAACTCCTCTTCCGTGAGCCGCTTGTTCGCGAACTTCACGCGCAGGTACTTGTCGACGAGCCAACGCACCATGCCGCCGATGAAGATCGGGCTCGACGACGACAACGGCAGGTAAACGCCGACCGCAAACGCCAGCGACGGAATCCCCGCCATCTCGAGCACGATGGCAATCATGACGCCGAGCAGCACGAGCCCCCACGGCAGTTGCTGATTGAGAATGCCCTTGATGATGTACGACATCAGCGTCGCCTTCGGTGCGTCGTACTTGGTGACCGACGATCCATCCGGCGTCGTTCGGTGAGTGCCGTTGATTCCGGGATCGACGTAGTAAACCGGCACGCCCTGCGCATCGACGAGGTACTTGCCCGGAGGTCCGTTCTTCTCCTCGATCTTGTGCCAGGTCTTGTAACTGTTGTTGTCAGGCACGACGAGCCCGCCCCCGACTTTCTCCTCCGGGCCAAGGTTCGTCATGTCGGCGCGCAGCGTCGCCGGGAAGTTGCGTTCGACCTGGTGAATTACGCGGCCACTGTCGTCGACGAGGTATTCGCCGGGTTCGAGTCCGGCGATCTGGTTCGCGCCGGCTTCGTTCTTCAACAGACGGAAGTTGCCCGTCCCCGTTGGCCGTGTGGTTTCAGCAAACACCGGCAGCGCCGCGGCAGCCGTAGCGTCAACTTGCGGCCCTTCCTTCACGGCCTTGAAAGTGGTTTGCGGCACGTAGACGGTGCTCTCCGAGTTCAGCCGCAGCAGGATCGGACCGAGGATCAACGCCGACGCCAGCGCGCCGATGAGAATCGCGATCTGCTGATACTTCGGCGTCGCGCCGACGAGGAAACCCGTCTTCAGGTCCTGCGACGTAGTGCCGCCGTTTGAGGCAGCGATGCAGACGATGCCGCCGATCGAGAGCGCCGTGACGTAGTAACTCGGCCCGCTCCAACCGACGATCAGAAAGATCAAACAGGTCAACAACAGCGTCGCCACCGTCATGCCCGAAATCGGGTTCGAAGACGAACCGATCTCGCCGGTCAGTCGCGACGACACGGTCACAAACAGGAATCCGAAGGCGATGATCAGTATGGCGCCGAGTAGATTGAACTGGAGGTGAAGCTGCGGCAGGATCATGATCATCGCAATCAACGCGAGCACGCCGCCCACGACGATCTTCATCGAGAGATCCTGATCCGTACGCGGCAGGTTCGACGTGGCCGCCTGCCCGCCCCGCAAATCGCTGAGCCCGCCTTTCAGTCCGTGCCAGATGGTCGGCAGCGAACGGAACAGGCTAATAATTCCACCAGCCGCTACCGCACCGGCGCCGATGTACAGCACGTAAGCGCCGCGTATCGCGTCGGGTTCCATCTCGCTGATCGGCACTGTTCCAGGCGGCAGCGCCGTCGTCATTCCCTCGCCGAAGAACTTGATGGCCGGAATCAAAACCAGGTAAGCGAGCACACCGCCCGCGCACATGATCGATGCGATGCGCGGACCGATGATGTAACCGACACCCAGCAGCGCCGGCGAAATCTCCGCCGCCAGCGACCCGGCTTTGAAAGGCGCGCCAAACACTTTGCTCGGAACGTCCTTCCATCCCTTCAACGCCGCCATCGCGACCTGGTAAACAAGCCCGATACCGAAACCGGTAAAGATCGTCTTCGCACCGGACATCGCCTCTTCCGCATGGCCGGCGCGAGCTTTGTACGCCGGATCGGCCGCGGCGCGAGACTCCGCCGAAGCACCGGCCTTCAGGACTTCCGCGCACGCAGTGCCTTCGGGATATTTTAAGAGGCCGTGCTGCTGCACGATCAACGCGCGACGCAGCGGAATCATCATCAGGATGCCGAGCAGTCCGCCCATCACGGCGACCAGCATCACGCGCGTAAACTCGAGATCGAACCCGAGAATCATGATCGCCGGCATCGTCACGCCGACGCCGAAAGCGATCGACTCACCTGCGGAGCCCGCCGTCTGCACTATGTTGTTTTCGAGAATCGTCGCCTCGCGTACGCCGATCTTGGCGAGCAGGCGAAAGAGGCTAATGGAGATCACGGCGACGGGAATCGACGCGCTGACCGTAAGTCCCACCTTCAAAACCAGCCACAGCGAAGATGCGCCGAAAACCATGCCCAGCAATGTGCCGACAACCAGCGGCAGCACGGTCAGTTCGCGAACATGTACGTTCGCGGGGATGTAGGGCCTGAACGTGGCCAGCAGTGGATTCTCGTCAGATTTTGCTGCCTGGACGCCTACTACGTCCGGAAACTCATTGGCACCGACGCTTTCAGAAGACATTCGGTATGACCTCCAATACGATTTTGCACAACAGAGGGAGAGCGCGGGGTTAAACGGCGTTACTTTACACGGGCGGCTTCCGCTCGGCAAGCGCGTTTACTTCAGCAAGAACAAGTTGGGAAGGGGGCGCCGCCCCCGCTGTCGCTCAGCGGGGGCGCGCTTTGCTTGCCCCCTTCCGGACTTGTTCTTAAATGGTAAACTGACCCAATGCGCCAAACATTAGCGTCGCTGTTGCTCGTCGTCGCCCTGCTGTCTTCGATACCGATTACTACCTCTCAGGTTGCGCAGGATAAGAGCGCCAATCAGGCGGCTATCCCGGCGCCAGCCGACGTTTTCGGCTTCGTGCCCGGCGAAGACCGCAAACTCGCCTCCTGGCAACAGGTCGTCGAGTACTTCGAGCGACTCGACGGCGCCAGCGACCGCCTGAAATTCGAAACGCTGGGACAGACGTCGATGAACAAACCCTTCGTGATGGCGACGATCAGTTCGCCCGCGAACCTCGCCCGTCTCGAAGAATACAAACAGATTCAGGCGCAGCTCGCGGACCCGCGAGAGCTCGGCGCGCCCGCCACCCGCGACCGTAAAGCCGCGGAGCTGATGAAGCGCGGCAAGGCCATCGTCTTGATCACCTGCGGCATTCACTCGACGGAAGTCGGCTCGTATCTTTCGAGCACGCTGATCGCCCACCGGCTCGCGTCGTCCACCGAACCCGAGATCCAAAACATTCTCGACAACACCATCGTCCTGCTCGTCCCGTCGCTGAACCCCGACGGAGTCGAAATCGTCAAGGACTGGTACGACAAGACGCTCGGCACGCCGTACGAAGGAACCGATCCGCCGGAGCTGTATCACAAGTACACCGGCCACGATAACAACCGCGACTGGTACGCATTCACGCAAGTCGAAACTCAGCTAACCGTCGACAAGATTCACAACGTTTGGCGCCCGCAGATCGTCCACGACATACATCAGCAGGGCGCATTCGGTTCGCGGCTGTTTCTACCGCCGTACATGGCGCCGGTTGAGCCCAATGTGCCGCGACAGCTCGTCCAGGGTTACACGCAGCTCGGCGACTGGATGGCCGGCGAGATGCGCGCCAAAGGTTTCCAGGGCATCACTACCAACTCGACTTACGACGCGTGGTCACCCGCGCGCGCTTATTCGCACTATCACGGTGGCGTCCGCATGCTTTCGGAAACCGCGTCGGCACGGATCGCGTCGCCGCTGACGGTCAAGTTCGAAGAGCTTCGCTCGCGCGAGGGATACGATCCGCAGAAGGAGTCGGAAAACTTCGGCCCGGTTTGGCGTGGCGGTGAGTGGAGGCTAAGCGACATCACTAAGACGATGACGACCGCGGCGTTTCTATTGTTGAAGCACGCTGCTGACTATCGCGTGCAGTGGCTCAAACGGTTCTATGGCGTCGGGAAAGACGCGGTGCGCCCGCGTCGCAACGGCGAACTGTTCGGCTTCGTCATCGAGCCTCCGAATAAACGCAACCAGATGCTGTTCGACATTCTGGAGCGAGGCGACGTGGAATTGACGGATCTGCCTGATGGCAAGAAGCTGGTCAGGATGGACCAACCTTACGGCGCTTTCGCAAAAGCCCTGCTTGAACCGCAACGATACCCGAACCTCAGAGACGCTACAGGACACCCGATTCCACCCTACGACACCACGGCCCATACGCTGCCGCTGTTGATGAACGTCAATGTACAGCCGGTTAAGGCGCCGTTCAGGTCTTCACGAAAAACTGAGGACGTCCCGCAATATGACGTAACCGTATCGACGCCAACGTCGCAAATCCCAGCCCTGTACCGTTCAGCAATGCCGACGTATGACGAAGGTTGGACCAGGTGGCTATTCGAGTCGAAGGCGTATCACTACAAGAACCTTACCGAGAAAGAACTGCGCGCCGGAAAAACCACGTTCGCGTTAGGACCAGGCGTCACCGGCAAGCACTACGTGATCCTGTTTCCGGATCAACCACCGCGAAACATACTCGACGGTTACCGCGCAGGCTCAATGCCGTCGGAGCTTACGGGCGGTTTGGGCGAGCAGGGCGTAAAGGAGTTGCGCGCGTTTATCTTGCAGGGCGGCACGGCGGTCTTTCTCAACCGTGCTTCGGAGTTCGCGATCGAACAGTTGAAGCTGCCGCTGCGCAACGTCGTCGCCGGCCTGCCGCGAACGGACTTCTACGTTCCCGGATCCATCCTGCGGCTCGAGCTCGACACTACTCATCCGCTCGCGATCGGCATGCCCAAAGAAACGATCGCGTGGGCCGAGAACTCACCTGTATTTGAAGTTGCCGAAAACGCGGGCGGCGACGTTCCGGCGTCCAACGTGCGCGTCGTCGGCTGGTATCCGCAGGATAAAGATCCGCTGCTGTCGGGCTGGCTGCTCGGTGGCGAGCGAATCAAAGGCAAAGCAGCACTGGTCGCAGTGACCATGGGCAAAGGCCGTGTGATTCTGTTCGGCTTCCGCCCGCAGTACCGCGCCCAATCCACGGCAACTTACCCGTTGCTCTTCAATTCGCTGGCAACAAATCCATGAGCCAGGGCGTATAATACATTGCGACCGCGATGGTCACCTTTCTCATTACTTCGGTTGTTTTACTCGGTTTAGTCGCTATCGCCATTTATTTCTGGCAGAAACCCGCGAATCAGAAGCAAACTATGGAGCTCCCGCCGCCGGTACACGGCCGTGGGCTGTTCGCCGACGCTCCCGCTGAACCACCTGCGCTGCCGCCGGCAGACGTCTCTACGGTCTCAAAACCCCCCGACACAAAAGCCGAGGCGGAAGCTTTGATCGAGTCTTTCCCTGCCGCGCCCGACCGAAATTCGACGGTAAGAATGCTGCACGCCGCGGCACTATCCGATGATGCTGCGACCTATCAGAAAGCGGTCGAAGCTGCCCTGCGCGCGTGGTGTGAACACAATCTCAAGGACCTCTCTGCCAGCGACCTCGAGGCTTTATTTACGAGCGAATTCTGGGTTTTGTCTTCAGATACGCGCAGTTCCGGCGCCGGCTTCGTTCTGAAGCGTGCCCTCGCATCCGCCCGACGTGAACTCGAACGTAACCACCACCAATGATCAACCTGTCAACTGGCTTTCGGTTGACTGAAAGAGACACACCATGGAAAACCTTGACATCGCATCACTCATTCCACTGTTAGTAGGCTTCTTCGTTCTCTTGATCGCGTTCCTCATCATCGTGAAGCGCATCTTCGTCAACGTGGGTGCGCGCGAGATCGCCATCAAGGAGCGACGCTACCTCGGCGCCAAGATGCCTCCCGGACGCGTAGTCGCCACTGAAGGCGAAGTCGGCATTCAGGCCGACGTGCTCAAACCCGGCTTGCACCTGATCAAGTTTCCGTTTGAACGAGTCGTGCGCAAAGTGCCGCTGATCGAGATCGGCGCCGACGAAATGGGAATCATCGAAGCCGTTGACGGCGAGCCGATGCCTCCGGGCCGCATCTTCGCTCCCGATCGCGCTCAGAACGCGCACAACAACTTCCAGGACCCAATCGCGTTCATCAAACGCGGCGGCGTCAAAGGCATCCAACTGCGGACGCTGCCGCCCGGTCTGTGGCCCATCCATCCGTACCTGTTCCGCGTTTCCGTGGCGAAGGCGACGATGATCCCGCAAGGCAAAGTCGGCGTCGTCACAGCCGCGGACGGCGATCCACTCGATCCCGGCCGCCTGCTCGGCAAAGCGATCGCCGATCACCGCCAATTCCAGGATGCGGAACAGTTCATCGCTTCCGGCGGACAAAAAGGACCGCAGGTGGACATCCTGACACCCGGCGTTTACCGCATTCTGGTGCAGTCGGGATCGATAGAGAACACGTCCGAAGTCAAACCCGGGCTCTTCAACGTTCGGCTGTTCGACGCGACGGTGATCAACGAAAACTGCATCGGGCTCGTCGAAGCCCTCGACGGCGCACCGCTGAACCCACGCGACTACGTCGCCGAGCCAATCACCGGCCACGATAATTTCCAGGACGGCCACGAGTTCATCGGCAAAGGCGGACAGCGTGGTCCACAAAAGGACATCCTGCTGCCCGGCACTTACTACATCAACCCGCTGCTGTTCAAGGTCATTCCCGAAACGGCGAAAGAGATCAAACCCGGCGAGGTCGCCGTCGTCGTATCGAACGTCGGCCGCGATCCTTCAGAAGAAGTGCGCCGCGAGATGGCGGAGAAAGTTCGCCAGCGCATGGAGCGCGAGGAGAAGGAACAGATCGAAGAGTCGTCCGCGCGTCTCGACGCCATGGACGAAAAACGTACCGTCGACGAGATCAAGCTCGACTTGATGATGGGTGATCCCGCGGATCGCCGTCTCGACGAAGGCGCGCACGAAGCGTACGTCGTTCCCGAAGGCTATCGCGGAATTCAGGAAGCTGTCGTCGGTCCGGGACGTTACTACGTCAACACACTCGCGATCACACCGATCGTGATTCCGACGACGAACCAGACGGTTGAGTGGACCGCCGGAGAAGTTGCGAACACGTTCAACCCGTTCGAGGTGATCTCGAAAGACGGTTTCACGATGCAGTTGGAAGTTCGCGTCGTCTTTCGCGTGAAACCGGAAGACGCTCCGTTCATGGTCGCGAAGATTGGCGGCATCGAGCGTTTGATCCAAAACGTGATGCATCCGCTGATCGACTCGATCTTCCGCAACCAGGCGTCGGAATCGTCGGCGATGGCCTATCTGCAAAACCGTCACGAAGAGCAGGAACGCGCCGAAGCCCGCGTGCGAGCGCACTTGCTGAAGTATCACGTCGACGTCGTGAACGTGCTCATCTGCCACATTCATCTGCCGGAGGAGCTGATGAAGACGCAGACGGAGAAGATTCTCGCCGAGCAGCGGCAGAACATGTACAACGCTCAACGCGAAGCCGAAGAGAAGCGCATTCAACTCGAAAAGACGCGAGCGCACGCCGACAACCAGAAGGACCTCATGGCTGCGACCGTGGGCGTCGAGATCGCCGGCAAACGCGCCGAACAGCGCAAGGCCGAGGGCGAGGGCGAGGCCCATTACATCCTGCAAACGGGCAAGGCCGAAGCCGAGAAGGTGCGTCTCATGGGTGAGGCCCAGGGCGTCGCTTATCACGAACAGGTCAACGCGCTCGGCGCGCAGGGCGTCGCGCTGGTTGAGACGTTAAGGGTGATTGGCGAAAAAGGCGTCCGGATCACGCCTGACGTGATGGCCAGCGGCGGCGGAGCTGAAGGCGGCGGCATCGGCACGCTGTTGTTACTGAACCTGTTCCGCGAGCGGCTGAATATGCCGGCGTCGAATGGTGAGAAAGTAACGCGATAACCTAATTCAAATCCGTGTTCCTCTTTAAGGGGAACACGGATTATAATCCTCCCGCTCTTGTCCACTACGAACCCCGGGAGGCCTCATGAAGCAGCGGATAGCTGTGATTGCCTTGATCCTGTTCATTGCCGCCATCAGTCTTTTGTTATCGACGAAGGTAGCTAACCCGTAACTTATCGCTTCTCCAGATACAACTGGGCCGCCATCTTCGTGAGCTTCCAGACTCGCGACCACGCGATACGGCTGTTGCCGTTCTCGCGGCCGGTGAGCTTGTCGTAGATCAACTGGCGGAAGATCCGGCCCTCGCGCCTCAGCATGAACTCCTTCGCAAACGGTTTCGCCGTTTCGAAGAAGCTGAAGCCGGGATCCGTCACGACGCCGATTCCCTCCAGCGTCATCAACGCGCGCATGATGTAAGTGAAGTTCGACGGCAGCCGGAAGGGATACTCGTACATCACTTCCGCGAGGTCATACGTCAACTCTTTGAAGTTCACTTCGCCAAGCCGCAGGTTCAGGTAGTGTTGGAAGAGACCCTCGACGACGGGCCGAACCGTTTCCGGATCGACGCCGGGCTTCAGGAAGTTGAGATTGATGATGTCCTGGCCCAGGCCATGCACGTCGCGGCCGACGACATGGAAGAACGCGTCGATCATCTGCGCCTGAAGTTTCGGATTGATCCTGCCGACCATGCCGAAGTCGAAGAACGCGAGATGACCGCTGTCCATCACCAGCAGGTTGCCGGGATGCGGGTCCGCGTGGAAGAAGCCGTCCTCGAGTAACTGTTTGAGGTAAGTGCGAATCAGCAGCCGGTTGACCTTGACCGGCGAGATGCGATGCGCTTTGAGACCTTCGATGTCGACGACCTTCGTGCCGCGAATAAACTCCATCGTCAGCACGCGCGTGCTTGTGTGTGACCAAAAGATTTTCGGGACGCGGATCGCACGCCACGTGCGGAAGTTGTAACGAAACCTGTCGGCGTTTCGTCCTTCCTTCACGTAGTCCATCTCTTCGTGGATGGTGAAGTAAAACTCGCGCAGCATTCCTTCCCAGTCAGCGTTCTCGTTTGCACGTGGAAAGAAACGGTTGGTCAGCTTAACGAGCCGAAACAGGATCGCGATGTCGAAACTGATGGTCGCTTCCAGCTCGGGCCGTTGGACTTTGACGGCGACTTCCTCGCCCGTGCTCAGCCGCGCGCGATAGACCTGTCCCAGCGACGCCGCGGCAATCGGTTCGCTGTCGATCTCCGGATATAGATCGTGCACAGGCCGGCCGAGCTCGGACTCGATGCGCGCAAACGCGTCGGCGGTCGAAAAAGCGGGAACCTGGTCCTGCAAGGTCGCGAGCTCTTTCACGTACGCGAGCGGCAGGAGGTCGGCGCGTGTTCCCAGCGCCTGTCCGATCTTGATGAACGTTGGGCCAAGATCGATCAGCGACTCACGCATCCATTCGGCCTGCTTTTCGAGTCGCGCTTCTTTCCTTGCCGAGCCTTCGGCGCCGCGAAAGACCAGGTAACGCAGCACGCGGATGAAGCGATCCAAAGCGGAATACAGTCCGGCTTTGAACCAGGCGTTGAAACGAGCACGCCGTCCGCGTTCGCGCGCCAGGTCGCGCATTCTGGTGACGGCGCGTTTGTTGAAGTCCGCGCGCACGTCGTAGGTATCGAGAAACAGGTACAGCGAGAAGAGGCCCAACACGCGCGCAACTCGCGCGGCGCGCAGCCAACCGCGAAAGCCGCGTCCGGCGAGTAACTGGTCGACCAGTTCCTCAGTCAGCGGCGGCACAGGGGCAGCCGGCTTCGGCGTCTCGGGAACAGCGGGCTTCAGCGCGAGAGCGTTTCCGTTTGTGTTCGTTCGTTTAATAAGTGCCTGATTACTCGTCATATTACAAAACTGATAATACGTGCTTCGTGCCCGCGCGGTCGAAATAACTTTGCGCGCGCGCGACGTCATTGGAAATCTGAGTTTTCAATTCATCTATCGAGCTGAATTTTCGCTCGTCGCGAATACGATACAGGAAGCGAACTCGCACTACATCGCCGTAAAGGTCGCCATCCCAGTTCATTACGAACGTCTCAACCGAAGGTTCCGTGGCGTCGGCAAACGTCGGTCTCAAGCCGACGTTCGTAACGCTGCGCCGCCAATGTCCGTCTATCAAAGTCGCCGTCACGTACACACCGTTCCTCGGTATGACGCGGTTGTGTGGGTGCAGGTTGGCCGTCGGAAAGCCCAGCTTATGGCCGCGTTCCGCGCCGTGCTCGACGCGCGCTTCGACGCCGTACGGACGGCCCAACATGCGGCGCGCAAGGTTGACCTTACCGCACGAAAGCAGTTCGCGAATCTTGCTCGAACTCACACGGCGGCCGCGCAGTTTGACCTCCGGCACCTCGCCGGCAACGAAACCCAACTCGCGTCCGAGACGCCGCAGCAGCTCGATATTTCCTTCGCGCTTGTGTCCGAACGCGAAGCCTTTTCCGAGATAGACCTCGCGCGCATGTAAGCGATCGGTCACGACGTCGCTGAGAAACTGCTCGGCGCGAACCGCGGCAAACTCGCGCGTGAAACGCAGCACGATCGTCTGTTCGATCCCGAGCACCTTCAACGCTTCCATCTTCTGATCGAACGTCTGAAGCAACGGCGGCGCAGTCTCCGGATGCAACACCGCGCGCGGATGCGGATCGAACGTGATCACCGTCGGAATCGCGCCGACGGCCCGCGCTCTTTCAACCACCGTGCGCATGATCAACTGGTGTCCGAGGTGCAGACCGTCGAACACACCGAGCGTTAACACGGTGGGCCGTTGAATTTCGGCGTTGTCAGTTCCGTGAAATAAACGCATTGTCAAGATCTCAGATCTGCGATCTCGGATCTGAGATCTTCAACAACCAACCCGTCGTAGGCGAACTCGACGTGGGGCGGGAGTCGCTCGGAGTCGCGGCCGTGTTTGATGTCGTGCGCGATGTGCGTAAAGAACGTGCGCTGCGGCTTCAAGCGTTCGACGTATTCGAGCGCTTTGTCGACCCAAAGATGCGTCGGGTGTTCTTTGAAACGCAGGCAGTCGAGCACGAGCACGTCGAGCCCCTGCAACGCGTCCATTGTCTCTCGCGGGATCTCGCTGAGATCGGTGAGGTACGCGAAGTCGTTGAAGCGATAGGCCATCACCGGCAAACGTCCGTGGATCACTTCGAGCGGCGTCACCTCGAGGTCTTTTCCGAGGCAGAAGCCCGCGCCTGGAGTGACGACGTTGGGAATCACCATCGGCAGGCCGCCGCCGAAGTGCGACGGCTCGAAGATGTATTTGAACATGCGCCGGATATCGACCCACGCGCGCTCGTTTGCGTAAACGCCGAGTGCTCCGAAACGAAAGTTGAGCGGGCGAATGTCGTCGAGACCGAAGATGTGATCCGCGTGACAGTGAGTGATGAGAACGGCGTCGAGCCGTTTCAGACCGTAACGCAGCGCTTGCTGACGGAAGTCGGAGGACGTGTCGACGAGGACCGTACTGCCGGCATGTTCGATGATGATTGAAACTCTTAGACGTTTGTCGCGAGGATCGTCAGACGTGCAGGTTTCGCATTCACAGCCAATCGACGGTACGCCCGTGGAAGTCCCGGTACCTAAGAAGGTGAGTTTCATGTTCGTAGTCCTCTGCGATCTGATGTGTCAGATCTGAGATCTCAAAGAACTCACCTTCCTCCGGTTATGTCGCTGCCCGTGTAGGTGCGAGCTTTCTGCGGCGCGTTGATCAGCGAAACGTACTGCATTCGCAGATCGGCGAGCAGTCCCTCGATCATGTTTCGCTCCTGCAAGCTCAGGTTCCCGGCGGTCTTCTTCTGGAGCATTCCGAGAATGTCGATCCAGTGCTTGCCCAGCTCGGGGTCGACCTCGCGCCGGTGCGTCACCGGATGCTCCATCATTCCCAACGCCGAGGCCGCGTTCGAGGCAATCGACATCACGAAACTGATGAAACTGGCCGGATCCTGCGCTTCCGCAAGCTCTTCTTCCGTCAGTTCCGGGTCTTCCGCTGCCATGTCCGGCGGCGGAGGCGGCGGTTCAGGCTCAGACTGCGACTGTTGTTGAGGCGATGCGGCAACGGGTTCGGGCGCCGCGGCCGCTTGGGCTGCAATCGTTTCCTGGGGCTTTTCCTCGGGCGGCAAGTCGCGCGGGCTGCCGTCAGCGTTGAAAAGGCGTCGATCAGTTACTTTGAAAGTTGGCTGGTCCTCACTCATGCAGTTATTAAAACATGATCTGTGTTTCGCATAAAAACGCGGATCATCTTAGACTACTTCCATGCCTGCAACATTCACCGATCTAGTGCTTTTGATGGAACGCCTGCGCTCGCCGGACGGCTGCCCGTGGGATCGCGAACAAACCTATGCCACGCTTGCTCCGATGCTGCTCGAAGAGGCGTACGAAGCGTTCGAAGCCGTCGAGGAGGCGCGTGAAGGCAAGCCGGCGGAGTTGCGCGACGAGCTCGGCGATTTGCTGTTCCAGATCGTTTTTTACGCGCAGGTCGCCAAAGAACGCGGCGAGTTCACCGTGGACGACGTCACGACGGCGATTCACGACAAGATGGTGCGCCGCCATCCGCACGTCTTTGGCGACGTCACCGCAAACGACTCGGCGACCGTGTTGCTGAACTGGGAAGCAATGAAAGCCGAAGAGCGCCGCGCCGCGGCGGGCAAGAAGGCAGAGGCGAAAGGCTCGTTGCTGGGCTCGTTGTTGGATGGGGTGTCGTCGAAGGCGCCCGCGCTGATGGAAGCACATCAGCTCTCGACGAAAGCCGCACGCGTCGGGTTTGACTGGAAGAACGTGGACGATATCTTCGATAAGTTGCAGGAAGAGATCGAGGAGCTGCGCGTCGCGATCAAGGACCACTCAGCCGAGCAGGACGAAGCGAACCACGCTCGAGTCAGAGAAGAGATTGGCGACCTGCTGTTCGCGGCGACGAACATCGCGCGACATCTACAAGTGGAACCTGAAGCGGCGTTGAAGTTGACGAACCGAAAGTTTCGCCGGCGCTTCCGTCACATCGAAAACGCCCTCGAAGACCAGGGCAAAACTTTCGATGCGACTTCGATCGATGAACTGGAGGATCTCTGGCAGAAAGCAAAAGAAATCCGTGTTCCCAACAGTGGCTGAGAACACGGATCCAAAAGGATTGCTAGTCGTTGATTCGAACCGAACGGAACACGTTATTGAACGCGCCCTCGAAGTTACGCTCACCTTGCGGCGCGACGGCGATCATGTAGAACAGTTGTCCGTTGCGTAGCTGGGTCGTGATCAGGCGAACGGTCTCGCCGCGGCCCGTTGCTTCGTTGACGTTGTTCAACGTCGACAACAACGCGGTGCGTCCATCGAGCGTCGTGCGCTGGTAACCGCCACTCATCCGCAAGTTATTGTTACCCTGCGCGAGGCTGTTGATCAGCTCTTCAGTGCCGCCTTGCAGGTTGCGGTTGTTCGTCTGCGCCACGCCGAAACTCGCGCCGTGCGTAAAGACCGGCTGGCCGTCGTACGAACCATATCCGCCTTCAGGAACGAACCAAACCGTGTTGCCCTGGTTGAGCTGTCGCCAGTTGGAGGGCACGCTCACTTCCACGCCGCCGTTGAAGATCTGATGGCTCTGGTAACGCGACGAGGGATACTCGACGCGGCCAGTCGGCCGGTTGCTCGGGTAGTTGCTCGGATAATTGCCCGTGTTCTCGCCGGTTGGAGAACGCTGTCCACTCTGCGCTATCTCCTGCATCGACGGAGCGCGTCCGTGACCGCGGAGCCGCTGTTGAATGGACGCGAACTCGCGCGAGTCGCGCGCGCCGCTCTCGACGCGCAGCATCTGCGCTTCGCGATTGATGCGGGCGTTACGATCACTAGGGCTCGGATGCGAGCTTAAGAACCCGCCACTGCTGCCGCCGCCCTGCCGTTGAATCGTCTGAAACATGTTCGCCAGGTCGCGCGGGTCGTACCCGGCGCGGGCCATGATCTGCGCGCCCAACACGTCGGCTTCCGTCTCATACTCACGACTGAACTTCAAAAGATAGACGGCGAACGGCGCCTGGGCCAACTGGCCTATACCCTCGTTACCGGTGAGAATCGTTCCGGCAATGCCGGCGATGCCCGCGAGCAACCCGTACTTCTGTCCCTTGGTCGCCTGGGCCGTACCGTGCCGCAGCGCAACGTGGCTGATCTCGTGGGCCATCACGCCCGCCATCTCACCCTCGGTCCGCGCCGCTTCGATCATGCCGCGGTTTACGTACATTGGACCACCGGGAAGCGCGAACGCGTTGATGTCCCGCGCGTTCACGACTTTGAAGAAATACTGAAATTCGGGATGTTGAAACTGAGATGGTATCGACTCAACCAGCCGGCGGCCGACGCGCTCGACGTAGCTCTGCACCTGCGAGTCGCGAAGCAGCGGAAACTGTTGCTCAGCCTCCTGCGCCGCCTGGCGCCCGAGCTGCACGTCCTGCTGGATGCTGTATTTGTTGCTGTGATACTTAATTTGGGTCTGTGCCAGCGCCGAAAACGGCATCAAGGCTATGGCCACCAGCGCTACCCACGCGATCAAACTCTGTTGTTTTATTCTCATCGATTGTTCCTTTCCGGCGTAATGCACCAAATCGCAACAGCAATACACGGATTTGTTTTGATTATTTCCGCATTTACTGATGAATTGGCCGGATCGCCCAACTCACTAGCTTCAGTAGCAACGAGAGTGCCAGTCATTGACTTTAACCCTGGTTGCGGGGCTCGATATGTTCGTTAAACCATTTTGCGGGTTCCGCCAGCGGGGCAATGCTGTGGGGTTCTCCACGCCACACGCGAATCATCGAGATTACGAGAAAGATTGTTGAAGCAACGTTGAATAAGATCCTGCCGAAGTCGCCGCCGCCAATCAGGTTGATGGCGCTGAAGATCGTCCCGATCACCAGAAACGCGATGTGCAGGGACAGCGCTTGCGAAGCATGAAAGCGCACTTTTAATTCCTTGCGCGGAACGAGAAACAGCTCGAGTAAGGAAACGACGATGCCGACGTACGGCGCGTAGGCCATCATCAGCGCCCACTTCTCAGGGACGCCAATACCGCCAACCGGCCGCGACGGGTTCGTGAATCCCATCGGGCCTTGATAAGCGTTACGCGGCTGTTGGGGCTGTTGATACTGCGCGGGCGGAGCGTAAGTCGGAGGAATGAACACAGACGGGTACGGCGCTTCCAGGGGCGGATTGTCATACCGCCGCGTGGGCGCCTCCGAATAGACGTTTTGGCGCGCGCTCTCGTTCGGGTCCACTGGCGGAGGAGCCCAGGCCGGAGGCTGATCGCCGACCTGACGCGTTTGGCCGCCGACTTGCTGGGTTTCACCGCCGCCGGCGCGTTCGCCCCACGCTTCCTCGGCCTTGCGTTCAACCTCACCATCGAGTGGATTTGTGTCGTATTTGCTCTTCTTAGTCTCCACTATAAATGCCCTCGCGAAGCAAATGGCGCTTTCGGCGAAATCCGCTTCAATCTTACTCGTCTGTGATCTCATACTCAACCAAATGCCAGCGATGTTCTCTCTCGGAGATACTGAATGCCTTTACAACTGGACCATCTCCGCCGAGCCCGATGATCAGGTACGTCGCCGAAGGATAGTACGCTTGTCTGACGTCGGTTTCGGACGGGCTGGGATCGGCGGCGCGCGGGTGGGAATGATAGATGGCGAGCAGTTCCTCGCCGTGTTCGCGCATTTGGCGCTGCGCGGCGAACAGGTCTTCGGGTGCAGCTTCGTAGCCGAGCTCGGGATTGGCGGTGACGTTGCGCAGACGGTAGAGCGTGGCCGCGCGGATTCCCGAGATGCCGCCTATCAGGCCGCAACATTCAGCCGGCGCAGCCTCACGGGCGTGTTCGATCATCGCCTCGAGGTGCTCGCGCCGCAACTGAATGGTTGCCATTCTAGTCTTCAACTATGCGAAGGTGCAGTTCTTCCAACTGTTTCGGATCTACAGGGCCGGGAGCGTCGATCATCAGATCCGCGGCGGACGCGGTTTTCGGAAACGCGATCACGTCGCGCATGTTGTCGGTGCCGGCCAGCACCATCAGCATGCGGTCGATTCCGGGAGCAATGCCGCCGTGCGGCGGCGTGCCGTACTCGAGCGCGTCGAGGAAGAACCCGAACCGCTCGCGCGCCTCTTCAGTCGTCATTCCCAACGCTTTGAAAACGAGCCGCTGGACGTCGCGGCGATGGATACGAATCGAGCCGCTCGCCATCTCGACACCGTTAATGACCGGGTCGTATGCCTTCGTGCGAATGTCTCCGAGCAGGTTCGTTTCACCGCCTTCGACCGCGCGTTCGAGTAGCTGCAAGTCTTCGTCGACCGGCGAGGTGAACGGATGGTGCATCGAGTAATACCGCCCGTCCTCTTCATGAAACTCGAACATCGGAAACTCCGTGACCCACAGCGGCGCGTACACGTTTGCCGGAATCAGGTTCTCGCGTTTCGCGATTTCGTTTCGCAACGCGCCCAGGCTGGCGGCGACAACCTTCGGCTTCCCGGAGACGATCAGCACGGCGTCGCCTTTCTTCGCGCCGGCAGCCTCAGCGATTCGCATCACGCCTTCTGCGCCCAACGCCTTTAGCGACGTTGTGATCTCGTCGCCCAGCTTGATCCACGCCAGAAACTTCGCGGCATACCGCTTCGCAAACTCATTGAGCTCGTCGAGCGCCTTGCGTGAAAGCTTCGCGCCGCCAGGCACGACGATGCCCTTTGCTTGTTCGCCCTCCGCAACCGGCATGTCGACGGTCTGCAACTCCAGTCCCTCAATGCGCAGGTCCGGCTTGTCCGAACCGAAGCGGTTCATCACTTCCGCAAACGTGAAGCGCGGAAACGGCACGGGCAGATCGACGTTGATGAGTTTGAAGACACTCGCAAACAGCCCTTCGATCAAACTGTAAATATCTTCGAGCCGCGCGAAACTCATCTCGACGTCCAGTTGCGTAAACTCCGGCTGCCGATCGGCGCGCAGATCTTCATCGCGGAAGCAGTGCGCGATCTGAAAGTACTTGTCCATGCCGCCGATCATGCACAACTGTTTGAAGAGTTGCGGCGACTGCGGCAGAGCGAAGAACCTTCCCGGCTGAATGCGTGAAGGGACGATGTAGTCACGCGCGCCTTCGGGCGTCGACTTGATCAGGATCGGCGTTTCGATCTCGGTAAAGCCCTTGGCCGTCATGTAGCGGCGGATCTCGTTCGTCACGCGATGGCGCAGGTGAAGATTGGCTTGTAGCTGCGGGCGGCGCAGGTCCAGGTAACGATACTTCAAGCGAAGATCCTCGCTGGCGAGCGCGTCGCCTGAGGCGTCGAGTTGAAACGGCGGCGTGCGTGCGTCGTTGAGAATGAACAACTCGCGAGCATGGACCTCGACGTCGCCCGTCGAGATCTTCGGATTGCGCGTGTTCTCGGCACGGGCCACAACCTCGCCTTTGACGGCGATGACATATTCGCCGCGCAGTTCCTTCGCTTTGGCGTGCGCTTCAGGCGCGGCCTCGGCGTTGAATACAACTTGAGTGATGCCTGCGCGATCGCGCAGATCGACAAACGTGAGCTCGCCGAAATCGCGGCGCTTCGCGACCCAACCCATGAGCGTGACCTGCCGGCCGATGTTTTCCGCGCGCAAGTCACCGCACGAGTGAGTTCGTTCCAAATTACCGAGATGATCCAACATTGTATGATTCCATTTAAACTGCCTGCGCGATCTCGAGGCGATTACCGCCGGGATCGCGTACGTAGAAACGCCGCCAACCGGCAATCGGAAGATCGTCCGGCAGGATCTCGACGCCTGCCTGGCGAAACCGTTCTTCCGCTTCGCTCAGATCGTGGACTGTGTAACAAACGTGACGCTTGCTGAGGTGCTCGCCGGCGCCTTCTTCGATCGAGAGGTGAAGCTGTACTGGACCGAGTTGATACCACGCGCCGCCGCGTCCACGCGACGATTCCGGTTTGGGAACTTCGGTCATGCCCATCACGACGCCGTAAAAGTGCTTCGCCTCGTCTTCAAGCGATCGAGGAACAGTGACGTTGACGTGATGAATCGCTGCCTGCATTTTTATTTCGCCTGCGACTGCATTTTCAGGTTGAACTCCGCGGATTTGTTGCGCGGAATACTAAGCGAGCTCCACTCCGTCGAGCGAAAGTGTTTCGCAAGATAGACGATCTGACCGATGTGATACGCGTAGTGCATCAACTGGCGGTTGATCGCCTGCACGATCGTGTGCTTCTCACCGCGTATCATCACTGTCTTTTCGAAGTCTTCCAGCGTGAGCGGCTCGATGGCGGCGAAGACGCAGGCCCAGCCGCGTTCCCAGTAATCGAGCACGTCCTGTTTGGTCGTGTTCGCCTCGATCACAAACTCCATGTCGCGATTGCGATTCGGCTTCTCGCCGTCGCTCGTCAGGAAGTCGGTCCAACGCGAAAACATGTTGCCGGCCATGTGCTTCATGATGACGGCGACGCTGTTTGACTCTTCGTCGAGCGTCACGAAAAGCTCGTCGTCATTCATCTGCGCAATGGCTTTGTCAGCCATCTTCTTGTAAGCCTTCAACGCGGAGACAGCGTCTTCAAAATAGTTCTGCACGATTGCTTCACTCGACATTACCCACCTCAACTTTCACCAACCCGGCAACGTCTTTTCGATCGATCGTTTCCTGTTGTCCGGTGTTTAGATTCTTCAGCACCACGAGTCCTTTATCGCGTTCGTCTTCTCCGATGAAGGCGACGAATGGAATACTCCGTTTCGATGCATATGAAATCTGTGGACCGAGCTTGGAATCGCGATCGGGATAAACGTCTACTCTTAAACCTTGCGCCCGTAATTCAGATGCCAGGCTCAACGCATCCTGCGCAGCGTCTCGCCAAACTGCGATCATCACTTCTGCCGGTGAACGCAGTAAGTTTACAGGAAACATGTCTCGCTCACTCATGACGACGATGATGCGTTCGAGTCCGAGCGAAAAGCCGCAGGCCGGGATATTCTGCCCGAGAAACATGCCGACGAGATTGTCGTAACGGCCGCCGCCGCCCAAACTCCCGGCCAGATCCTTCACTTGCATCTCCATGATCGCGCCGGTGTAGTACGACAGTCCGCGCGCTAACGAGGGATCGATTTGGACCGCGGATGAAGAAACGTAACTGATGATTTCGCGTAAGTCTTTGATGCCTTCTAAACCAATCGGATGCGCGCCGATGAATTGCTCGAGATGTTCAAGTTGATTCGTTTCAAACAATGCGAGCAGTTCCTGGGCGACGTTACTTGTCAGCACCTCACGCGCTTCAAACTCGCGCAGCACGCCCTCTTTCCCAATCTTGTCGAGCTTGTCCAGGGCAATCAGCGCAGTCGCGTGTTTCTCCTCAGGAATGCCGGCCATCTCGAGAATTCCGGTCAACACCTTTCGATGATTGAGCCGTACGGTGAAATCGGTGAAGCCTAACTTCGTCAGCGCTTCGCTCGACGCGGAAATGATCTCGGCCTCGACGATCATCGAACGCGATCCGAGCACGTCGACGTCGCACTGGTAAAACTCACGATACCTTCCGCGCGCAGGCCGGTCCGCGCGCCACACCGGTTGAATCTGATAACGTTTGAAAAACTTCGGCAGCTTGTCGCGATACTCCGCGACGACGCGCGCCAGCGGCACCGTCAAGTCGTAACGCAGCGCGAGATCCGCTTCACCTGTGCCTTCGTGAACGCCGCGTTTCAGTATCTTGAAGATGAGCTGGTTCCCTTCTTCGCCATACTTCCCCATCAGCGTTTCAATGTTCTCCGCCGCGGGGGTTTCGAGCGGCTCGAAACCGTAACGCTCGTACACCTCTTTGATCACGCCGATGACGTATTCGCGTTTGCGAACATCCTCGGGCAAGAAGTCGCGCATGCCGCGCGCGGGTTGAGTCTTCGCGGAAGGCATTACCTGAAAATAGAAAACCCGGCGTAGATCACAAAATTATTGAGGCCGCGGTTCGCTCCGTGTCGATCTCCGTTGGAGATGTGATGAAACTTGAGACCGATACTGACGGCGCGTCTGTCCGAAGTAAATATGCGCACGCCGCCGCCCGCTTCACCCACGAATTGAAACTGGCCGGAGTCTTCGATCGGCATCGACTTGTTGAAATAAAGAAACCCGCCGTTCACATGTGCAAACGGATGGACTTTGGAGCCGTTCGCGAAATCGAGTTGGAGACCAATCGGAGTGAGTCCGGCGCCATAAGCTGTCTCGCGTTGAAACGTCTGCACGCCGCCGGTGAAGCTTCGTGACACGATCGTTCCCGTCGCCACCGCAACCGGGATTGCATCGATCGTCCATTGCAAGGCGAGCGTGTCGTTGGCCGCCAACGTTCGGCCATAACGAAAACCGGCGAGAAAAAACTTGCGGTCTTCGGCTTCGGCTTCACTAAGGCCTTCGAAGATCGTCGTCGCCTTCGGCGAAAAGCCTCCCCAGAAACCAAACTCGTTATCACCTCGTTCCAGAGTCTGTGCTGCACTGAAGGCGGAGGCGCAAATCAGAACCACGATTACACAGATTATCTTCATTCAGAGTTTTCCTCTTTTCGGTATTCGCGCGTGTACTCGACGTAGTTCTTCCAAAAAATTGCGAGTGCAGCGACTTCGTCTTCAGTCAGCGGGCGCTTAACTTTCGCGGGAAAGCCCATCACCAGCGATTTCGGCGGGATGATCGTGCCGGGACTCACGAGCGAGCCGGCGGCAACGAGCGACAGTTCGCCGATGCGGACGTCGTCGAGCAACACCGACCCGATACCGATCAACGAGCCGCGTTCGACGTAACAACCGTGCAGCGTGACGCTGTGGCCAACCGTCACCTCGTTTTCGACGATCACCGGATGCGTTCCGTGGCGGACGTGTATGACGGAGTTGTCCTGGATGTTGCAGCGATCGCCGAGACGAATGTAATGAATGTCGCCGCGCACCGTGCAATTGCACCAGATCGACGCCTCTTCTCCGAGGTGTACGTCGCCGATAACTTGAGCGCTCGGGTCCACATATGCGGTTGGGTGAATCTGTGGATGAACCCCACGAAACGGTCTAATCATGATTTTGGCGATAGTAACATATCAGTGTCATCCGTGGTCCCGTGTGCTAAATTGCATCCATGTCCCGACGGTTTTTGTGCCTGTTCCTGCTGCTTGTTACCTTGACGTCATGCAGCAGTTCACTCTTCAAAGTCAAACCGGTGACGGAGTTGCCCCCGTTGCCCGCAGGTGTGCGCAGTGCTGATGCAGGCGGCGTTACGATTCGAGCAGCGCCGTTGCTGAGCGACGAAGAAAGTCAGGAATTGTTCGAAGCGAACCTGCCGGTGAGCGGCGTGTTGCCGGTGCGTATCGAGCTGGCGTTTCAGAGCGGGCTGCCGATCGAGACGAAGCGCGCGCGCTTTCGTTTACGCGACGACCAGAATCAGGAATGGAAGCTGTTGTCGCCGAAGAATGCGATCTCGCGGATCATGAAGGCGAACGGAGTCTCTCTTTACAATCCAAACTCGCGCAAACAATTCGAGCAGGAGTTTACAGCGTATGCCATCGATCTGAAGACGCCGCTGTCTTCGTCTGATCCGCGGCGCCAGGGTTTCATCTTCTTCCAAACCCCCGACAAGCGGCCAGTAAAAAGCGACCTGCGATTGACGCTCAGTGTCGAGCGTCTCCCGCAGGCCGCATCCATCGTGCTTAACTAATCCAGTGTTCTAACCCTGCGGTCCAGTGGCTCGCACGGTCACTTCGGTTCCCGCGTTTAGTTGCAGGTCGTCTCGACCCTGAACGTACACGGAACCCGCACCAGCGCCGGCGCCGATCGCTGCACCGATTGCCGCGCCTTTACCGCCGCCGGCAATCGCGCCGATGATCGCGCCAACCGCAGTGCCGATCGCCGTTCGCGTAACGGTGGTCTTGGTTTGATCGCTATCGCGAACCGCACCTTCGTTGTCTACGCGAACAACTTCTCCATCCGCAGTGCGAACGCCCTCGAGAATACCGGCAAAGCTATAGCTTTGGCCGTTTCGCAAACGTATCGACTCGAAGTCGAGTGTCATCTCGGACCGGCCGGTAACTCGACCGCTTCGGCTGACGGCCGTCACCGTACCGTCGATCGTGGCCCCTTCAAACTGACCAGGCGATCGCACGGTCATCGTAAACCGGTCGCCTTCGCGAACGTTCTGCGTTGACAGATCGTTGTTGAGCACGGCGACGATTTGCGTTCCGTTCGGAATGATGAAACTGCCAACCGCAGCACCACTGGCGCCAACGTTCACGTCTTCACGATTAGTATCGTAAATGTTCAACTGAGCAACGTCGGAGACGCGGTCGTAGTAAGTCCTGACCATCACCGGCTGACTGACACGATCGCTGTAGAGCGTACGGGTCACCAGCAGTTGCCGGCCGTTGTCCATCGGATCGAACGTAACGATGAAATCGTTTGCACGCTCACCGGTACGGTTAATAGTTAACGTATCACCCGACAGGCTGGCTCGCACACGAATCGTGCGTCCACCCTGCGTGGTTTCAACCTGCTCGCGGCCGTCCGCGACGAAGTTGATCTGCGGCGCGCGCGTTGAAGCAATCGTCACAGCGTTACCTCGGCGATCGATTGCCAGCATCTGCGGCGGATCGAGCCGTCGCAAGAGTGCGTCGTAAACGCGTTGCCGTTCGGACAGCGACAAATTGCGCGTCGCAGCGTCTACTGCGCGGCGAGCATCGTCGCCCTGGCTGGAGTTATAGCGGAACGTTCCGGTCAGATCGCGGCGCGAGCCGTAGCCACCGCCAGTGGCCGGAGTGTTCTGCCAGTTCCAGGCTATGTTGAAAGCGTTGGCAAGCTGATCGAGATCGGGCCGCAGCCTGCTCCACGTGTTTTCCGTCTGAAACGACAACTGGCGCTCCTCGATGTAGTTGTTTAGAAACGCCGCGCTGTTCAGCAAGGTGCGAACGTCAGACGAATTTGACTGACGGCTGTTCACGCCGTTGCGAAGCTGGACCAACGTGGTCTCGAAATTCGAGAGCTGCCGGCGCGCTTCGTCAGCCGAGTTACGATCACGGCCGTAGCCGCGGTTCAAGTCGTTACGGAACGCACGGCTGAAGGTCGTAGTTTCCGTGTTGATGCGCTGAATCAACTGGCGCATCTGAAGGTCGCTCAAGTTGTAGTCGTTGTTGCCACCCTGAGGGCCGCCGGTGGACCCCCACGCAGTAGTCAGGTTGTAGTAGCCGGCGAGTTGGTCCAGGTCAGCGCGCAGCGACTGCCATTCGCGTTGCGTGCCGGCACCGATCCGGTTGTTCGAGAAAAAATTGTCGATCACAGCAGCGCGCTCCAACACCGGGCGGGCGTCTGCTGAAGACGTCGCGCGGCGGTTAATTACGCGGCGATCGAGTTGATTGATTGCCGTCTCGAAGTCGAGTACCAACCGGTTTAGATCATCAGCGCGATAGTTGCCGCGGTCGGACGCGTTCTGAATTGCGCGTTGAAGATTGTCGGTGCGGGTTTGAATGCGTCGGATGGTGTCGCGAATGTTTGAGTCATTCACGCCGAATTGGGCCAAGCCGGTACCGGTCATGCCGAAGGCTACGAGCATCACCAGTAAGGCCTTGAAAGGCGTTTTTCTAATGGTTGTCATGTTCTCTCCTCCTTAGCTCCGAGGAAGAGTCACTCAACAGGCGTGCCACAGCCCGTTATGCGAACTTTCCTAAGGATTTAGCGGCTTTTTGCTGGAGGGATATGGTACGGTTTGGGACAGAGGATGTATGGGTTGGTGTAAATCGGTTTAATCGGTAGAGCCGAATCCGCCTGCGCCGCGTGCCGTCGCGTCTAAATCATTCACCCACGTAGCTTCGGGCGTAATGATCTGCTCGAGGATCAACTGGCAGATCTTGCTTCCGGCCGGTAAATGGATTGTTTCGTCGCCCGTGTTGTAGAGGACGCAGCAAAGCTCGCCGCGGTAATCGGAATCGATGACGCCGGCGAGCACGTCGAGTCCTTGTTTGACGGCCAATCCCGAGCGTGGCGCGACGCGCCCGTAAAAACCCGGCGGTATCGCGACGGCGAACCCTGTTCGCGCCAGCGCACGCTGCTTCGGTTGGATCTCGACATCTTCAATTGCACAGATATCCAACCCTGCCGACAGCGCGCTCCCGCGCTTCGGCAGCACTGCTCGCGAATCCAGTTGTTTGAAACGAAGAACGTCCGGTCTGTCAGGCATCCGTGTTTCTACATCTTCGGCAGGGTAACGCCTCGCTGTCCCTGGTACTTGCCGCCGCGGTCTTTGTAAGACGTTTCGCAAACGTCGTCTTCATCAGACTCGAAGAACACAACCTGCGCGACGCCTTCGTTCGCGTAGATCTTCGCCGGCAGCGGCGTCGTGTTCGAAAACTCGAGCGTGACGTACCCTTCCCACTCCGGCTCGAACGGCGTGACGTTCACCAGAATGCCGCAACGCGCGTAGGTGCTCTTGCCGAGACAGATCGTCAGCACGTTGCGCGGGATGCGGAAGTATTCAACCGTGCGCGCGAGCGCGAAACTGTTTGGCGGAATGATTACCCAGTCGCCTTTATGCTCGACGAAGTTCTTCGCGTCAAATTCCTTCGGATCGACGATGGTGCTGTTGATGTTCGTGAAGAGCTTGAACTCGTCGGCACAGCGAATGTCGTAACCGTAGCTCGACGTGCCGTAAGAGACGATCCGCTTGCCGTCCAATTCTTTGACCTGGCCCGGTTCGTAGGGCTCTATCATTCGATACTCCGTGGCCATCATGCGGATCCATCTATCAGACTTGATGCTCATTTGGTCTTTGGTGTTAGGTCTGTTGTTTTTGGTTCTTGGTTTCCAGAAGTCGGGTCATTCTAAGCGCGCGAAGTACAAAGCACAAAGACCAAAATCCTAAGACCCCGCTTTCCGAATATTCACTACGCCGTCGCCGATCGTGAACCTGAAAAACGCGCCGCCGGAGCCTGCTCGCGCGCGCATCGTTTGCGGCTGAATGCCCGGCTTCTCGCGCGCCACGATACCGTCATGAGTGTTGACGATCTGTCCGCTGCGCAGGACGTCGGCGTCGATGTCGCCGTTGAAGCCCGCGGGTAGATCGACGATCAGAACGCCTGTTGCGAGCCGGATGTCGGCGCCGCCTCCGCGCCAGCTCCGCACTGGAATCGTCAACTTAACCACGCCCGTTGTAACTGTCGTCGTGACGATGCCGCCCGTCAACGTGAGCGACGTTTCACTCTCGGTCGCGCTGATACGCAGCGCGCCTTCGACGCCGCTCAATGTCACCGGACCGTAACCGGCTGTCACTTCCAGATCGGTGTTGGTCGGAACGCGAAGCTTGTAATCGATCTTCCACGGGAAGTTAAGCAGGTTCTTCGGAAAGTTTTTGGCCGCCTTCTTCATGAACGCGCGATCGTGCGTTCCGGTCGTCAGCACACTCAGGTGGTTCAAGTCTTCGTCAAAAACGAACGTGTTGACTTTTGCGAGTTGGTCCAGGTCGGCGTCCGTCAGCCCGTTCAGCTCGACGTCTGCTACGAGCTCGACTTCGTTGCGCGGCCAGCCTTCGATCGTCACCGAGCCGCGCGGCGCACCGATGACGGTCACGGTGCCGCCGTAATTGAAGCGGCGAGTCTCGCGTCGCGTGGTGGTGCGTTTCAGGAACTCCGTCGGAAGCGCTGCGGCTGCCTTTTTCTCTTGCGAGAACGAGACGGGCGGCGGAATCAGCAGCGCAAGTAAAAGCAGGGCGAAGAAAAGTTTGGCCACGGCGGCTTATAGTATCAAAAGCATGAAAAAAGGACGCTGCGAAATGCAACGTCCTCATTCGTGGCTTGCCACTGCAATTGCGAAGAGCTATCTCCGCAAGAACGTGATCTGGCCGCTGAAGTTGGTCACTGAGACCGACGAACGACCGTCGCCAACGTCGCCGACAATCCTGCGGCCGTCGTGCGTCTTCATATTGTTGTTCCAGAAATCGTTCAACGCGATTCTTCGCGCCGGCGAAGCAGCGACTAAACGGAAAGCCGAGTTACCGGGAATGCGAATCGTGATGTCGCCCTTGTTTGATTTGAACTCGTAAGTGCCGCCGCGCGAAAACTCTCCGTCGAAAAAGATGTTTCCGATAATGTTTTGCGCGACGACTTGCGAAGCGCTGATGTTCGTCAACTCGATGTCGCCTTCAGTTGAAACGTGAGCGCGAACCAGACCGCCGCGGATGTTCGCGACGCTGATGTTGCCACGGCGCGTTTCCAGATCGACTGAAGAATTGGCGGGCACTTGTAGTTTGAAATTGATGTCGCCGACGTCGCCGCGCCCGCGGTTGTCGCTCATCACGTCGATCATCAGGCACTGATCGATCTGCTTCGGAACGATGTGAGCGTTCTTCGACTCGAAGGTCGCCGACATGCGGATCTCGTCTTTGTTCCACGATTCGACGACGATGGTCCCGGAGATGTTGCGCAACTCGACGCGCACATTCTTCCCACCGGGATAGCGCTTGGACACTTGTTGTTGGGCGCTGACTGCGACGGCCGAAGAGAGTAAAAGAAAAGCGAAGACGCCGCCCGCAAGGCAGGCGAAGACTGGCGGGCGCCAAATTAAGAATCTAGTTTTCATCAGTGTGGGGCTTCTCAACAAAACTTCGCGCGCAACGAACGTCTCGCCGGCGCTTGAATCACAAATCAGAAAAATCTTTTAGCAGCGCGAGCTTTTCGTTCATCGCGTCGTTGACCATTTGCTCCGTAAACTCATCGTGCGGGTTTCGCTTCAATTCCTCGAGCGAAGTCGTCACGCGCTGGTCGATGACCAGGAGACTTCGATCGAACGAGTCGCGAACGTCCTGGCTCCAGCGTGCCTTGTTCAGTTCGACTCGCTGGTTCCAGTAGTTGATTACCTGCTGTCTCTGCCAGACGCGATCGTTGACGTTCGAATCTTCGACGCCCGCGACGATGGTCTGACCGCCGGTTGATTCCCAGCGTCGCAGGCCGACGACCGTTGCTAGTGAGACTAACAAGACGATCGCGACGACGGACGCGGTCAACTGCGGCAGCGAAACGGACCAACTGCGGTCCATCAGCCGCCCCCAAAACGACGGCCGCCGCTCGGCGGGCGCTACTGTCAGACCACGCTGCTCCGCCTCGATCACGTTTCGAATGCGAAGCCACAGGGCCTGCTCATTTGGCGGCGCTTCGTACTCGCCTCGACGCTTGTGGCAAAAGTCAACGATCGCCGCCAGGTCGTGGCGCACGCCATCGCAATCCAGACACTCGCTGAGATGCGTATTAAGGATGGACTCATCGCTGCGGCTAATTGAGCCGTCGACCAAATCGTGGATGAGTTCCTGACACTGCTCGCAGTTCATTGCTTACCACCTTCGTTCTGTCGCATTTGCACGCACATTTAGAAATCGAACTGTTTTTCCGACAGAACCATTCTGGTTGTTATCAATCAAGGGAAGACTGCGCTTTAAGCCGGTTTCGATAGTAGAAAATAACCGGCTGCTAGCTTCGAGGCTATTCAGCCTCTTTCTGTTGCCTCAGAAGTCCACGCAATTTCATTCGCGCTTTGTGTAATTGCGACTTCGAGGTGCCGACCGAACAGCCGAGCATTTTGGCGATTTCCTCGTGCTCGTGCCCTTCAATGTCGTGCAGCGTAAAAACCGTCCGGTAACCGGGCGGCAATTGCGCAATCGCCTTATCGAGGGCGATGCGGTCAACCACCGGCATTGAATTCGGGTTTTCAGTACCTTTTACGATCTGGATTGGGGTTTCGCCGTCCTCAGTCGTCTGTTCCATACGCACGCCGCGTTTGCGGAAGTGCATGAGCACCTGGTTGACGGTCAGACGATGAAGCCAGGTCGTAAAAGCGGATTCGCCCCGAAAACTACCGATTTTTCTAAAGAGCTGTATGAAGACCTCCTGAGCGAGATCTTCGGCCTCCGAGACATTCCCGGTCATTCGCAGGCACAGCGAATAGACGCGACGATTATGGCGCTGGTAAAGCTCCTCGAAAGCTGCCATATCTCCCTGGGCGGCTTTCTGCCCCAGCTCATAGTCTGTCGTTTGCGGTGTCTCGGGTTCGGCTGCGGTCACGTGCTCGTTTGCTCGGGCAAGCTGGGAAGAATCTCACAACTTCCGGCTTGTGCGGCACGATTTCTCACGCTTTCGCCAGTTTCAAGGGAGCGGCACTTTCCTGCTACGACCCGCGTGGGGATGCGGCGCCAGGTCAGTACCCTCAAACGCGGCTGTGATGCGGCGCTTTGAGCGCGTCGTTGCCTTACCCGACTCTAAAAAATAGTGAATTCCTCAGCCGCCTCCGATGATTTTACGGCTGGGTTGCAGGATACGGTTTACGGCTCTTTCTGTCCACACCGGTCAGGTCCAGTAGGTCCGATCGAGCGAACGGTAGCCGACGGCTTCGGAGACGTGGGTGGAGGTGATGGTGTCGCTGCCTTCGAGATCGGCGATCGTGCGGCTCACTTTCAGGATGCGATCGTAGGCCCGGGCCGAGAGGCCCAAGCGGCTCATCGCGCTTTCAAGCATGCCTTCGCTGGCCGAGTCGATCTGGCAGTGGGCGCGAATCATGCGCGGAGTCATCGCGGAGTTCGCAAAGATCTTCTCGTTTTTGAAACGGCGCAGTTGCCGCTGCCGCGCCTTCATAACGCGGTGACGAATCACGGCGGAGCTGTCAGTTTCAGACGTTTCATCGCCCGCGAGCTCGCGAAACTTCACTGCCGGCACGTCGATATGAATATCGATCCGATCGAGCAGCGGTCCGGAAATGCGCCCCACGTAACGCTGGATCTGCAACGGCGAACAGCGACACTCGCGCGTCGGATCGTTCCAGAAACCACACGGGCACGGATTCATTGCGGCCGCGAGCATGAACGACGCAGGAAACGTCAACGACATCGAGGCCCGGCTGATCGTCACTTGCTGATCCTCGAGCGGTTGCCGCAGCACTTCCAAAACACTGCGCTCGAATTCCGGCAGCTCGTCAAGAAACAACACGCCCTGATGCGCCAGCGACACCTCACCGGGCCGCGGCAAACTCCCGCCGCCGATCAGACCGGCATCGCTGATCGTGTGGTGCGGCGAACGAAACGGCCGTTCCGTAACGAGGCCCGCGCGTCCGGTCAAACCAGCAACGGAATGAATTTTCGTCAGCTCGAGTGCGGCGTCGAATTCGAGTGGCGGCATGATCGTGGCGAGACGCTTCGCGAGCATCGTCTTTCCCGATCCTGGCGGTCCAATCAACAAAATGTTGTGCGCGCCCGCGCTGGCGATCTCCAGCGCGCGCTTCGCCGACACTTGCCCGCGCACTTCCTTGAAATCGACGCTGTAGTGTTCCGTGCGTGCAAGCACCTCCGCGGGATCGACGAATAGCGGCGCAGGCGGTTGATCCGAACGCAAACCGGCAATCAGGTTTACAGCGCTGCGCAGATCCGTGACCGGATAGACGTTGATTCCCGAGACGACCGCCGCTTCTTTCGCGTTCTCCTCCGGCACCAGCAAGTGACGAATCGACGCTTCGCGCGCGAGTATCGCAATCGGCAGCGCGCCTTTGATCGCGCGCACACGCCCGTCGAGCGACAACTCGCCAACACAGAGCACATGGATCAGATTGTCCGCTTCGGCGAGGTCGCCGTTCGCGCCGAGAATTCCCAACGCGATCGGCAGATCAAAACTCGCGCCTTCTTTACGCACGTCGGCGGGCGCGAGATTGATCGTCGTCTTTTGCAGGGGGAACAAGTAGCCGCAGTTCTGAATCGCAGCGCGAATGCGTTCGCGCGACTCGCGCACGGCGGGATCGGGCAGACCGACGATCGTGACAGAGCCGATCTGATCGTTGTCGCCGCGAGTTGCGGCCAGGTCGACCTCGATGTCTACGAGGTCGGCGTCGATTCCATAAACGGCCGCGGAAAGAGATCGGTAGAGCATGTGAGGAAGCTCCTTGGTCTTAAAGTGAGGTACACCGATTTTTAGAAAGTTACAGAAAAACTAACGACGCCGCGAAGGCGCAGCCGCAGTTGACGGAACCTTGATTTCCTGTCCGGCTCTGAGTTCAGCGTCAATGGGAATACCGTTCAAGCGAGCAACGTCATTTGCGTCGAGGTTGCGGCTGGCGGCGATGCGCGCGATCGTGTCGCCCTTACGAGCGCGAACTTTGTCGATACCCGAAGACGGAGCCGCAGCTTCAGGCTGGCCGGTCGCTCTCACCCACTTCGTCAGTCTGACGCTGCTGTTCGGAACGACGAGCTTGGTCGTCGACTTCAGATCGACGCCCGCGTTGAATGCCTGAAGTTGAGCGACGTTGACACCGGTACGGTTCGCGACGCTTTGCAGGTCTTCACCAGGCGCGACGGAAATGACGCGCGCGGTTTCACGTCGCTCGGGAGCGATTCGCTGAAGCAACGCGACAAACTGTTTCGAACGGCCTGCGGGCACGCGCACGTCGTAAGTGTCGGCTCGCGGCGTGACGTCGCGCTTCAACTCCGGATTCAGTGTACGAATGTGATCGACGCTGGTGTCGGTCGCGTCCGCAATGAGCTGTAAACTCGTGGCTGTCGGAACACGCACCACGTCGTACGACCACGGTGCGTCAGGCTTGATCCCCTTGAATCCATACTTCTCAGGGTTCTTCGCGATCAGGATCACGGCCAGGATGTTGGGCACGTAGTTGCGTGTTTCCTGAGCGATGTACGGATAGATCATCCAGAAGTTGGAACTGCCGGCGCGTGAGATGGCCCGGTCAATGTTGCCTTCGCCCGTGTTGTAGGCGGCCATCGCGAGTTCCCAGTTGCCGTTGTAACGATCGGCAAGCCATTTCAGGTAGCGAGCGGACGCGCGCGTCGATTGTTCGATACCGTTGCGCTCGTCGATGTACGCATTCTGCCGCAAGCCGTAACGACGCCCGGTGGCGGGAATGAACTGCCACAGACCGGAAGCTGACGCCCACGAAACAGCCTTAACTCTCCACGCGCTTTCGACTTGTCCGAGCCACGTGATGTCGAGCGGCACGCCTTCTTCCGCGAAGATCTTGCGCGTGAGCTTCATGAACTGGCCCGAGCGACGCAGACCGCTTTCCATCGTCGTGCGGCCGCGGCCCTGGTAGTAATTGATGTAACCCTGGATCAGAGGATTCAGCGTGAAAGCGAAGTTGACGTTCTTCTTCGCTGCTTCGAGATCCTCGGCGTCCTTGTTGGTGAAAGTTGTTTCGTTCGGATCGAGAACGAGTTTGCTCAACTCGTCGAGCGGCGAAGGCTCAAACTTCTGATCGCGAAAACCGACTTGCGACGGCGCCGGAGTCTTTGCAGGTTCTTGCGGCTGCTGCTGCGTGTTCTGCGCAACCAGCGTCATCGTCGCGGTGTTAGGAGCGGACGGCTGCACGGCCGGAACTTCTTCTCGATAGATACGCTCGACTAACTCCAAATAATAAGTTTGCAAACGTTGGCTGGCGCGAACGTCGAAGCCCGACTCCAAAATGGAATCGACTGCTCGATCAAACTCCTGCCGCGCTTCGTTGCGCTTGCTGTCTTCGAGATTGAGTTTGCCCCTGCGGAAGTGATCTTCCGCGCGCGCGATGACCTGAGTGATCCGCGCGTCCGACTGTTCGACTTCAGTTGGAATCGATCGGGCAGATGAAGCTGCTGGAATCTGTGCGTAACTGCTGGCCGCTGAAGCGACGAGCACCGTTAGTAAACCCACACGGGCCATCAAACGAGTGTAGCTCGCTGACATCAAAATCGTCGTTCTCCCTTACAAAGTCAGATGCGAATACGCGTGTGACTATCCGGGAAGGAAACTCACATCGGCTGCATTCACTTTTTCAGGTGCGGTATCTAATGGCTCCTCTATGACTTGGACACAGCCAGACTCACGCTGAGGAGCCCGAAAATCACACCGGAGGTTACCACACGGTTTTTTAGAGTGTCAAACAATTGCCTGCGTTTGAGACAGGTCCAATCAATAACTTTTTCCACCAAAGTCGCCGCCGGCCCTCCGGCAAACGGTCAGGGTAATGATGCCGGCCGTTACCTCGTGGTTGCGCACAGTAAGCTTAACGCGCCGAGTCACCCTCTCGTTGCAAAAATTTGGCAGCACTGGGAACACGAATTCGACGAATTGAGCATTGTTTCCGTACACCGTACGGCCCGAGTCACTTTCGTAACAGAATGGTTAACACCCACAAAGAGCAACTATTACCGCCGGAGTACCTTCGAATTCGCGGATGGTACACCGGTTGCCCGACGTTTAATGGCTCTCTCAAACTATCGACGAGGCAGTCCCAAAGGAAAATATGTCCACAGTAGTTCAAAGAGAAGCGCGAATTCATGAGTTCCCGAAGCCAGTAGAGGTCTCCGTCGCCCCGGCAAAATCTGACTTGTTCTTTAATCGCGAACTGAGTCTGCTGGCATTTCACGCGCGAGTTCTGGAAGAAGCATTCGACAAGAGCAACCTGTTGCTTGAACGGCTCAAGTTCCTGTCCATCTTCTCGTCAAACCTGGACGAGTTTTTCATGATCCGCTGTTCCGGTCTGAAAGAGGAACTGGAGCAGGGCATCACTGACGTCGCTCCCGATGGCGCGACGCCCGCGGAACAACTCGCCCGAATACGAGAGCAGGTTCTGAAACTCGTGGACGCACAGGCGCGATGCCTGCGCGAGGAGATATTGCCGGAACTAAACGAAGCCGGAGTGCAACTCGCACCGTACGATTCCCTCTCGCGCGCCGAGAAGGAGGACCTGAAACACTACTTCGTCGAGAAAATCTTTCCGGTCCTGACGCCGCTGGCAGTCGATCCGAGCCATCCGTTTCCGTACATCTCACCGCTCAGCGTAAACATCGGCCTGATGGTCGACGCGCCAAACGAGATGAAGCTGCGGGGGCGCGGAAAAACGCTGCAATCGCGGTTCGTGCGGATAAAAGTTCCGTCGCCGGTCGTGCCGCGGCTGGTTCCGATTGGTCCGTCCGGTACGCGCTTCGTGCTGCTCGACGAAATCATCGAAGCCAATATCGACTTGCTGTTTCCGGGAATGCACCCCGGAAGTTGTCATCGCTTCCGCGTGACGCGCGATGCCGACATCGAGATTCGCGAAGAAGAAGCGGAAGATCTGCTGAGCGTGATTCAGGAAGAATTGCGGCGGCGAAAGTTTGGTACGCCAGTGCGGCTGGAGATCTCGCCCGACATGCCGCAGGAGATGATCGACTACCTGACGGAGTCGCTCGGCCTCGAAGCGGACGACGTTTTCGTTTTCGACGGACCACTGCACATCCAGGACTTGATGGCGCTGTACGACGTCGACCGTCCGGATCTGAAAGACGCTCCGTTCCAGCCGATCGTTCCCGAGTGGTTCACGTCGCACAAGACGATCTTCGACGCGATCAAGGAACGCGATCGCTTGTTGCACCATCCGTACGATTCATACGACTGCGTAACCGGCTTCATAAATCAGGCCGTCGAAGACGAAGACGTCGTCGCGATCAAGATCTGTCTCTATCGCACCGGTCCTGACTCTCCGATTCCGCCGGCGTTGATCCGTGCCGCCGAACAAGGCAAACAGGTCACGGCGTTGATCGAACTGAAGGCGCGGTTCGACGAGGAGCACAACATCGAATGGGCGCGGAAGTTGGACCACGCCGGCGTACACGTCGTTTACGGCGTCACCGGTCTGAAGACGCATGGCAAGCTAACGCTCGTGGTTCGTCGTGAAGGCGAGTCGTTGAAACGCTACGTCCACATCGCGTCCGGCAATTACAACCCAACGACGTCGTGCGTCTACACCGACCTCGGCATGTTTACAGTCGACGACGAGATCGGACGCGACGCGACTGAGTTGTTCAACTACCTGACTGGCTTTTCGAATCAGAAGGACTATCGAAAACTGTTGGTCGCGCCCGTGGCGCTGCGCGAAAACCTGAACGAGCTTTTCGATCGCGAGATCGAACACAAGCGAGCGGGACGTTCGGCACACGTGATCGCGAAATTCAATCGACTCGCGGACGTGCAAGTAGTCGAGAAACTGTACGAGCTCTCGCGCGCCGGCGTGAAAGTAGATTTGATCGTGCGCGGTATCTGCATACTGCGTCCGGGAATTCCGGGCTTGTCTGAAAACATCACCGTTCGCAGCGTGGTGGGCCGGTTCCTCGAGCACAGCCGCGTCTTTTGGTTTGCCAACGGCGGCGACGAGGAAGTCTACATCGGCAGCGCCGACTGGATGTCGCGCAACCTGAAGCACCGCATAGAAGTGCTCGCGCCGGTAACCGAGCCGGAGGCGAAACGCTACTTGCGAGACGTGTTGATCGACGCCTATTTGCGTGATAACTCGAAAGCCCGCGAACTGCATCCCGACGGGAAATACCGGCCTGTTGAATCATCAGCGCCGGAACTCTTCAACAGTCAGATCTATTTTATGGATCGGCCGATCAGCGGAGTTAGCGTCCCCTCTTAACCCCCCTGTTCCCCAACAAACTTCCCCATTACCGCCGCGAGGTCCAAAGCGCGGACTGGAGAAACGTATGACTCGTCTATCGAAGCTCCGAACAGTAATCCTGTTGGCGATCATTCTCAGCATCTCGGCAGCGACTGAGATCGGCGGCGCCGGCGTCGCAGCAAAATCCACGAAGAAGAAACAAGCTCCACAAGGAACGCCGGTGCTTTGGCGCCAGCCGGCCGATATTACGTCGCGCGATCTTTACCTTGGCCCAGGCGGCGCGAGGATGCGGCCCGATCTGCGGCGCATCACGTTCCTCAAAGAAGAGAAGGGCGGTTATTCAAAGAAGTATCGCGTGCGCGATGGTTCAGGCCGTGAGTGGGTGGTGAAGATCGGAAAGGAAGCTCAATCCGAAACTTCCGCGATTCGGTTGCTGTGGGGAGTCGGCTACATAACTGAAGTCAACTATCTCGTGCCGCGCGTTACGATTCCCGGTAAAGGGACGTTCAGCAACGTCAGGTTCGAAGCTCGCCCGGAAGAGTGGGACCGCGTGGGTGAGTGGAAGTGGAAACAGAATCCGTTCGTCGGCGCGCCGGAGTATCAGGGGCTGAAGATCATGATGGCCCTAATCAATAACTGGGACCTCAAAGACTCGAACAACGTGATCATTCAGAAGCGCGGAGACCGTGGCGGGGATCTCTGGTATGTCATCAGCGATCTGGGCGCGACGTTTGGTCACGCGAGCACGACGCCGCTCTTCTGGCGTTTGACCCGCAGCCGGAACAATCCGGAGAAGTTCGCAAAGTCGAAGTTCGTCGAGAAGGTCAAGGGCGATCGCGTCAAGATCCACTTCGGCGGCAAGAACAGTGGCCTGATGAAAAACATAACGGTGCGCGACGCACAGTGGATCAGCGGATTGCTGGCCCAACTGAGCGATCAGCAGCTTCGTGACGCGTTTCGCGCTGCCAATTACCGGCAGGACCAGATCGACATGCTGGCCCGAACAGTTCGTGCGCGATCGAATCAACTGCTCGCCGTCGGGCAAGGTCAGGAAATCAGCAGCATTCGTTAGCTACGAACATTGGGGAGAGTCGATGCCGTCTGAGCAAAAGCGGAAACAGGAAATCATTACGTTGGCCGTGGTGTTTGCGGGCGTGTTGGTCGTGACGGCGCTGGCCGTCTACTACCTTGGAAACGGCAGACAGACGACGCCGGCCACCACGCGACAAACAGAAGCACCGGCGCCAACGATCGATGTGCCGCAGGGTCAAGCTACACCGGCGCCTCGCGCGGATGCCCACGAGGACGGTTTTATCGATCGCATGTTCGGCATCCACACGAGCGGGGCGCACGTGGCGGGCGATACGTGGGCCGAAACGATGGGCCGCATCATGTTGCGCTTCCTGCTCGCGGCGCTGCTTGGCGCAGCGTTAGCGTTTCGGCCGCGCAAGAAGGTGCTGGCGCTCAAGCGAAATCCCTACGTGGCCCAAACGCAGATTCTGTTGGCCATTGTCGCGGCGGCGTTGATGATCGTCGTCGGCGATAATGCGGCGCGGGCGTTCGGTATCTTCGCGGCAGTGTCGCTGGTCCGCTTTCGCACGAACATTCGCGATCCTAAAGAGATCACGGTGCTGCTGATCAGTCTCGCGCTGGGACTTGCTTCCGGCGTCGGGCGTTGGGACCTGGCGCTGGTGTTGACGTTCTTTTCACTGGTTGTGTTGTGGCTGCTGGAGTGGCGCGAACCGGAGCTGGTGTTTCGCTCGATGGAGCTGAAGGTCACGACGAAGAATGTCGTGTCAACGCAGAAAGCGCTGCGGCAGGTGTTCAAGCAACACGGGTTTGATAAGGAGTTGCGGGCGGTGGACCGCGAGGCGAGTGAAGAGTCGCCGGGAAGTATCGTGTACTCGGTTGACGTTAGCCCGACGATCAGCACCGATGAGCTCAGCGCCGACATCCTTGCACTCGACGGTCAAAACGTCGAAGGCATCGAATGGGACCAGAAGAAAAGCTACTCGTACATGTATCAGTAGCGAAACCACAGAAGGCACAAAAGACACAAAAGGCACAAAAGAAGAAAGGCTTAAAACAGCAGAGTGAAGACTAAACAAACCAAAAGCGCCGGCCTCGTTAAGAAGAACCGGCGCTTACCTGTCTTAACTGAACTCTCTAAAACCCTTTGTGCCTTTTGTGGCTTTTGTGCCTTTTGTGGTTAGTGTTTCACGCCGCCAGTAGTAGCAGCATCGGCGACATTCTTATGAAAGTTCGCAGCGTAGTCTTTGACGAACTTCTTCATGTCGCCGTGTCCCCAGCGAGTATAGAAATCGTACTTCTTCATCTCGGCGTAGACCTGCTCGTAATCCCAGCCGTATTGATTGAACCGGTAAACCGCGCCGATAACGCCCGTCCGGTGACGTCCGCCCGCGCAATGCACGTAAAACTTGCCCGTTGCCGGATCGTCAATCAACTTTAAAAATTCTTCAATCTTCGCCGCAGGCGGATAATCTTTGTCGCTCATCGCGATGTTGACGTAACGCATTCCCAGCGCTTCAACAGCAGGCTTCTCGTACTCCTTCGGATCCTGGCGCAAATCGATTACGGTCTTGATCCCGAGCGCCGCCAACTCGCGGTATTCGTTCTCCTTTGGCTGTCCGCCGCGGAAGAATCGCTCATCCATCTGGCCGAAATTCTTGATGTTGACTGTGGAGGTTTGCTGTGATTCCTGTGCGAAAGCGGCTGCGGAAGAAAGCGAGATTAAGGAAACAATCGCGAGTAGAACGGAAGCGTAGTTGCGTCGTATCGTAGTCATCCAAACTCCTTGTAAATGTTTAATACTGGCTGCTTTGCAGCTCTGCCGTCGAGCCGCGAGGGAACCAACAAAACCTGAAATCAGATTCCCTGTAAAACATGAGGGTTGTACTGAAATTCGTTAAAGATGACTGTATTGAAGTCATGCGGGCTGGGCTGTCGCCGCAGCCTGCGGCACTCGCTGCGGACGCGGTCCCGACGAGACCGGCGGCACGATCTTATCTCCCAATGCCTCGCGGAAAACCTGCCTCATGTTGTCGACAAAAACGAAGCGAATATCTTTGAACGGCTCCTTCGGCACTTCATCGAGGTCGCGCCTGTTTTGCTGCGGAAGAATGATCGTCGTCACGCGCGCGCGACGCGCGGCGAGCACCTTCTCCTTCACTCCGCCGATCGGCAGCACGTTCCCGCGCAGTGTGATCTCGCCCGTCATCGCCACGTCTTTACGAACGGGTCGAGTCGACAACGCCGAAACCATCGCGGTTGCCAAAGTGATACCCGCGGACGGACCATCTTTCGGAATCGCGCCTTCGGGTATGTGAATGTGCAGGTCGTAGTTGTTGAAGTCTTCTTCGGCGATGTCGAGTTCCTTGGCGCGCGACTTCGCATACGAGTACGCGGCCTGCGCTGACTCGCGCATCACGTCGCCGAGTTGGCCCGTCAAGACAAGGTTTCCCTTGCCTTTCATTTTCAACGCCTCGATGAAGAGCACGTCGCCGCCGACCGCGGTCCATGCCAGGCCAGTCGCGACGCCAACCTGGTCTTTTTTCAAGGCTTCTTCAGGGATGACCTTCGGCGCGCCGAGAAATTCGTGCAGGTTTTTCAGCGAGACTCTGATCGCGCCTTTATGACCTTCCGCGATCTTGCGCGCGACCTTGCGGCAAATTCTCCCGATCTCACGTTCCAGTTGACGTAGTCCGGCTTCCTGCGTGTATTGCTGAATGATCGCCGTCAACGCGGTCTTCGACACGTTGAGGTCGCGAGCGGTGACGCCGTTTTCGTCCATCTGTTTCGGCAACAAATGACGCAGCGCGATCTCACGCTTCTCTTCTTCGGTGTAGCCGGCCAGCCGGAGCACTTCCATGCGATCGCGCAGCGCGGGCTGGATCGTGTCGAGAATGTTTGCCGTCGTCATGAAGATCACGTTCGACAGATCAAACGTGACGCCGAGATAGTTGTCGCGGAACGAATTGTTCTGCTCGGGGTCGAGAACTTCGAGCAACGCCGACGACGGATCGCCGCGGAAGTCAGCGCCGACCTTGTCGATCTCGTCCAACATGATGAGCGGGTTGTTCGTGCCCGCCTGCTGCACTGCTTGAATGATTCTTCCGGGCATCGCGCCGACGTACGTTCGACGGTGGCCGCGAATCTCGGCTTCGTCGTGAACGCCGCCGAGCGACAGCCGGACAAACTTTCGATCCAAAGCGCGTGCGATGGACCGTCCGAGAGACGTCTTGCCCACGCCCGGCGGACCAACGAGACAAAGTATCGGGCCTTTCGGTTTCTCTTTCAGCTTGCGCACGGCGAGCGCTTCGAGAATGCGATCTTTCACTTTCTCGAGCCCGTAGTGATCTTCGTTGAGAACGCGTTCCGCTTTTTGGAGGTCCAGATTATCGACGGACGAACGCGACCACGGCAGATCGGTCATGATCTCCATCCAGTTTCGCAGCGTTGCGGTCTCGGCTGCGTCGGGATGCATTCGCTCGAGTTTCTTGAGCTGCCGAAGGGCTTCTTCTTCCGCCGCCTTGGGCATCTTCGCGGCTTCGATCTTCTCTTTGAACTGCGCCGTCTCTTCGGCGAGCTCGTTGCCCTCGCCGAGCTCACTCTGAATGGCCTTGAGTTGCTGACGCAGATAAAACTCGCGCTGCGAACGATCGATGTCGGCGCGCGCCTGCGTGTTGATCTCCTGTTGGACCGTGAGTACTTCGATCTCTTTGTTGAGAAGATCGTTTACGCGTCGCAGACGCGCTGTCGTGTCGGCGATGTCGAGGACGGATTGCGCGTCTTCAACTTTCAACTCCAGATTAGAAGCAGATAGATCCGCGAGGCGCCCGGCGTCGTCGAGGTTCGCGATGATGGCCATTACTTCGGGCGAGATGTTCTTGCCGAGATTGATCGCCTTCTCCATCGAGGCGCGCACGTTGCGCACCAGCGCTTCGACTTCCAGCGAACGCTCCGGAGGCAGCACCTCCTGCATCACGCTGACGCGCGATCGCAGATACTCGCCAGTCGCGTCGACCGATTCGATGTGCGCGCGGGAAAGTCCCTGGACCAGGATGCGAATACGCCCGTCAGGCAACTTCAGCATTCGCATGATCACGGCGGCAGTGCCGACCGAATAAAGATCCTCGGCAGTCGGTTCTTCCTTATCGAGATCTTTCTGTGACGCGAGCAGAATCATTCTGTTCTCGCCCAGTGCTTCGTCGACTGCCCGGATCGATTTTTCACGCGAGACGAACAGCGGCACGATCATGAACGGGTAGATCACGATGTCGCGCAAGGGCAGCACCGGTAGTTCGTTTGGGATCTGTAACTGTTGATCGGTGTCGACGGTATCGATTGCTTCCGCAAACTCTGGTTCTTTTACGATTGCCATGATTTAGCTTTCACTCCCCTTGAAGTGATGCGTCCAAGTCCCTGCGTCCCTGCGCCAAACTAGTCTTTCGCGTCGTCCTGGACGGTGATAACGACCTCCGCTCCCCTTCGATCTTCAATCTTCGGAAGATGAATGTGAAGCACGCCGTTCTTCATGCGGGCAGTGGCGTCGTGAATACTAAAAGTCCAGCGCAGGTGAACGATGCGGCCGAACTTGCCATAACTGCGTTCCGAACAGAGATACGACATGATACGCCTGCGGGCAGGCCGTCGTTTCTTTTCACCCCAGATTCTGAGCTTCGTGTTGCACAGTCCGATTTTTATCTGGTCGGCGCTGACGCCCGGAAGTTCGGCGCGCACGATGATCATCTTTTCTGTCTCACAAACGTCGACCGGCGGGGCCCACGCGCCCGACACCAACGGGTTTTCCGTTTCAGTCGCTTCCTGTAAAGCAGCGAAAAGACGTCCCACGCGATCGCGCAGCCGCTGCACCTCGAGCCGTTCTAATCCTGTCGCGCGAATTGGTTTGATCATTACCGTCGAGCGCCGGAGCGCGGCGCTACTTTCTCCCTGTTGTACTCGTATTCCGCGTGCGGACCAAGTGTTTAAGCTCAGTCATGAACTCCGACACGTCTTCAAACTCCAGATACACGGAAGCGAAACGAACATATGCGACCTTGTCGAGTTCTTTCAAGCGCCGCATGATCATCTCGCCAATCTTACTCGTAGGACGTTCACGTTCCGGCGATTCCTGAACATACTTTTCGATTGCATTTACGATACTGTCGAGCTTTGTAGATGGTACCGGGCGCTTTTCACAAGCGCGCAACAATCCCGCCATTACTTTGTTGCGGTCGAAAGTCTCGCGCCGGCCGTCTTTCTTCACAACCATGTAAGGTATCTCGTCGATGCGTTCGTACGACGTAAATCGTCGTTCACAACGAAGACATTCTCTCCGCCGGCGAATCGCATCGCCTTCCCGCGACTCGCGCGAGTCGACCACTTTGTCTTCGAGATAACCGCAGAACGGACATTTCATCTCATTTGAACCTCGCCAACAGGGTTCTCAAAATCGCTTTTTGAAACCAGTGTTCTTAAACGTGAAAAGCTCAGATCTCCACGGATGGCATAGAACACGCCAAACAGGACTGCTGGACCAAAATCCACCAGGTGCAAAACGATCGAGACCGCCGCAGCCGTCTCTTTTTCAACTCCCAGGAATAAAAACCCGGCCGCAGTCGCCGCGTGAAACGCCCCGGCCGCGCCGCCCGGCGTCGGCACGAGCGATCCCACCAGTGACCAACCCAGGATGAAAACCGCCTCTGACGGCCCAACACGCATTCCAAACGCGCGCATCACCAGAAAATTCGCCAGCGCAATACCAAACCAAAGCAAAACCGTCCAGCTAATTGTCTCCGCCAGCTCACGCGCGTTGACCAGAACGCGCAACGCCTGTGAGAGCTGTTCGAGAAGCCGCATGACGAGTTTCGCCAGCCGCTGCGGAACAAAACGACGGCTCAGCAGGCGTTTGTCCAGCACGTCAATCAGCCAGGCTGACCGGCTTCGATACCACGTCAGGAAGACGATCCCGAGAATCGTGGCCACCAGCATTCCAAACCCGACCATCCGCACTCGTCCAAACGAAACGTCCAACGTCACCGCCGGTCGAAACCAGATGAGGTTGAGGGCGAACATAAGGGCGACAGCGGCCATGTCGTAGATCCGCTCGACGAGTATCGTGACGAGCGAAGCACTGGGCCGGACCCGCGGGTCGCGCATCGGCAGCACTACGGGCCGGACGACCTCGCCTGCTCGGCCGATCAGAAAAACGGCGCTAAAGCCGATTGTCGTCGCCGCGAAAAGGTCAGGAAAACGCGCGGCGCCGAGTGGTTTCAGCAGCGCGCCCCAGCGAAAAGCCCGAACACCGTAGGCGAGGCAGATGATCAGGACGGCGATGACGAGCAAATACGGGTTGGCGTTGCTGACCCGTTGACCGACCTCACGCCAGTCGAGATTGCGCCCAAACCACCAGAAAAGAAGTGACGCGAGAAGACATAGGGCGGCGAACTCGATGTATTTTCGGTAGCTGGGCGCTTTCAAGTCTTTTCCGCGATCAGGAGAAACCACAATATCTTGGGCCGGTCGCACAGGCTACTACAGCGCGGTGACGAGGGCAAGAAATCCGTGTTAGAACGTTGAGCGAAACACGGATATGACAGATACTGATAACGCGGAACTTTAGGACGGTCAGCGTCGTAAACCGCTGCTGGTAAGAGGTTGGCCACCTTTAGATTTCCCAACGCAGGGTACCCGGAGAAGAAACGTGGGGGCTGTTAAGGCTTTGGCAGTCAGTGAAGGAGCCGAATTGGTTCGCAGGTGTCGCGCGGGCGACGGCGCGGCCTGGGAAGAGATCGTACAGAATTATTCCCGTCGCATTTACAACCTCGCCTACCGATTTACCTCCCGCGCAGATACGGCCGAAGATTTGACCCAGGAAGTTTTCGTCAGGGTCTACCGTTCTTTGGATCAATACGACCCGAAACAGGGCGACTTGCAGAACTGGCTCATGCGGCTGGCGCGCAACCTGATTATCGACGACTACCGGAAACGGCAGCGAACGCCGCACGATAATCACGCCGACGATCTCGCCGACCACAGTTACCACCTGCACACGCGGACCAATTCCGTGCAGCAGGAGATGGAACGGCGCGAGCTCGGGTCGCAAGTACAGGCGGGCATCGACAAACTGTCGCCGGATCTGCGCACGTGCGTGATCCTGCGAGACATCGAGGAGCTTAGTTACCAGGAGATCGTCGACCTGTTGAAGATTCCGGAAGGAACAGTGAAGTCGCGGATAAATCGCGGCCGAATCGAGCTGGCGAAGATCTTGCGGCGAATGAAAGTTGTTGCGATGAGTGAGGCATAGAAAGAAAGACTCATTCCGCGTTTGGGCAGACGGTGGAATGAGCGAATAAAGTGGGGCAGGAAGCGAAAACATAATGCTGTGTGTGGATTTTGAAACTCAGTTGACCGACTACGTTGAGGGCGTGGTGGGTCTCGAAACTAACCGGCTGATGGCTGAGCACGCGATGCGCTGCCCCATCTGCCACGAAACACTTTCAGCGGTACGAAGCACGATGCAAGCATGTCGCACTGCGACAGTGCCGCCTCCATCAAGAGGGCTCGAAGCGCGGATTCTGCAAAAGACCGTTCCGAATACCGCGATGACCTGCGACGAATTCGAAGAGTTGTTGACCGAATACCTCGACGGCTTCTTGCCGGCGCACATGTATCACCGCTGGGAACGCCACGCGGCGCTGTGCGATTCCTGCACCGAACTGCCCGGTGAAGTGGTGCGCGCGATAGGCGCCTGCTACACCTACATTTCAGAAGAGAAACCGGTACCCGCTGGACTGAACGAAAGAATCCTGCAAGCGACATTGGGAACAGTGACGCCACAGGAGATCAAGGCTCCGTGGAGATCGCGGGCTGCTTCGCGTTTCCGTTTGTGGTTGGATCCGATCATTTCGCCGCAGCTCGCAACTGTGGCGACGATGTTGCTCGCGGCCGTGCTCGTGTTGAGCAGCACGGTTTCAGCGGATGGTTCGATCAGCGGAGTTTACGACGCCGGGCTACAGCTCGCCGAACGTACCGCCGGCAACGCTCAAGTACTTACAATCGACCCGAAGCCGGCTGCTCCGGAGCAAAACTCCGCTACGCCAGCTTCGCAAAAACACGGCGCCGAACAACAGCAGGAGCATTCCGGCGCAAAACCGGATAGCGATGGCCATAACAACCGGTGAGGAGTTTAACGTTTTAAGATGATGTACTGTGGCTACCATGCTAAGAATCCCGCGGTGGTTCAGTGCAACCAGTGTGCGCGCTGGTTATGCCCTGCCTGCGATCATCGCGTGCGGGGATTCCCGTTTTGCCAGGATTGCATAGTCGCCGGAGTGGAGCTTCTGCGTCATTCTTCACACGCGAGTCCGTCTAACATTGTGCGAAGGAAGAGTTCGCCGTTTGTCGCGACACTGCTTTCGTTCGTGCCGGGATTGGGCGCGGCGTACAACGGTCAAACGTCGAAAGCGATCGTGCACTTCGCCATCTTCGCCAGCTTCTTTCAGATGGCCGTGCTGACCCAGGGCGCCGTACTTTTCTTCATTCTCGGCGTCGTGGGTACGTGGTTGTTTGCGGCAGTCGATGCGTGCAGAACAGCGCAGTTGATGCGTGTCGGTCTGTCGCCCGATGCGGAAGACGACGTCATCGCCCGGAGGCTTTACGGAAATCCGTTTGCCTGGGGTACGACGCTCATCGTTATCGGCACGATGTTTCTGTTGCATACGTTGCTGGGAGTGACGTTGCCCATCAAGCAACTATTGCCGGTGGCGCTCGTAGCACTCGGTGCGTACATGCTGTTTGATTACATTCGACGCGGCAAGTCGTCAGATCGTATAGTTCGATTTGATTCGCGTCGTCCGCCGCCGTCGGTCGTGGCGAACCGTCCCGTCGATGCGGCAAATCTGCGCACCGGTGAGACTACGCAGTTCGCGCGGCGCGACGTGACTCCGCTTCCTTTTGAACGCAGGTCCTGATTTTCGGTAATGGGGTTGAATATATGTGCTGTGGCATTCTTAAAGCTTTTGGTGGGTTAGGCGCCATCGTCGCTTTGATTCTCGTCGTTGTTGCGCTGCTGAAACAGTTGATCGTGTTGGTTGGTTTTCTGCTTGCGGCCGTGAAGATCGCCATCATCGTAATCTTCATCGCGCTCCTGGTGATGATCGTGTTGGCGATCTTCCGCGACCGCTCGCGGAGGCGGCGTGACGAGATTTAGCAGTTAGATTTTCAGTTTTCCATGGTTTGAGGGCTCCGGACGAAAGTTTCGGGGCCCTTATGTTTTTCCTGCGGCTTTCTTATATTTCCCTTCCAAAGTTGCAACGGTTTACGACGCTGTGATAGGGTCAACGCCTTGCAGGACCGGCCGGATGGATTTCACCTCGGAGGGACCTTGAGGTTTTCAATCCACCCGCTGCAAATCTCAAGTAGGTTCATTTAAAAACCAGACTTTCCCGTAATTCGCGCAAATCGCTTTTGGCGAGTTGTGCTTTTCGGTTGTCGCCGCTTGCCCCGGTTTTCCCCGGCAGACAACAGGAGCACCCCCAAAATGGTTAAAGAAGACCGATTCTACTCGTTCATAATTGCCCACACTTCCCGATCTCGCGCACGCGTCCAACGAATCCGAGTCGAAAAGAGATCAGTCACGATATTTTTCGCAGCCGTCGCTGTGATTGCGGTCGGATTGATTTACGGGCTTTATGGATTGACGCAGCATGCGGCGCATATCCGCATCGAGATGGAGAATCAGCGGCTGAAGGCCGAGAACGAACGGCAGCGGCTGGAGTTGGAACAGCTCAACACGCGCGTTGAAAAAGTTGAAGACACATCGCGAAAGCTGGCGGAGAAGTCGGGTGTTGTGGATTTCTCTATGAGCACGTCGGGAACTGGTGGGCCGGCGTTGCCGCTCGACGAAATGGGTCTCGCGACGCTGACGGCGAAGATGCGCCGTCTTGAAGAAGATATGTCAGCTTACGAGTCGATTCTTCGGCAGCGCGGGTACACGCCTACGCTTTGGCCCGTTCAGGGTACGCTCGAAGGCGGGTTTGGCGGACGGCGAAATCCGTTTGGCGGCGGCGGGTACGAGTTTCACTCGGGACAGGACATTGAAGCTGCGTGGGGTGCGCCGGTGGTTGCTGGAGCTGCTGGACGTGTGTCGTTTGTGGGTTGGCAGAATGGATACGGGCAATTGGTCGTCGTGGACCATGGTGATGGTTTGACGACGAAGTACGGGCATCTTTCGCACATCGACGTGCAGCTCGATCAGAGCGTTTCGCGTGGGCAATTGCTCGGCAAGGTCGGCTCGACGGGTCGCTCGACTGGACCACACCTGCATTACGAAGTCCGTATCAACGATCAGGCCGTCAACCCCTTGCCGTTCCTGCTACAGTCAAACTAAGAAACTTTTAAAATCCCTTTGACCTCCCGCAA
>DASRIM010000140.1:0-10120 GCA_035649995.1 Pyrinomonadaceae bacterium | reverse complement strand
GCGTCCTTCCGGAAGAGAAGGGAATGCCTCCGCTGCGCTGGCTGTGTACGACCGCGCTGGTGACGATCTTTCTGCAACTGATTCTCGGCGCCACGCTGCGGCACTCCGCGACGTGGGATCATCACCTGCCGGTGCACCTGGTTCTGGCGCACGTCGGCGGCGCGTTCGCCGTAACGCTAGCGCTCGGTGGCGCGGCGGTGTCAGTCCTGCGGCGTCACAAAGGCGAAACGTTTTTGACGCGGCCCGCGACGATCGCGCTGGTGTTGTTGGTGGTGCAGTTGTTCCTCGGCGTCGCCGCCTACCTGACGCGGCTGGCATCGCCGAACGAGCCGCAACCGTTGCATCCGATGATCTCGATCACCGTCGCGCATGTTGCGTGCGGCGCGTTGGTCTTCGCCACCACGATTGTTTTGACTTTGAGAACTTTCAGGGTCCTGCCCGCTTCCGAAGCAGCGATGGAAATGGCTGCGAGGCCGCAGGAGTCGTAGATTACGAATGGAAGAGTTTGCTATCGATCTGCGTAGCCCGGCAGTCGCCCCGCTCCAAAGCGACTTAATGGAGCGGCCTCGTCTGTCGCTGCGCGAGCGCATGTCTGCGTACGTCGAACTGACAAAGCCCCGGATCACGTTTCTGATCGTGCTCACGTCGGCCGCCGGTTTCGCACTCGCTTCCGCAGGAAGCATCGACTACGTCCGGATGCTGAGCGCTCTGTTCGGCGTCGGACTTTTATCTTCCGGCATCGCGACGCTCAATCAATACGCGGAACGCGATCTCGACGGCTTGATGCGCCGCACAGCCGCGCGGCCGCTGCCGGCTGGAAAACTGGCGCCGTGGGAGGCGCTGGCGTTTGGCGCGGGCGTAACTATCGCCGCTGAGATCTATCTGCTCGTCTTCGTCAATCCGCTGAGCGCACTGCTCGGCTTGACGGTGATCGCAGGTTACGTTTTCGCCTACACGCCGCTGAAAACGAGGACCTCGTTATCGACGATGGTGGGAGCTTTTCCCGGCGCGGTGCCGCCGTTGATTGGCTGGACCGCGGCGCGCGATTCGATCTCGATCGAGGGTTGGGTGTTGTTTGCGATCCTGTTCCTCTGGCAGTTCCCGCACTTCCTGGCGATCGCCTGGATGTACCGCGAGGACTACAGCCGTGCGGGAATCCTGATGTTGCCGGTTGTCGAACCTGACGGCCGGGTCACGGCGCAGCAGATCGTTGTTTACACGCTGATGCTTCTACCAGTCAGCCTGCTGCCGTCGCTGCTGGGAATGGCGGGCCGGATCTATCTTGTGGGCGCAGCGTTACTCGGGCTGCTCTTTCTCTACAGCAGTCTTCGTGCGGCATTCTCGATGTCGCGGCAACATGCGCGCAGGTTGCTGCTGGCATCGGTTCTCTATTTGCCGCTTCTGTTTATCTTAATGGTTCTGAATAGGTAAATGTCCGGCACCCTGCCGCGACAGACACCAACTAAGGAGAGGTAACCGATGGGACGAGTTCTTGCGGTTATTATCTGGATCATCACCATACTATCGGTCGTGTTGTTCTTTGTTCGGAAATGGTGGTTTCCCGAGGCCATTTCTCAGCACGCACCCGCGCTCGATCGCCAGTTCATGATCACGATCGTGGTCGTCGGCATCTCTTTCACGGCTGCGCAGTTCGCGCTGGGCTGGGCGGTTTGGAAGTTTCGCGACACGGGCAAACCAGGCGATCGCGCCCTCTACACGCATGGCAGCAATCGGCTGGAAGTGCTGTGGACGGTGATCACTGCCGTTATCTTCATCGCGCTCGCAGTGATGGGTCAAAGCGTGTGGGCTTCGTTGCGTCTGCACGACGCACCTCCGGGATCCTATACCGTCGAAGCAGTGGCGCAGCAGTTTCAATGGAACTTCCACTACGCCGGCGCTGACAACAAATTCGGGCGGACCGATCCTGCGTTGATCGACGACGGTACGCTGAATTTCATCGGCCTCGACTCTGCTGATGCCGCCGCCAGGGACGACTCGGTTACCTCGGCACTCGCAATCCCGGTCAATCGTCCGGTCGAACTGCGTTTGCGATCCAAAGACGTCATTCACAACTTCTGGGTGCCGCAACTGCGCTTCAAACAGGACCTCGTTCCGGGCATGGAGATCAAGGTCAACTTCGTCGCGAACAAAGTAGGGAAGTACGAGCTCGCCTGCGCCGAGTTGTGCGGCCAACTGCACTTCAAGATGAAGAGTTACATGCTGGTTCTTCCGGAAGACGAGCTCGCCGCGCTACAGGTGTTGCCGCAGGAGCAGTTTCAGGCGCGAATAGCGGAGTTGCTGAATAAATATCCGCTGCCAACAAACTAAATGATCTTGGGTCTGTGTTTCCTTAACTCTTAGCAGGAGAGACGACAGATGTCAGAAACTCACGAGGGCGTACACCGGCATCCAGCGCCAACGAGCTTCATTCGCAAGTACATTTTCAGCGTCGACCACAAGGTCATCGGCATTCAGTACATCATGCTGGCGTTGGCGGCGGTCATAGTGGGCATGCTGATGTCGCTGCTCATGCGCATAAACCTTTCATGGCCCAACTCAAGTTGGACGATTCTGGAAACACTGTTTCCCACGGGCGCGCCGGGCGGCGTCATGACTCCGGAGTTCTACCTGTCGCTCGTGACGATGCACGGAACTATCATGGTGTTCTTCGTGCTCACCACCGCGCCGCAGGGCGGCTTCGGCAACTACTTTCTCCCGATCCAGATCGGCGCCGAAGACATGGCGTTTCCGGTGCTGAACATGTTGTCGTTCTGGGTGACGCTCGTGGGCTTCATCGTCATCCTGTTGGCCATCTTCGTCGAGGGCAATCAGTCGCTCGGCGAATGGTTCGCCGCTCTTGGACCATCATTCAGAGGCGGCAGCGGCACCGTTGGACCAATCGGCGGCTGGACTGGTTACGCGCCGCTCAGCGCACTCGGAAGAATCGCCGGCCCGGGACAGGGCGCAGGCATGAACCTCTGGGTGATCAGCATCGCGATCTTCTGCGTGGGTTCGCTTCTCGGCGCGCTCAATTTCATCACGACGCTGCTGAACATGCGCACCAAAGGCATGTCGCTGATGCGCATGCCGCTGACTTGCTGGGCGTGGTTCACGACCGCCGTGCTGGCGCTGCTTTCGTTTCCGGTGCTGTTGGGAGGCGGAATCCTGCTGCTGCTCGATCGCGTTGCCGGAACCAGTTTCTTCATTCCCGGCGGACTCTACGTGAGCGGAATTCTGTCAGGCTCGCATCCGAACTTTCCGTTGCACACCGGCGGCTCGCCGATACTCTGGCAGCACCTGTTCTGGTTCTTCGGACACCCGGAAGTCTACATCGCGATCCTGCCCGGCATGGGCGCGACGTCACACATCCTTGCGACTTTCGCGCGTAAACCGGTCTTCGGTTATCGCGCGATGGTCTTCGCGATCTTCGCCATCGGACTGCTCGGGTTCTTCGTCTGGGGCCATCACATGTTCATCAGCGGCATGAGCCCGTACTCGGCGATCGCGTTTTCGATCCTGACGCTGTCGATCGGCGTGCCCTCGGCGGTCAAGACATTCAACTGGCTCGGCACGCTTTGGGGATCGAGGATTCGCTTCACTTGCGCGATGCTGTTCGCGCTTGGGTTCGTTTCGCTGTTCGTTGCGGGCGGCATCACCGGTCTGGTGCTGGGACAAAGCTCGCTCGACCTGGCTATGCACGACTCCTACTTCGTGACCGCCCACTTCCATCTCGTCATGGGCGTCGCGTCGATCTTCGGTATGTTTGCGGCGACCTACTTCTGGTTCCCGAAAATGTTTGGACGCTTGATGGATGAACGCATCGGCAGGATCCACTTCTGGCTCACGTTCGTCGGCGTCTACGCGATCTTCGTCCCGTTCCACACGATGGGTATCCGCGGCATGCCGCGACGCTTCGCGAGTTTTGCTGAGTACGAATTCTTGAGGAACGTCGATCCGCTGGTGCTGCTGGTATCGGTCGCGGCAGTGATCACAATCACGGCGCAGTTACTGTTCTACTTCAACGTTTTCTGGAGCATCTTCAAGGGCAAGAAAGCCGGCGACAATCCGTGGGAGGCAACGACGCTCGAGTGGAACACGACGTCGCCGCCGCCGCACGACAACTTCGCCGGCGTGTTGCCTACGGTCTATCACGGGCCCTACGAGTTTGCGGTACCTGGCGCCCCGAAAGATTTCGTGATGCAGACTGACATAGAAGCCGAGGTGCCAGCCGATAATGGCCACAATGGTCACAAGCACTAGACCGATAATCAAAAAAGGCGCCGGCCCGGGGCCGGGCTTTCCCGGACCTAACGGCAACGGCTCGAAACGTCCCGGCGATGACTTTCGCGATCCGAAGTCGCACGCGAATCGTTATCGAATCGGCATGTGGGTCGGGCTCGCATCCGTAACGATGATGTTCACGTCGCTGAGCAGCGCTTACATCGTGCGCTCCATTTCGGCGAACGACTGGGTCTCGCTGCCGCTGCCGCCGGTACTGATCGCCAGCACGATCCTGATTCTCGCAAGCAGCGTCACGCTGGAAGTCGCGCGACGCAAATTGAAAACGTCGACAGCATCACCGGTCGAGGCCGCGCACGTTTATCGGCAGTGGCTCTTCATCACCGTGGTGCTCGGCGCGGGTTTTCTCCTGTCGCAGGTCTTCGCGTGGAGGAAACTCGCGGCGCAGGGAATGTACCTTTCGAGCAATCCGCACAGCTCTTTCTTCTACCTGCTGACAGGCGCTCACGCAGTGCACCTGGCAGGAGGGTTACTCGGAATCAGTTTCCTGTGGTTGCGCTCGCGCCGCGTGCTGAAGGAAGCGGCGCAGGTACACAAACGACAAGCCTCGGCTGATGCAGTTTCGATTTACTGGCATTTCATGGACGCTCTTTGGATCTACCTATTCCTACTCCTATTCCTTTGGAGGTGACAGGTGAGCACTGAAGCACGTGCAGAACATTTTCCGGCAGTGGATTGGGAAGGCGGCGCGCTCCCGTATCGGGTCGGCCATCGCAAGTTGGGGATGTGGTTGTTCATCGTCTCCGACTCATTGACGTTTTCCGCGCTGCTCATTGGCTACAGCTATCTGCGCGCGTCGAACGTTTGGCCCACGCCGTTTCCGTTCTACCCGAGCATCGTATTTGCCTCGGTGATGACGTTCTGCCTGCTGTCGTCGAGCTTGACGATGGTGTTTGGCGTGTCGGCGTCGAGCAAGGGCGACAAGGCAAAAGCGCGGAAGTGGATCCTGGCGACGATATTCTTCGGTGCAGCGTTCGTCGTGCTCCACTTGATCGAGTGGAACCATCTCATTCACCAGGGAATGCGGCCGTTCTATCTGCCTGAGTCGTGGGTGCAGGCGTTCACGACGACTAACGGCGTGCCGCCGAGCCCGCTGTTTGGCGCAACGTTCTTCACGATCACCGGCTTGCACATGTTTCACGTCGCTACCGGCGTGGTTTATCTGGCGGTCGTAGCAGCTCGCGTCAAGAAACTCAAACATGAAGACGTCGAGATCAGCGGTCTGTACTGGCACTTCGTCGACCTCGTCTGGATGTTTGTGTTCCCGCTGATTTACATCATGTCGGTCGACATTGGTGGACACCTGGCCGGGCACTAAGCCACGCACGGAGGAAATCGAAAATGAACGCACACGCACACGCGGACGAACATTTTGCCGGCAGTAACAAGCTGTTCATCTCGATTTGGGTCTGGCTCGTGGTGCTGACTCTGATCGAGATCTTTCTGGCGTACCGGCCCATGTCTATCGTCATCATGCTGGTTATCCTGCTCGGCTTGTCGATCATCAAGGCGGCGTTGATCGTGGCTTACTTCATGCACTTGAAGTTTGAGCGGCTGAGCCTGATTCTCACGCTGGTGCCGATGCTGGTAGTCTGTATACTATTGTTATTTGCTTTCTTCCCCGACAGTTTTCGGTCGCTGGGGTTGAGGTACCAATTCAAGGAGGCGCCGCCGGTGGCGCCGGCGCCGATCGAGGAGCTGTAATGAATTTGCGCGGATGGCGATCGTTGTTGTTCGTAGTGCTGGCGGCAGGAATACTGCTGCTGTTCACTGGCGTTGACGCGGAGGCGCAATGTTCGATGTGCCGCGCAGCGTTGACGAGCACGGCGAACAGTCGCCTGGTGCGTGCGATCAACATGGGCGTGCTGGTTTTGTTGATACCGCCGGTCACGATCTTCTGTTCGATCTTTATCTTGTTGAGGCGTCATAGAGGAAATGGCTGACGATAATCCGCTCGCTCTCGACGTGGAAAAGCGGACGACGCGCGGGCGCTCTTGTCCGCGTTGCGGCGGTAAGATCATTCCCTCGAACCGCGCCGTGTACGAGGCGACGGCGAACCCTGAAGCGGCTTTTCCGATGTGGCAGTGCGAGCGGTGCGGGTACGAGGAAGTGAACGAGCGCAAGAAGCCGGCGGGAAAGGCGCGACACTGATCAGGTTCAACTGATGAGCAAAGAGCTGCGACTGCTAAACTTTCTCTGCATCCTGGCGGCGCTGGGTTTTCTGGCGATTGCCGTCATCAGCGTAATCTCTTCCGGCGATTTTTTGACGACGGACAACCTGTTCATCATCACCGTCTGTTTGGTGATGGCGTTGCTGTTTGTCATCAATCCGCTGCTCTACCTGAGGTCTGAAGGCAAGCTGCCGCTGCCGTTTGTCGGCCGCTCGAGTGCGCCGGCCGTCAGCGGCGGCAATCATTCCGGCGCCGTCGCTGCCCGCAGCGACTGGGGACAACTCAGATCAACTGCGCCGCCATTGCTCGACGCGAAAGGACGCGCCGTCCCGCCTGACGTCAAGGCCATCGTCTCCCGCATGAACCAGGCAGAAGTTAAGGACGCCTGACAATCGTTTTACCGTGGACCAATTAACGAAGAAAGTGCTCGGGAGTTTTGCGCACTGGCGAAAAGAGACGCTCGATCTACACGAGTTGTTCGAAGCCGGCGGCAACGATCCGGAAGCGCGAACGGCTGTATTTGATATCGTCGAGAAACTCGTAGCCGACGGCTTGCTCGCCGAAGAGGGAAACGACTTCTACTCGCTGACCGAGAAGGGCAAACAAGTCGCCGCACAGAAATAACCTGCGACGCAAATTGATTTGTGACAGATTTCATCTCTTACCTGCCGCACGTAAACGCTTGCCTGAACGGCACGAGTGCGGTGCTGTTGTTTACGGGATACACGTTCATTAGATCGCGCAACGTCGCGGCTCATCGCGCGTGTCAGTTGGCGGCGCTGGGCGTTTCGCTGTTGTTTCTCGCTTCATACGTGACCTATCACTACAATCACGGAGCGACGCGCTTCCAGGGCGCCGGCATCGTGCGTCCGATCTACTTCACGATCCTGACCACCCACACGATCCTGGCAATCGTCATCGTCCCACTCGTGATACTGACGTTCTACCGCGCGCTGCGCAACGACTTCGCCCGTCACCGCCGCATCGCGCGAATCACGCTTCCGCTGTGGCTGTACGTCTGCGTCAGCGGCGTGATCGTTTATCTTATGCTCTACCAGATCTATCCTGCCTGATCCGTGGATGAGTAAAAGCGGTTCACGTCCGATTCTCCTGCTCGCCTTCCTCTTCGTGGTCGCAACCTTTCTGGCCTGGTACTTCACATGGTTCGGACGCGAACTGTCTGACGCAGACATCACGAAGTACCTGACCGACGTTAAAAACCCGCGACACGTCCAACACGCACTGCTGCAAATCCAGCAACGCATCGAACGGGGCGACGCCGGCGCAAAAACCTGGTACCCGCAACTGATCACCCTGAGCGGCGATCCCGAAACGGAGTTCCGCCTGACTGTCGCCTGGTTGATGGGGTTCGACAACAAGTCGCCCGAGTTTCATGAAGCGTTGAAAAAACTCCTACAGGATCAGGAACCGATGGTGCGACGCAACGCGGCACTGGCGCTCGTGAGATTCAACGATCCAAGCGGCCGCGCCGAACTCGTTTCCGTGCTGGCTCCGTATCCGGTGCGAGCAACGGCGGGCGGCGTGATCGCGAGTAGCTTGAAGGAAGGATCGGAGGTTGCACGAAGCACGCTGCTCGCGCGAATTCAACAACCGGACGGAAGCGTGATCGGACTGCGGTCTCCATTGCCCGGACGCATCAACAAAATCCTCAAAACGAACGGCGCGCAGGTATCGTCCGGCGACGAGGTGATGAACGTCAATTCCGATGAAAGCAGCGTATGGGAAGCGTTGCGCGGTCTGGCGCTGATCGGCACAAAAGAAGACGTGGCCGTAATTCAGACTTATGCGGATTCAAGCGAAGTATCCGAGCGTATCCGTCAACAAGCCAAACTGACGATTAAGCAGGTGGAGCGGGCGGCGAGTCCGGCAAAGTAATGCCGTGGAGCGCTTCCCAGTCGTCGGTTGGGACCATCTCGATCGCGTCCCATGGACAACCGTCGAGAAACGCGCCGTCAGGGCCTTTGCTCGTACACTTCTGACAGCCGATGCAGAGATAGGGATCGACTTCGATCCGTCCAAACGGCGGGTGGTCTTCATCGGGAACCCAGAACATGCAGGCTTCAATCGGACAATACTCGATACACGCCGGCGATCCGGAGCAGCCCGTGCAGCAATCGGTGGTGATCGCCAGTATGCGCGGACGCTTCTTGCGCGTCGCTTTTCCGTCGCCCTCGGACATCGGCCAGTGTTTGTCTACGATATCGAACATCCGTTTTCAGCCTCTTGTGCGGTTGTGTTTACGACTGGTTAGACCGTAACTGGACTCTAACATAGCTTTGCGGATTTCCTCAACGATTTGTGTCGATGAGGCTTACGGCTTGCTGCCTGTGTCACGGCGCGCTAGAAGTTAAGCTGAGACCAAACACGGGAGGACCGAACATGGAAGTCGTAACTGGTGTATTTGAATCACGAGCGGATGCGGAGAGAGCAGTTAATGAATTACGCGGATTGGGAGTAGCGGCGGAGAAGGTCGGTCTGTTAACGCCCGACTCGCGGTCTGACAGCGTCGAGCGTGGCGTGCCGATCGCTGACACGGAAGAACCAGGCATGGGCAGCGCGATGGGAGCAGCGGTCGGAGGCGCGATGGGCGCCGCCGGCGGTGCAACGCTGGGCCTTGCGGTCGCGACTCTGGCGGTGCCGGGCGTTGGACCAGTGATCGCGTTTGGAATGATCGGCGCTGCGTTGCTGGGAACTTTCGGCGCCGCCGCGGGATCTGCCGTCGGCGATTCAGTCGAGGAAGAACTCGGCGAAGGCGTTCCGCACGAAGATGTGTATATTTACAAAGACGCTTTGCGTAACGGGCGTTCGATCGTGGTTGCTTACGTAATCGACGATCAGGCTGACCACGCGCGCGAGATCATCAAGAACGCCGGCGCAGAAGACATCGACGAGCTTCGGGAAACAGCCGCATCCGAGGACAGCGCGACTTATAAGGAACACGGATAAAACGAATGAAAGATTTTCTGCTGAACGCGGTTGTCCTGATCCTGATCCTCGGCATCAGCGCGTTCATCACCAGTTGGTTTGCGCGAACGATGTACGTTCGCTGTGTTTCATGCGGCACTCTTAACGCCAAACGGCGCGACGAGTGCCGTTCTTGTCATACAGAACTTCGTTAGATCCCGATAACAAACTATGTCTACCGATTGGCGCACCCACGCTGAAATCACGGATTTCCGCGAAACACCCAACTATGCCGATACGATTGCCTACGCCAAACGTCTCGCCGGCGCTTCACCGGCGATCGAATATCGCGGCTTCGGCTACAGCGGACAGGGCCGTGAACTGCCGTTGCTAATCGCCTCCGAAACAGGCACGTTCACTCCTGAAGCAGCACAAGCGGAAGGCAAAGCAGTCGTGCTGATCCAGGCGTGCATCCACGCCGGCGAACCTGACGGCAAAGACGCCGGGTTCGCATTGCTGCGAGACGTCGCCATCACGAAGTCCGACGCCGGCCTGCTGAACAACGTCGTGCTGCTCTTCATTCCGATCTACAACACGGACGGACATGAACGCTCCAGCCCGTACAACCGCATCAACCAAAATGGTCCAACGCCGATGGGCTGGCGCGCAACCAGCACGTACCAGAACCTCAACCGCGACTACATGAAGGCCGACACGCCCGAAAC
>DASRIM010000139.1:0-6495 GCA_035649995.1 Pyrinomonadaceae bacterium | reverse complement strand
ACGCTCGGTGGTGAGACGATCGGTCTCCCGCATCTGGTCGGCAAAGAGTACTGGCTGCACGCCGGTATGATAGCAAAACCGCAGACCCCCGCCGCGCCTGCCTGCCGCTGCACTACCTTCCGTTTTTCCAGGATACTTAACTTAAATATTCAATACGACGGCGGCTCCAGAAAAATCTCAAAAAAAATTCTGGAACAGGTGGTTGCCTGTTCCAGAATCTCGTCCTTGCTGTAACCGCGTGCTAGATGGTGATGGCAGCTCGCACATTCGTGTGGCCGACGGTCTGGCCCTGGTCGCTTGCCGGTGCGAGACCAGCGCCGATCAGGTACATGAGCGTCTCGCAGACTTCGCGGGAGCCCGTTCCCACCACTTGTCCTTTTTCATCCTGTAGCACATAGATCCGGCCACTCCCGTCTAGTGGAAGAATCATTGGCTTGGTGTACATGCGTTTGTCTCCTGGTTAGGGGCGTTCCAGAACGGTCCAATCCATATCATTTCTGTTGGCGATTTTTCAACCTGCGGCGAACAGCCCCGGCCGTTCCAAGGAGTCCGGTACCCAACAGGAACAGACTGGCCGGTTCAGGAACCTCACCGCCCGCCGGAGCGAAGCCGCCGAGCCGCCATTGATTGATTTCGGAGAACGTCGTGCCGTTCAGGCCCTGGACCGTGACGCTGTTGATCACCGCGCCGTCGCCGGCCAGGATGCCGAAGAAGTTCTGACCGTTAGTGTCGACAGTAAAGACCTGGTTGAAAACCTGGCCGCCGAGAAGTGTGTAATTGACCGTGAACTGCACCTGCGTCGGTGGGGGCAGGCCATTGGTGACGTCGATGTTGAGAATCAGTTTGGTGAAAGTAGCGCCGTTTTCGAGTTGGACCGTTACGTTGCTGAGAGGAATGTTTCCAGTTCCTCCAACCAGCACCGCCTGGCCGCCGCTAACGCCCAGGTTTCCGGAACCTGACGCAGACGTGAAATCGACGATAAAGCCAGCGCCTGAGCCATTGAAGTCGCCCTGTACGAGCAGACCTGAATGAACGAGCGCGGGGTTGTTAAAGAGAACGTTATCGGTGCCTTGGTTGTTGGGGTTGCCGGTCGTAATCGTGATTGGATCGGCCCATGCTGTTGACGAGGCCGCGACCATAACCACAAACGCCGCGACCGAGACGATGAGGCGTTGCAGGTTGAAAAACTGGGGCATTTTGAAACTCCTACGGGTTGCTCTTATCTCAAATCATAGTGAATAAAGAACTAATCCCGAGGCAGTTCCAGCGCCGGCACCGATTCAACGCAGTCCGGGGACAAACTTGAGGAACCGGCCGAGGATTGCGCGCGCCGGAGGGAGGCCGAGGAGATAGCCGATAGCGAAGTAGCAGGTGCCGTACAGGCCGAGGACGACGATCGCCAGCGGGATCGGATGCCAGCCGCCGACCACGAGCTTGACGGCCCACGCGAGTGCGGCGCCGATGAGCGCGCCGGTCCAGAGTTTTGCCGTGTAGGAGAAAGGCAGTCCAGTGGTCCCGATCCGTCGATTGAGGCTTCGACGCAGCAGAATGTATTCGGTCCAGCCGGCGAGGCCCGACGCCACTGTCAGACCGGCGGCGCCGAGTCGCGGATCGATGCCGAGAAGCCGCGGCAGGTGTAACGAGCAGAAGTAACCCAGCACGCCGCCAAACGCGACGCGCAGGACCGCATAGCGCAAGGGCGTGCGCGTGTCGCGCAACGCGTAGTACGTTGAGGAGTAAAGCCGGCCCAGCGTCGATGCGAGAAGCCCGACCGCCGCGCCGGCGAGTATGGTCCAAACGTAGACGGAGTCGTCGCGATTGAACTTGCCCGTCTGATAAAGGACGGCGGCGATCACGTCGCCCAACGCCAGAAACGCCACCGCCGAAGGAACGATGAAGAAGCTGATCCGCTTGAGTCCTTCGTCCAGCCGGTGCCGCAGCGTTTCGGCGACGACGCTCTCGCTACCCAGAGTCTTGGACATCGCTGGCAACTCAGCCGCCGAAACCGACATGCCAAACAGACTAACCGGCAGCGTGTAGAGACTCTGCGCGTAGTTCAACGCGACGACCGCGCCTTGCCCGAGAAAGCTCGCCAGGAACGCGTCGACGAACGCGCTGATCTGCACTACGCCGCGGCTCATGAACACTGGAAAGAAACTGTGAAGCACCTGGCGGACGTGAGCATTGGCGATTGCGACCTCAGGGCGAACGCGATCGAGTAAACGCAAAACCGCTGGAAGCTGAACGCCAAACTGAAGCGCGCTGCCAACAACCGATCCCCACGCCGTGTAAGCAGCGAGCGTCGACAGATCGACGCGGTTTCCGTAATAGACGAGCGCCGCGATGATGGCCGCGTTCCAGGCGACGGGCGCCGTGTAAGAAATAAAGAAACGATGATGACTGTTTAGAACTCCCAAACACCACGCGGAAAGCACCAGCAGTCCCGCGCCGGGAAAAAAGATCCGGACGAGCGTGATCGCCAGCTCGCGTCGTTCTGCTTCGAACCCGGCCGCGATCGCGGTCACGATGTAAGGTGTCGCGAGCACGCCAAGCAAAACGATCACGGCCGTGACCAGCGCGAGGATGCCGAAGATGGCATTCGCCACGCGCCCCGCTTCCTTCTCGTCGTCCTGGGCCAACAGCTTGGCATAGACGGGAATGAACGATGCGGACAGCGCGCCTTCGCCGAACACGTTCTGCAAAAAGTTGGGAATGCGAAACGCCGCGCTGAAAGCGTCGCCTTCGCCGGAGCGTCCGAAGTAGTGCGCGAAGATGCGTTGGCGGATGAGACCGACGATGCGGCTAATCAGAATGCCGGCGCCGACGAAGAACGCCGATCGGCCGGTGCTCGGATGCGACGGTTTCGGTTGCGCCGGCTCTGGAACCGTTGCGCCGACTTGTTCGACAGTTTCCCCGGCGATCTCGCCGGGCGATTCATCGGTGGTGATTTCGCGGTCGCGGGTCAGAGAGCGTATTCCCTCATCTTTTGAGTACGAGTCGATGGCGAGCGGTGGAGATCTCGTTCAGTGCTGAACGGGCATCGATGGCTTCGCTGACGCTGTAACCAGCATTCTCGAGCGTTAATCGGAGGACGCGGCGCAGGCTGTCTTTGTCTTCGACAAGTAGGATGTCAGCCATCCGTGAAAGGATAACACGGATGAAAGAGAGGCGGGCGTGTTGCTATTTGAATTAGTACTCGCGCACGTCGCGCACGATGTCGCCAAGCGCGTCCTTGGCTTTTTGCACCATGGCTGAGTCGTACTTCAGGTTCGACGTGCCGGCGCCGTCGGTGTAGAGCGCAGGCGCAAGGAACGGGTGCGGCAGTCCGTTTTCGGCGGACGGCCAGGAGCGCGCAAACTTAGCGACGTAGATCGAACCGAGCACGTTGCCGCTGCCGCCGCCGTCGCGATAGATCGTGCCTTCGCCGAGCACGAGAATGACTCCGTCGAACGATGGATTGCCGTTCATGTAGAGGTTACCCGTCACGATCAAGAGACCTGAGCCGCCTGTGAGCGTGGCGTCGCCGTTTACAAACGTAAATTCAGATTTGGTGACGGTTCCGGCAGGCCCGTTGAGGCTCGTGAAGTAACGGCCCATGCTGCGTGCCACCAACTGCATTTCGTTCAAAAATTCGCGGGCTTTATCAGCCGTTTGTAGCCACGAGGGTAAGTCGTCGACGTCCACGATCTGAGTTTTCACTTCCTCGACTGTCGCGCCTTTTGTGATCGCCTCATCCGCGATGATCTTGTCCGGAGCATGGGTGACGCCAAAGGTCGGCAGGTTAGGTTTAGCGGTGGCGTTGTCGTGTCCGGTATAGGTTTTCGAATTGCTGTTGCCTATGTTGAACGTCATTGCCATGAGACTGTCAGAGCCTCGCATCAGGAGCATCGCATCAGGGTCAAACTCGAAATGAGTCTTCTGAACGATCATCTCCATGCGCTTGACCGCGCCCTTCGGGCCATAGCCGGTTGACTGCACCTGGATGCGCCATGGCCGGTAACTGCTGTCGTCGTCACGCTTTTCTCCGGTCGGATCGTCAGGATCCATCACGACTACGCTGTATGAATAGTTCGCGCCTGTAGGCGTGACGAGCCCGGTGGCCAGATTGTAGGGCAGCCAGGCGGAGAGCCGTGCGGGGGTTTCAGGGTCGTCGCTGGGATGGTTTGACTTCTGCGGGTCGACGGCAGTTAGAAATCCGATCTTCGTATTGGCCGGCAACCCATTCGGGGACATGTGGCCGCGCAGCGCGTTCAGCGTCGCTTCGAGTCCGGTCTCGGCGCCGTAATAGGCCTGGAGTTCGGCCGTGCCTTCGATCGACGTCGTCGCGGACATACCGCTGGTCAGGATCACTGTTCCAGCAACTGCGAGCAGCAGCGTGGCGATCAGAATACTAATCACCAGTGCGGCGCCCTTTTCACCATGACGATCTGAAGCTCTTCTTGTCTTACGGTTCATCGTTGATGACCCTCAACCTAGAAAGTGATCTGACTGGCATTTCTCAGCACGACGTCGGAAACGATATTGATCGTGGATTGGGGTTGGTACCCCGGCGAGCCGGGCTCACCTTCGGCCGGCAGAATCACGCCGACGGTTATCCTGATCTTCCACGCATCTATTGCGAGGCTGGGATTGGCTGCGACGTTCAGTTCGGTTCCGGCACTGTTGAAATACTGGAGCTGAAAACTATCGAGTCTGTTTGCCAGCACGGTCGTGCCTTCACGGCCTCCAATCGTCACGTCGTAGCGGACGAGGTAGTGACGATTGGCCGCGTCGTCGTTGTACATCGAATACTTGATGTCCTCGTCGTTATCGCTGACTGTTTCGGCGCCCGCCACCTTGGTGCCGTCCTCATTACGCGTGTAGGCGTTGAGGTTTGCGCGAAACCTGATGGCATTCGGGCCAGTGTCGCCGGGGACCAGGCCGTTATCAATCAACCCGAAACCCGAGTTGGCGATCTCGCGAGAGACGATATTGAGTGCGCGCTGCGCGTCGGCGATCGCATCGGAGCGAGCGTCTTCACGAGAACGCATGCGGAAGGATTGGGCCACCAGCGTGCTCGCGATGCCCGCGATGACGATGGTCACCGTCATCGCGATCAACAGTTCGATGAACGAAAAACCGCGTTGCGAATTTTGGCTGTTCATGTTTGTCGCGTCTCTTTTTACGGGCCGCCTGTGTAAGGGCCAAGTGCGAAGGCGGAACGTTGCACCGAGATTTCCACTGTGCCGAGCGCCCATGGATCGCTGCTCAGTTGCGGCGTCACCGCTATCTTGATGGTCTTGAGCGAAGTCGTGGTGTCGGTAATGGTGGTGGTCACGGTGTAAGTGCGGTCGGCGTTCGTGACGGTTTGTGTCGTCGCGGCGTGGGCCGTCAGCAACGGATCCAGGAACGTGACCTGCCGATAGCGCTCCATCTCCTGCTGCGCGACGGCAAGCGCGGCGGCTCGATCGCGCGAACCCGTGTTGTTCTTGATCGCATAAGCGAACACCGCGCAGATTCCGAGGCCTCCGATCATCATCACGAGCAGGGCACAAGCCGTCTCAACCAGCGTGAATCCTGTCTCCTGCCGTTGCTTTCCTCGAGATGTAACAGACAAGCGCATGTGGTTCTCCGTTAGTTGACGATGGTCACACCGACATTACTCGTACCGCATGGCGTGTTGAAAACGAGCGTGAAGTTACCGCGCGCGTTGTTCAGCGATGTGACCTTGAAGGTGTTGCCGGCGATCCTTGTTACCTCGAGATTGTTCGGTCCCTCGGTGAACTCGACCGTTCCAGTCGGGACGACCGTGAAGCTGACGCTGCCGAAACCGCGCTTCGAGAACTCAAACGGAGTCGGGTTCGTCGTCACGGCGATCGTACACGGCGTCGGCGTTGGACTCGGAGTTGGACTTACTTGCGGTGATGGCGACGGCGAGCCGGAAGGACTTGCCGTTGGCGTTGGACTCGCGCCTGGCGACGGCGTTGGATCAGCACCCGGCGACGGCGTCGGTGTCGGAGAGGCTGTCTCTTCCGGCGACGGGCTCGCTGTTGGTGACGCCGTTGGTGAAGGCGTCGGACTCGGCGTTGGGTTTGGGTTGTTGTTGCCGTTGGTAGTTGAGCCACCATCAACAGGGCTCAGGTTCCCGTTTACGTTGACGTTCGGAACGTCGTCGAGATAGACGTCGCTATCGATCGTAACGTCGCCGGAGCGGGTTATGTCGATGTAGCGCTGATCATCTTCATCATCGCCCCACTGTATGACGATGCTGATTTTGATGTCAGTGTCCTCGAGTTTCACCAGGCGGCCGCGCCAGTCGAAAACGAGCGCGATCGGATCCGTGGCGAACACGACGCCGTCGTCGAGCTGGAAGTCTTTCACTTCCATCACTCCGTCGCCGTCAAAATCCATCTTCACGCGGTAATTGGTTTTATCCAGCACCTCGATGCCGGACATCAGGTCGCCATCAATTGGGTGACGGCGCACCGAATCGACGCGGGCCTTTTCAGCCCAAAT
>DASRIM010000138.1:0-10015 GCA_035649995.1 Pyrinomonadaceae bacterium | reverse complement strand
CTGTGCCGCGGCAGTCGATCCAGTTTCAGCCTCGCGCGCCGCCTCGCGTGCACGCTTCTCTTTCTCACGCTGACGTCTCGCGGCTAAAGCAGCCGGATCTTCTCCAGCCGGCTCCGCCGTCGCTTCCGCGGGTTGCGGCTGCGCGGGAGTTTCAGCCTGCGTACTCTGCGGCGCCGCCGCGGGCGCGGCCTCAGTTTGTGCGGCAGCGGCCGGCGCGGGAGTGCTCTTGTACCAACCGGCAGGAATACCAATCACGGCAACACTCGCAAGCAACGCAACAGCAACAGCGCCGATGAAAATCGGTTTGCGACTTCCTCCGTTTTCTTTCCCAAACGCCAGAAACGCCGGCGGAAACGATCTCTCAATCTCATCTTTCGGTTCTTCGACGGGCGTCGCCGAGTGCGCGAGCTCATCCGGCTCCGGAACGTAATCCGGCGGAAACGCGACTCCCGGCGAGATGTTCTCGTCCAACCGCCGCAAACCCTCGAGCACGACCTGCGTCCATGGCTGATTGATCGTGCGGTTCTTCGCTTCAGCGTTCGCGCTGAATTCAAACTGGGCATTCGGCAGCGTCAACGCGTAGTACACCGCGTCAATCCCGTGCAGCACGCCGATGCGCGCGTCAACCACCGATCCGGCCTGCAAGTAAAAATAGCCCGCACCTTTCGGGTACAAAACCTTGAGACATCCGCTCTTTCGTTGATTGCAGAAAAACTCGATCAGCTCTGAAAGTGAAAGATCACTGAGGTGTCCAGTTAGTGCCATGAGAACTCGTCCCTTCTTCTAGAAGAAGATATTCAAGGTTGGAAAAGAGGAGAGAATGGCGCGCCGGCCTTTCCGGCGCGCCATGAAGGTAGGTTTAGGGAACCAGCGCAAACTTGTAGTTGATGACGCCTGACACTTTCACCGGCTGCCCCGAAAGCTTCGTGGGAGAGAACCTCGCCTTCAGTGCTGCCTGGACCGCCGCGTCGCGCAAAATGCTTGGTCCATTCGTCGCGGTGGCGGAAACTACCTTGCCGGTTTCATCAAGAACAACTTCCACTGTCACCATGCCCGAAGTCCTCATGCGTTTCGCTGCCTCGGGATAAATCGGTTGCGGCAACGAGAGCGCCGTGCCGTTCAGAACGCCGCCCGAGATCGGTTTCAGGATCGGACGCGGCCCCGGAGGCGGCGGCGGTTCCGCATCAAGGTTCACAACTACCTGCTGATCGGTTGCTACACCAGGAGTCTTCATCTCGATCGGAAGGGTAGCTATCTGTGTCGTCGAATGTGACGCTGTCGGTAGATCCAGCGCAGTGGTGGTCTTCTTGTTGTTGCGCGGATCGGCCTTGCCGCCCGCGGGTTTCGTTTCGACGGCTGGCTTGGCCGTCGCCGGCGGTGGCGTCGTCGTTGCGGTCGTGTTTGACGCGACCGGGGCGGCCGTAGGAGTAACAGCGCCCGGCGCGCCCGGAACCGTCTTCAACATGTTCTCGTCGAGGTAGTACATGATCGAGCGATACGTGACTTCGGTGGGCTCGAACGTGATACCGCGGCCGTCCACGACGGCGACTGACGTCGTCATCTTGTTCCAGTTGCCGAGGAAGTCGAATTCGTACTTGTAGACTTCCTTGCTCAAGAGCGAGCCGTCGGCATTCAGCAGTGTCATCTCACTGATGTTGCCCTTTTCGTCGTACTTGTAGACTTCCTTGCCCGTCAAAGTGGCGCCGGCAATCGGAAAATACTGGTTCTCGACCTTGTTGCCCCTGATGTCGTAGGCGGCAAGTTCGACCAGCACGTGCTTGGCTTCGGCCTGTTTTCCGTCTGTGGTCGTCAACTTGGCGACTTCCGTTCGCACACGCCGCACGGGGCCGATCAAGCCATCGCGGGAGCGGTCGCTTTCTGGGGCATTTGCGGTTGGGCCATTGGCCTTGGCCGTAAGGTTGGTCTGGGCGCTCGCCGGGGCGGCAAGAAGCAGCAGGCAAATCGTGATGTAGCTCAATCGAATCGACATTGTGAACATTTTTGTCTCCAAAATCTGCTGAGGCAGGCCAAATTCGGAAAGATTTACGTGAGGCGGGCCGCGAACTCACCTATCGCCGCAATCCAGCCGCGGGCGGGCCCTAGTCATACTAACGAAGTTAAACGACGTTTGTCTATAGTTAACTGTGGCGCGGCTTTGGATCGGGCCGGAGGGAGTTCCTGGAACTGCCGGCGTGTCAGCGGTGGTCGGAATAGATGAGACTGTCCGTGCGGCTCAAAGCGAGCAGTTCGTGGGCGGCTTGATAGACCTCTTCTACCGTAATTTTCATGATATCAGCCCCGCAAATCAGCCGGTGCTGGTCGCCCTGGGGGACAAAGCTATGCGGCGTCGGGCAGTCGAGAATCACGATGACGGGAGCGCCGACAGCCGCCGCCAGGTGCGCCGGGCCGGTATCGTTCGAAATCAGGACGGTGAGCCGAGCCTGGGCCGAGACGAGCTGCGAGATTGTCAGCCGGTCGAGGAAAATCGTGTTCGCCGGAAAGAGCGTCCGCATCCGCGGGACTTCTTCCCGTTCTTCCGGCCCGGCGAACGCGACGACGCGCACTCGGTCGTTCCGGATCAGGTGATCGGCAAGCTGCGCGTAGTGTTCCAGCGGCCACTTGCGCGAGACGTTCCCCGCGCCTGGAAACAGGCCGACCAGCAGTTCGCCTGACTCCGCCTTCTCCTTTTTCAGCAACGCAGCGACCGCAAAGTCGCCGGCCGGGCTCGTCTTGATAACCGGGACGCGGCTCGCGTTCTGAATGTCGAGCGGCTTCAGAAGGTCCAGGTAGCGATCGGTTATGTGGCGCGACTTTTCTTCCAACGGCGGCCGCGGTTTGAAGTTGGCGAGGAAATCGATCGAACGTCCGGGACGGCGGGAGTACAGACGGTGCGGCGCGCCGGACAAGTAACCGAGCAGATTGGTTTCAGACAAACTGTGGAGGTCGATAACGAAGTCGAACTTCTCCTGCCGCACGCGCATAACGAACTTGATGATGCGCCCGATCGATATGAGCTTGTTGCCGTCGCGCAGACTGACGCGATCGACTTCGAAGATCTCGTCGGCGTAGCCGGACATCGCCACCACTTCGTTGGCAGGCTTCCCGACGGCGACCGTGATTCGCGCATTTGGAAAACGCTGGCGGATGGCGCGAAACGCGGGCAAGGCGAGCACGACGTCGCCGAGTTGGCCGAAATGAATGACGAGTATGTTGCGTGGATCGAATTGCACTAACGTGCTTGTGGTCAGGCGCGGCAACATAGAACTTACAATTCGCGCAGATCGCGTCCAGTCATCTCGGCAGGTTTTTCGAGACCGCGAAGAGCGAGCAGCGTTGGCGCGACATCTTCGAGGGCGCCGCCGCTTCGCAGTTTCACGCCGATCGCGGCTTCGTCGATCAAGTGAAACGGCACCGGGTTCGTGGTGTGCGCGGTGTGATGGCCGCCGGTTATCGGATCGATCATCTGTTCGGCGTTGCCGTGATCGGCGGTGACCAGCGTGATGCCTTTCGCTTCGCGCACGCGTTTCGTGATCCAGCCGAGGCATGTATCGACGTACTGGCAGGCTTCGATCGTCTTATCCAGTTTGCCGGTATGGCCCACCATGTCTGGATTCGCGAAGTTCACGACGAATACGTCGGTGTCGCCTTCGTCGATGCCGCGCAGCACTTTGTCAGTCACTTTGAAGGCCGACATTTCGGGTTGCAGATCGTAAGTGGCGATTTTCGGCGACGGTACGAGCAACCGCTTCTCGCATTCGTGCTCTTTCTCGACGCCGCCGTTGAAGAAGTACGTGACGTGGGCGTACTTCTCTGTTTCCGCGAGGCGATAGTTATGTACTTGAAACGTGTCCCACACTTCCGCCAGGACCTTGCGATGCTGTCGCGGCGGGAACGCGATCGGAAGGTTGAACGTTGCGTCGTACAGCGTGAAGCACACAAACCCGAGGTCCGAAAGATCGCCGGTCGGAAACTCGCTGAAGCCGAGGACTGCGAGTGCTCGCGTGAGTTGCCGCGCGCGGTCGGGACGGAAGTTGAAAAAGATCACGGAGTCGCTGTTTTCGATCGTGGCTACCGGCGCGCCGTCCTTCCGCACGATCGTGACCGGCTCGACGAATTCGTCCGTTACGCCGCGTTGGTACGACTCGTTAATCGCTTCGAGCGGATCTGTCGCGCGCGAGCCGATTGCTTTCGTCAACACGTCGTAGGCGCGTTGCGTGCGTTCCCAGCGCTTGTCGCGATCCATCGCGTAGTAACGTCCGGTGACGGTCGCTATTTCGCCGCGGCCGATCTCCTGCATTTGTCTTTGCAGTGCGGCGACGTACTGCGCACCGGATGACGGAGGCGTGTCGCGCCCGTCGAGAAAGCAGTGAACGTAAACTCGTTCGACGCCTTCGCTCGCAGCCATTTTCAACAGAGCGTAAAGATGTGTTAGCGAGGAGTGTACCTGGCCGTCGGAGATGAGCCCCATCAGGTGCAGCGACCTGTGACGGTCGCGCGCGCGGCGCATTGCGTCGAGGAGCACCTGGTTTTTGAAAAACTCGCCCGTCTCGATTTCGTGATCGACGAGCGAGACGTCCATGCGAATCACGCGACCCGAACCGATGTTCAAATGACCGACTTCGGAGTTTCCCATGACGCCGGCCGGCAGTCCGACGCGCGTGCCGTGCGCTTCGAGAAGCGTCTGCGGGTATTTCTCGCAGATCTCGTCGTAAAAAGGCGTGGCGGCGAGCGCGATGGCGTTGCCTTCGCGTGACGCGGAGTGGCCCCAGCCGTCGATAATGATCAGCGCGAGCGGCGCGCGTTGTTTACGCAAAACTCACCTCTACGTGAAATGCTTTTTCCCCTGGATACCGTGAAGCGTCGCGCAGATCCCCTTCGATGCGCAGCAACTGATTGTATTTCGCGATTCGATCCGTTCGAGACAGGGAACCAGTCTTGATTTGACCGGCGTTGGTGGCGACGGCGAGATCGGCGATGAACGGATCTTCAGTTTCGCCTGAACGATGCGAGATGATGGCGGTGCGGCCGTTCGTTTGCGCGAGACTGATGCAGTCGAGCGTCTCCGTGAGCGTGCCGATCTGATTGACCTTGATCAGTATCGAATTGGCGACTCCGAGGTCGATGCCTTTTTGCAGAAACTCAGTGTTCGTCACAAACAGGTCGTCGCCGACGAGTTGCACGCGGTTGCCGAGCTCGTTAGTTAACGACTTCCAACCGTCCCAATCGCCTTCCGCCATTCCATCTTCGATGGAGATAATCGGATAACGATCGCACCAGCCTTTCCAGAACGCGACCATCTCGTCGCTGGTCAGCTTTCGCTGATCGCTCTTCTTGAAGACGTACGACGTGCCGTCGTAAAACTCGCTCGCCGCCGGATCGAGCGCCAAGACACAATCCGTCCCGGTCTTATAACCGGCCTGGTTGATCGCCTCGAGGATCGTTTCGATTGCTTCTTCGTTGGACCGGAGGTTGGGTGCGAAGCCGCCTTCGTCGCCGACGCTGGTGGCGTAGCCCTTCTTCTTCAACACGCTCTTGAGTGTGTGGAAAACTTCCGCGCCGATTCGCAGCGCCTCGCTGAAACTCGGCGCTCCTACGGGAACAACCATGAACTCCTGGAAGTCGACGTTGTTATCGGCGTGTGCGCCGCCGTTGATGATGTTCATCATCGGCACCGGCAGCGTGCGCGCGTTTGGACCACCGAGATAACGGTAGAGAGGAAGTTCGAGATATGCCGCGGCGGCGCGGGCAGTCGCCATCGAGACGGCGAGCAGCGCATTGGCCCCGAGGTTCGACTTGGTTTTAGTTCCGTCAAGCTCGAGCAGCGCGCGATCGACTTCCGCCTGATCGAGTGCGTCGTATCCTTCAAGCGCAGGCGCGATCACTTCGTTGACGTTGTGAACCGCCTTCGACACGCCTTTGCCGAGGTAACGATTCTTATCTCCGTCGCGAAGCTCGACTGCTTCGTTTTCGCCGGTTGACGCGCCGGACGGCACTGCTGCGCGGCCGACTTCGCCGCCGGCCAGCGTCACTTCCGCTTCGACCGTCGGGTTACCACGCGAGTCGAGTATTTCACGCCCCAGAACGTGCTCGATTAAGCTCATCGTTCACTTCCTCCCCTTCTTTATGAACAATCTCCATTCGCACGCGCATGACCCGGCGTTTCTCCACGCGTTCGACTTTGAAAATCAAGCCGTCTCGCTGCACTACTTCTCCGGGTTTGAGCATGTGTCCGGCCTCCGTCATCAGAAAACCGCCGACGGTCGTGTACGCCTCTGATTCCGGCACAGAAAGCTTTAGCCGCTTGTTCAGATCGCGCACTGCAAGTCCGCCGTCGAGCACGTAGGTGCGTTTGTCGATCTCGGTGATCTGTTCGTTGACTTCTTCGTCATGCTCGTCGGAGATATCGCCGACGATCTCTTCGAGCAGATCTTCGAGCGTGATGATTCCTTCGAGCCCGCCGTGCTCGTCGATGACGAACCCGAAGTGCATCTTGGCTTTTTGCATCTGGCGCAGGACGTGTTCCAGCCGTGCAGTATCGACTACATAAAGGGGCGGTTGCAAAACGTCTTCGAGCTTGAACTTTTCCGGATGAAGCAGATAAGGCATGACGTCCTTGCTGTGAATGAAGCCGCAGACGTCGTCGAGCGTTTCTCGATAGACAGGCAGACGCGAGTAGCGATGCTGATCGAACGCCTTAGTTATCTGTTCCAGGTTGCAGGTGGCCGGAATCGCCGCCATCTCCGTGCGCGGCACCATCGCTTCGCGCACCAGCGTGTCGGAAAACTCGAACACACGATGAATCAACCGTCGTTCTTCAGCGCGCAGGTGTCCACTCTCGCGCGAGATATCGATCAGCTTTCGCAGTTCTTCTTCAGTGTAGGTGGAGGCGTGTTCGGCGGTTGCTTTGATGCCGAGAAGTTGGACTGTGCGGACGCTGGCCCAGTCGAGCGCGCGTATCGGCAGACTGAAGACGCGATAGAAAATCTGCATCGGCAACGCGATCGCCAGCGCGACTTTTTCCGCGAGTGCGAGGCCCATCAACTTTGGCGCCTGCTCGCCGAGCACGATGTGCAGCGCCGTGATGATCGAGAACGCGATGGCGAAGGCGATGCCGTGCCGCCATGCGTCGGAAAGACCGGATAGCGGACCTTCCAACAAACGAGCGATTGCCGGTTCGCCGACCCAGCCGAGTGCGAGCGATGCGAGCGTGATTCCGAGCTGGCAGGCGGACAGGTAAGCGTTCAGGTTTTGCAGAACTTCCATCAGCCGTTTGGCTGAGCGGCTGCCGGCGGCGACGAGCGTTTCGATGCGCGATGTGCGGACGCCGACGAGGGCGAATTCCGCGGCGACGAAGAATCCGTTGGCCGCAACCAGAACGATTACGGAGAGTAGTTTTAATAGAACCGGAACGCCTACGGCGGATGCGGCCGCGGCGTCATCGGCGAATATGAGGCCTAACCAGTTACTTGGTAGTTCGTCCATCTCGTGCGGGGTGCAGAATCATAGCACGGAGATGACTCGAAGGCAGACCACCGTCGGGTGTTCTCAGTAACGGGGGAACACGGATAAATCGGAAGATAAGGATTAATGTCCGGCGACGGCCCCGGCTGCGCGGGTCCGCATTGGACGCCTCTCGTGTTTCGTTTGCGCACGGGCGAGTGCCTGATCGACACGCGGCTCGATGTTGCATTCGGGCTGGCGGCAGACCGCTGCCAACTCGGAAACTACCAGGTAACGTGACCGTTCGAGCATCCGTTGCTCGCGAAAAGAGAGGGGTTTGATGTTGCTCAGATAGGTCAAATGCTTGAGGACATCCGCCACTTCGAAGATGTCGCCAGTGCGCATTTTTTCTGAGAATTCCTTGAAGCGATCCTTCCAATCGTTAGCGGGGGAGGAAAAATCATCAGCTAAAGCTTTGAATAGCATTTCGCACTCACCCGATGAGATTGGGGCTCGCAGGCCAACTTCTGAAGCATTGGAAACCGGAACTAAGACCAGGGAGTTATTAGCAGCAAGACGAAGCGTGTAAAAGGGCAGGAGTGTAGCGCCTATTTGCTTCTGTTCTATTTGCTCGATGGTCCCGATTCCATGATTCGGGTAAACGACTTTCTGGCCGACTTTGAAGCCCACCATGCACCTCCATCGAATTTGAAACATCAGACTGCGCCGCACGCGCTGGTCTTGGGGAATTATTCTGAGCGACGCGTGTGACTGCGTCGGAAGCCCTAGTTGGAAAGTACTTGGAGTCTAGCAAGCTATCTTGCGAAAGGTCAAGGTTTCGTTCGGCGTTCGACACAATCGGATTTTCGCCACAAAAGGCACAAAAGACATTCGTGGCTCTTGTGTTATTTCACTTCGGCGGAAGCTGATAGTCGGCGAGCGTTTGGCAGGGTTTGAGTTCCACGTCAGACTTTTGTGCTTCGGCAAGGCGGCGCAGTTTGGTCCGTGCTTCCGCTGACTCCGGCAGGCGCAGCTTTGCGAGCGTGGCGATGTCGGGTTGCGGGGTGATTTGCAGCAGCGGCCAGTAACGTCCGGGCGGAAGGTTGTTGAGTGTGAACGCGCCTTCGGAAGAAACGCCGGTGACGAAGTAGCGCAACACGTCATTTGCTTTGTCGCGTTCGGCAGGCACGAGGTAAACGGCAGCGCCAGACGGTACTGCAGCGCCTTCAGCGACGGGGACCTTTCCGCGAATCGAAGCCGCGCCAGCGGCGAGTGTGATCGTGACGTTCGAGAGTTGCTCGCCCGCGCGGACCGCTGACCAGTTTGCAGCCGCATCGTTCCTTGCAGCCTTCGCCGTGGTCGAACCTCCCGTGGTGATCGATTGCAGATACCAGTAACGAGCAAAGAACCGCGGGTTGAAGCGGTAACGAGCAGGGACGATGTTGCGCATCGAGAAAGCGCCTTTCGCGTCGATCGACGGCGGGTTTGAAGGCACCCTTTGGAACGGCGGCACAAGCTCGGAGTCTTTCTCGTTCCGCTGGAGCTCGACGATCATTTCGGAAAACAACGGCTTCCGTTTGTTCTGACACTCCGGTGCTTTCGAAGGTTCGAGCACGATGGTGCCGCTGATCACGCTCAACTGCCGCGGCGTCAGTTCGATTCCGGCAACGTCCGCGCCTTTCACGCTGACGCGCTTGATTTCCGAGATCGAGAGGTCGGGAACGATTGGACCAGACGGCATTCCGCCTGGGATCTCCTGCGCGTACACGAAGTACTCGCCGTCGCCTACGCCTGTTAAGGCGAAGCCGCGGGCTCCCGGCAATTGAAACGTAGTCGAGACCGGCACCAGGTTTCCATCGCTTGCAAACAGCATCACGCTGGCGCTGCTCTGGGCGGCAACTTTCACGGTACCGCTGACGGTGCGGCCGGGATCGTTGCGATAGCGAATGTCGGCAGTTGTTTCTTCACCGCCGCGGACGTTGTACTCCGTTGCTGAGTCGCGTGTTGATGATGGTGAGTAGGTGGGGACGTCAGTTTCGAACGGGTTGAGCTGCGTCGATTGCTGGCCGCCGGAGCCGCCTGCAAACACTAGATAAGTTCCTGGGAGAAGGCCGTAGATCCTGTAAATGCCGCGATCGTCGGTTGGTCTATCGCCGATTCCGAATGAGGGTGTTCGAGGCTGACGTCCTTCGGCGTCACGCACGCGCAGAGCGCGGACGCGAATGCCGACGATCGGTTCGCCCGCGGCGTTGGTGACGGTTCCGGTGAGTACGCCGCCTTTGATCAACTCCAGTCTGACGGAATCGCCGATGCGGTAGTAGACGGTTGTCGCATCCGGTGGCGGAGGTTGAAGCACGTAGGCTGGGGAAAAGCTGGTGACGCTGTAGAGCGCTGGTTCCAGGCCGGCGAAACGAAAGTTTCCTTCGGCGTCGGAGATTGTTGTGCGGTTCTGTGAGAGTGCGCCGATGGTGCGAACGAACACGGTTGCGCCGGACATCGGCTCGCCGCGCTCATTCACGACTCTTCCGGTTATCGCGCCGGTCGTCACCTCACCCGGCTCCGCCGAGACCTGGGC
>DASRIM010000137.1:0-2764 GCA_035649995.1 Pyrinomonadaceae bacterium | reverse complement strand
ACAGCGCCGAGTCCGCCTCGACTGATCGCGCGGACCACTTCCACCCACGATGAACCGGTTGCGATTGTCGGGTTCTCGCCGTTGCTGTGCATCAAGTCGGCGACGCGCAGCGTCAGCCGCTTACCTAATCGTCCGGCTGGATGGTTGACGGCGAAGTCGTCGGAAGTGAGTCCTTTCACTTTCATCACGGTCATCGCTAACGCATCGCCGATCGCGAGCGCGACCGTGGTGCTCGTGGTGGGCGCAAGATTCAACGGACACGCTTCTTTATCGACTGATGCGTCGAGCACCGCGTCCGCACGATGGGCCAGTGTCGAATCGAGATTCCCGACTATCGCGACGATCGCTACCTGACGGTTTTTCAGGTACGGCAGCATCGCGACGATCTCGTCGGTCTCGCCGCTGTTGCTCAGTACGATCACGACGTCGTCGGGCTGGACGATTCCGAGGCCGCCGTGCAGCGCGTCCGACGGGTGTAGATAGAGCGCGGCAGTTCCGGTGCTGGTCATCGTGGCCGCGATCTTTTGTCCGATTATTCCCGACTTCCCGACGCCGAGAATCACGACCTTACCTTTGCAGCCGGCGATCAAATCCACGACGCGTTCGACCTGCGCCGCTTCGAGGCGCGTCGCTGTCTGGGCTATGGCGTTGGCTTCGATTCGCAGCAGGTCCTGGACGTCAGACAAGTGGTTCCTGGTCATTTGCGGCCTTTCATATACGAGTCGGCTCGCATTTGGCAAGTAGAGCAATGTAAGTTATAGTCCCGGGCTTGTTCAGATTACATTCAGACGAACGCTAGGAGCGCCATGGGACTGAGCCTGCTGCCCAAAGAAGAGCAGTATTTCGACCTATTCACGCAGATGACGCTCTACATCTCGTCGGCTGCCCGCGAGCTGAAGGAGATGTTGGCGGACAAAAACGGCGATTACCGCGAGTATGCGCAGCGCATCAAGGGCCTCGAGCACGCCTGCGACGAGCTGACCCACAGCATTTCAACTCGCCTGAACAAATCGTTTATCACGCCTTTCGATCGCGAAGACATTTACATGATGTCGACAGCGCTCGACGATATCGTCGACCTGATCGACGACGCCGCGCGCGCCATCATTATTTTGAATGTCACGGAGATCACCGAGTACGCGCGCGACTTTTCGGGCGTTCTCGAGCGGATGGCGGATCAGTTGAAGGAGATCGTCTCGACACTTCAGCGCCCGCGGAACATCACGCAGCGGCTGGTGGAAATCCATCGCCTGGAAAACGAAGGCGACGACATTTATCACGCTGCGATTGCGGAACTGTTTCACGATCCACCGGACACGTTGACGGTGCTCAAGTGGAAAGAGATTTACGAGAAACTCGAGGCGGCGGTCGATCGCTGCGAGAACGTCGCGAACATTATCGAGAGCGTGATTATCAAGCACACTTAAGTCCGTGAATCGCCGTAGCCCTCAAACACAAGAGTCCTAAAGCCCAAAACGACGTCCAATGACCGCAACTCTGGCCTTCGTCATCATCCTCGTCTTTCTCGCGCTTGTTTTTGATTACATCAACGGATTTCACGACGCCGCCAACTCGATTGCGACCGTCGTCTCGACACGCGTCCTGTCGCCGGGCATGGCCGTAGTCTGGGCAGCGTTCTTCAACTTCATCGCGTTTGCGGTGTTCGGCACGCGCGTCGCGAAGTCGATCGGCGACGGCGTGCGGATGGACGTCATCAGTCCTGAGTTGCGTTTGTACGTTCTACTGGCGGCGTTGCTGGGAGCTATCATCTGGAACTTGATTACGTGGTATTTGGGCCTACCGACGTCGAGCTCTCACGCGCTGCTCGGCGGTTACGCAGGCGCCGGCATCGCTGCGCACGGCGGCGTCAGTGGATTGCTCAAAGCCGACGTTTGGATTCGGACGCTGAAGTTCATCGTTTTGTCGCCGATGATCGGCATGTTGCTCGGTTTCACGCTGATGGTCCTGGTGTTCTGGATCTTTCGTCGATCGTCGGCAACGAAGGTCGACAAGATCTTTCGTCGTGGACAGCTCTTTTCAGCCGCGGCGTTCTCGTTGGGCCACGGCGGTAACGACGCGCAAAAGACGATGGGCATCATCACGGCGGTGTTAACCGCGGGCGGCGTGTGGGGACTCGCGTACGGACCAAACGGGACGCTGCCGCCGATTCCGACGTCTGTTGTTTTGGCAGCGCACGCCGCGATCGCTTTAGGAACGTTGTCAGGCGGTTGGCGCATCGTCCACACGATGGGCACTCGGATCACTAAACTCAAACCTGTCGGCGGCTTCTGTGCGGAGACCGCAGCGGCACTCACGCTGGCGTACGTCACCATCACCGGCACTCCTGTTTCTACGACACACACGATCACTGGCTCGATCGTCGGCGTCGGCGCGACGCGCAGATTATCAGCGGTTAAATGGGGCGTTGCCGGGCGCATCGTCTGGGCCTGGATCCTCACAATCCCTGCGGCGGCATTCGTGGCCGCCGTGTCGTACTGGATCGTCTCGACCATTCATCACTTGGCGAACTAAACCAAGCTCCGCAACGTTTCGCACGGTTTCACAGTTGCAAAATTCCGCAATTGTGGAATTGATTGCGGATTTTTTACGTCCGCTCCAGCGCTTCGGGCTGCGAATGGTCTCAAATTCCGGTGGCCCACTGATTGCCCGTTGCTGCTACGGAGGAACTAAATGGCGGGAGTATCCGGAAAGAACATCGACGACGAAATCTTCGAGCGCCAGGCGCAAATCTGCAAAGCGTTTG
>DASRIM010000136.1:0-5775 GCA_035649995.1 Pyrinomonadaceae bacterium | reverse complement strand
TTTTCGGGTTTGTCGTATTTGGCCCGCGATAGATCGATCCGCAGGGTGAGAACGTTGTCAGCGTCGAATCCCGGGTTCGTGTTCTGAAGAGCGATCAGACTTCTGACAAGCAAACCGGCCGCTACTAACAGGACGACCGCGACAGCGCTTTCGAATACGACCAGCAAACTGCGCGTGCGGTTTCGGAGTGCTCCTTCACCGCCGCTGCGGCCACCTTCTTTCAGCGTATCCGAGAGGTTCAGTTTCACGGTGCGGAGTGCCGGCGCGATACCGAACAGCAGGCCGGTGAGCACCGAGATCCCGAACGTGAACGCCAGCACGGTCACGTCGATCTTCACGACTGCGGTTGGTGGAATACTGTCGCGAGTGAGCATGACCAGCAGATCGATTCCCCACGTCGCGATCAATGCACCGAGCGCGCCGCCAACCAGTGCGAGCAGCAAACTCTCGGTGAGCAGTTGACGGATGATTCGCAGACGGCTGGCGCCGAGTGCGGTGCGCAATGCGACCTCTTTCTCCCGGGCAGCCGCACGGACCAGCAGCAGGTTCGCCACGTTCGCGCAGGCGATGAGCAACACAAATCCGACCGCGCCAAAAAGAATAAAGAGCGTAGTTTTGCCGCTGCCTATGAGGCGTTCGCGCAGCGGTTCCAAACGCAGGTTCCAACCGGTGTTACTGGCGGGGAACTGTTGTGCGAGTTGGGCCGCGATCCCATCGGTGTCGGCTTGCGCCTGGGCCAACGTCACGCCCTGCTTGAGTCGCCCGATCGGCCGGATAAAGTGGGCCGCGCGCACCTTCATCTCTGGGTCGGCGTCGAAGTTCATCGGCACCCACAGTTCAGCAGTTTGCGGAAAGGTAATGTCTTTCGACATCACGCCGATCACTTCGAAACTCTTTCCGTCAAGAAGGATTCGCTGGTTGACGATTCCCGGATTACCGGCAAAACGTTTCTGCCATAGCGCGTAACTCAGCACGGTGACTTGATCGCTTCCGGGTTTTTCGTTGTCGAGTGAAAAGCCGCGGCCAAGCGCCGGCGTGACGCCGAGTGTCTGGAAGAAGTTGCCGGTGACGACCGACGCCATGAGACGTTCGGGTTCACCGCTGCCGGTGAGATTGACCGGGCGAGGCATCGAACCCATGGCGCCGAGTTGTTCGAACGTTTTGTTCTGATTGCGGAAGTCGAGGTAGTCCGCCGGCGATACGCTGGCACGATTGCCGCCTGGGAAATTGCCCCACGCCCAAACGAGCTGGTCCGGTTCGTGGTAAGGAAGCGGCTGGACCACGACGGCGTTGACGAGGCTGAAGATAGCGGTGTTGGCGCCGATTCCCAGCGCCAGCGCGAGCAACGCAACGATCGTGAATCCGGGCCGTTTTAGTAGACCGCGCAGGCCGTAACGTATGTCTCGCAACATCGTGTCCATGAGTGTTTCTCCCCTGTCATTCGTAACGCAGCGCCGTCAACGGATCGACACGCGAGGCTCTGCGTGCGGGAACGTAGCCTGCCAGCAGTGCGACAAACGTCAACACCACGCCCGCGCCGATCAAGGTCAATGGATCCGTCGGGCTCAATCCGAATAGTTGCGTCGAGATCAAACGCGCCGACAGCAGCGCCGCCGGCACTCCCAACGCCAAACCTGCGACGACCAGCACCAGCGTCTCGCGCAACACCATCCACGCGATGTTGCCGCCCTTCGCCCCAAGGGCCATGCGGATACCGATCTCGTTAGTGCGGCGCGCCACGCCGTGGGCCATCACGCCGTACAAACCGATGCACGCGAGAATCAGCGCCAACGCGCCAAAGAAACTCGCCAACTGCGCGATCAGTCGATCCTGGTTCAACTTATCGCGAATCTGTTCGTGCATCGTGAGGACGTTGAAGACCGGCAGCTTGTCGTCGATCTGATTGAGCATCTGACGCACGGGCGCGGCCGTCGGCGCCGGATCGTTTTTCGTGCGAATCTGAAGTGTGACGGAGTACGCGGCCTGGTCCTGAATCTGAAGAATCGGGCGATAGACACACGGGTGCGACGGCTCGCGCGTGTCTTCCGATTTGATGTCGCCGATGACGCCGACTATCTCGAGTTGCGCGCCGTCATCCGTCTCGTCGTCGAAGGTGAAATGCTTGCCGACCGCATCCTGTCCGTTGAAATACTGTTCGACAAACGCTTCGTTGACGACGGCGACTCGCGGTCCTGAGGCCGTGTCGCGAAGCTCGATGTCGCGTCCACGCAGCAGCGGAATGCCAAGCGTTTCGGCGTACTTCGGACCAACGAGCACGTCTTCGACGTCAGACGACTGGCCCGGCTGCGGAGTGAATCCCGGCACCCTGATGCTGCTACTCCGTTGCGAACCGCTCAAAGGCGCATACGTCGCCATAGACACGGACTGCACGTTGGGAACCGTGCCCACGCGATCGATAATCTCTTGATAAAGCCCCGCGAGCTCGACGGGTTTGTAACCGGCGAGACGAGGATCGATGCCGACGAGCAGCATGTTGCTGCGATCGAACCCGACGTCTTCGTTTTGCAGCTTCACCAGGCTGCGCGCGAACAATCCCGCGCCGGTGAGCAACACCATCGAGATGCCGACCTGTAACACGACCAGAGCAGCGGAAAGACTGACGCGCAGGAACTTGTTACCACCCAACCAACTAGCACGGCTCTTTTCTTTCATTGCCGCCGAGAGGTTGGTCCTGCTTGCCTGTATCGCGGGCACGAGCCCGAACAACAGTCCAGCCAGGATCGAAACGCCGGCAGTGAACGCGAGCACGCCAACATCGGCTCGTGTATCGAGCGGCGCTTCTTTGGCGACGAGGTTGACGAGCACAGTCACGCCCCATTGGGCCAACAACACGCCGCACACGCCGCCAATCACGGCGAGCAGCATGCTTTCGGTGAGCAACTGGCGAACGATCCGCCAGCGTGTCGCGCCCAACGCCATGCGCAGCGAGATCTCGGCCTTACGCGAAGCCGCGCGCGACAACAGCAGGCTCCCGACGTTGGCGCACGCAATCAACAGCACCAAGCCGACGATGGCCATCAACATGTGCAACGGTTTCGAGTAGAGCCTTCGCAGCCCGGAGATGCCGCCGCTGCCGTCGACGAGCTGCACGTACGTGTTCTGAATGCGGCGTTGCCGATCCTCGGTGAGCTCGGTGCCGGCTTGTTCGGTCAGGAACTGCCGCAGGTTTAGGTTCGCGCTGACCTGCGCTTGCTCGATCGTCACGCCGGGTTTGAGGCGGCCGATGATCATCAGCCAGTAGACCTGGTTGTTTTCGAGAAACGACGGGCGCAGTTCGATCTGCGGATGAAACGCGAGTGGCAGCCAGAAGTCAGGCGGACGCCTTACTCGTTCGCCGAAAAAATCGCGCGGCATGAGGCCGACGACGGTGAAGGTCGTGCCGTTGATGATGAGGCGTTTGCCGACTATCGATGAGTCGCTGTTCAACTCCTGCTGCCAGTAGCGATGACTGACGACTGCCGCCGGTTCGGCGTTCGGTTTGTCGTCGTCAGGCGTCAGCACGCGGCCGCGCATCGCGCGAACGCCGAGAACCGAAAAGTAGTTCCCGGAGACGAGTTGGCCCGACGCGCGCGCGGCAGCGTTCGCTTGCGAATCAGTTTGCCGAACGCTCAGGCGCGCGACGCCGCTGCGCAGTGCGGCAACGTCCTGGAACGAATCGTTGTGATCGCGAAAGTATTTGTATGAGTCGTAAGAGAAACGCGGCCATTGACCCTGGCGCGGCGTGTCTTCGACAGACGTTCCCTCCCCGGTGGCATCGCTGAAAAGTACCAGCTCGTGCGGGTTGCTGACTGGAAGCGACTTCAGCAGCACCGCATTTACGAGCGTGAAGATGGCGGTGTTTGCGCCGATGCCGAGTGCGAGCGTCAACACGGCAATCGCGGCAAACGCCTTCCGCTTGAACAACCCTCGTATCCCGTAACGCAGATCTTTAAATAAATTATCCATCATTCATACCTCAGCGCGATTAACGGATCGACCTTCGTCGCGCGGCGTGCCGGCAGATAGCACGCGATAAAACCAACCACCGCGAGCAGCAGTGGGACCATGAAGAACGTCAGCGGATCCGTGGCGCCGACCTCAAACAACAAACTGCGTATCGTTCGCGTAATGGCGTACGCGCCGGCGATGCCGAAAACAACGCCCAGCAGCACGAGCGCCATTCCCTGCCTGATCACCATCAACAAAACGTCGCGGGCGCGCGCTCCCAACGCCATGTGGATTCCGATCTCGCGCGTCCGCTGCGACACAGCGAACGCGAGCACGCCGTACAAACCGATCGCCGCCAGCAACAGCGCGAGCGCTCCGAAGATCCCGAGCAGCACGACGGCGAAGCGGCGCGTTTCCAACGTCACCGCCACACGCTCTTCCATCGTCTTCACGTCGTAAACCGGTTGATTGGGATCGACCGCAAGGACCTGATCGCGTATTGCTCCGGCGAGCTGACGCGGGTCGCCAGCGGTGCGGACCGCGAGAGTCGACATGGGAGCGTAAGCCGGCAGGTAGAACGTACCCTTAGACTGCTGTGTAAGGTCGCTCAATCTCGCCGTCGCGCAGATGCCGACGACGGTGGCCCACGGTCCCTGTTGGCTCCAACTGATGCCGCCGCCAAGCGCGTCGCCGTTGGGCCAGTATCTCCGCGCTAGTTCTTCGTCGACGATGGCGACGGAGTTCGGCGCGAAATAGTTACCGGCGCGCATGTCCGGCGGCTGAAAGCCGCGGCCTTTGAGAATCGGCAGACCGATAGTTTGAAAATAGTCGGAAGAGACGAAAGCGTAGTCAGCGTGCGGCGGCGGATCGCCCGCTTTCGCCTGGCGGTCGCGAATGAAGAAGACTGAATTGTCGGCGCCGGGCGTGAACGGAGTCTGGTATGCGGCGGCCGCATGTTGCACTCCGGGCAGTGCAGACACGCGCGCGAGTACCGCATCGTAGAATGCAGCGACCTTCGTTGCCTTGTTGTACTGCTCGCCCGGAAGAGTCATTCGCAGCGTGAGCGTGTTCTGCGGATCGAAACCGGGCCGCATGTCGAGCAGCTTGCCAAAACTCCGCACGAGCAAACCGGCCGAGATCAACAACACGAGCGCGATCGCGACCTCCGCTACGACGAACGTTCGGCGCAACCATTGACGCGTTCCGGAGTCGGTGCGTTCAGATTCCTTGAGTGAGCTGACGAGGTTCGCCTTCGACGCGGTCAAAGCCGGGACCAGACCGAAGATCACGCCGCACACCAGCGACGCGCCCAGACTGATGAAGAGAATCCTAATATCGACCTGGACCGCCGAGAGTCGCGGTAAGTCCGAGGGCGCGAGTGCGAGTAAGGCCTTGGTGCCCCACAGCGCGAACAGCACTCCAAACACACCGCCAAGCAAAGCGATCAGCAGGCTTTCAGTCAGAAGTTGCCGGACGATACGGCTCCTGGCCGCGCCGAGTGCGGCACGCACAGCGATTTCATGACCCCGCACCGTCGCTCGCGCCAGCAGCAGGTTTGCCACGTTCACACATGAAATCAACAGCACGGCGACGACGGCGCACAGCAGCACGAACAGCGGCTTGCGCACGTCGCTGACGTATTCATCAGTCAACGAACGGACTTCAATGTTGAAGATATCGGGATCGGTGCCGGCGATGTTGCGCGCAATCGCCGTCATGCTGGTCTGCGCTTGCTGAATGCTCGTACCCGACTTCAAACGCGCCAGCATCGTATAGACCAAGCTGCCGCGTCGTTCTTCCGAAAGCTCGCGCGGCGTGAAAGCCATC
>DASRIM010000135.1:0-5031 GCA_035649995.1 Pyrinomonadaceae bacterium | reverse complement strand
TTTCATTTGTGTTTGTCCTTTTGTGAGGCGCGCAGAAGCGCGCGGGTTATTGGGCGAGGCCATCATACAACCGCTGTCAAGTGGCAAACTTCGTTGATACCTGTTTAAAATCCGTGGTACGATGCCTTTGGCTATGCGGAAGGCGATCCTAGCTGTGGTCCTTTTGACCGTCTCGTGCGGCGCGGTTTCCGCCCAAGCCGGCAGCTATCAGGTCGATAACTTCGACTTCGCCAATGCCGTCAAAGTTCAGGCGCCGCCAGTCGAAACCCCGAAAAAGGCCCCGAAAAAGCTTACGCGGATCCGGAATTACACCTACACACCGCCGCAGGGAGCACTCGTCGAACTTACCAGCAAGCAGTACAACCCGAGCCTCGGCAGCTTCACGACCGGCGACGCCACGGTGGACGGGTTTATCGTCGACTCGGCGAAGCGCAATTCGGTCGATCCGCTGTTGATTTACTCGATCATGCACCAGGAATCGGGGTTCAAGCGGCGCGCGCTGTCGCACAAAGGCGCGCGCGGCCTGATGCAGTTGATGCCCGGCACGGCGCTGCGTTTCGGCGTTTCGAACATCTGGGATCCGAAGCAGAACATCGAGGGTGGCGCGCGCTACATGCGCTTTCTGCTGGACCTTTTCTCGGGCGACGTGAGGCTGGCGCTGGCGGGTTATAACGCCGGCGAGGGCGCCGTGATGAAGTACGGCTACCAGGTGCCGCCGTACAGCGAAACGCAGGAATACGTCCGGCGAATCGGACGCCGGTACAGTTTGATTCGTGACCCTGAGGCGGCGGCAAACGCGACGTCTGCCAGTGAAGTTGCCGATCAGGAAGCCAAGCCGTTGAACGTCTATGAGCGCAGCGTTTTCATGGCCCGTTTGCCTGATGGGCGCCTTCAGTTAATAAGCCAGTAACCACTCATAATACGGATGCGAGGCGGGGAACCTTTCGAGGTCTCCGCCTCGTTTTGTATTTCTGAGGCTTTAGGTATGATGAGCTACATGACGTGTTCAAAGTGCGGAGCGTACGTGACCCCCAGCGTTCGTTACTGTTCGAACTGCGGCGCGGCAGTCGACGCTGAAGCGACGCGGCTCGCGCGCGTCCAGTCGCGAGCGTTGGAGCCCGAGATCGATCCGAGCCTGGAACACACGATCTTCACCGTCCGGCCGACGATGATCTTCATCAAAACGGGTTACGCGTTGGCCGTCGTCGCGGGCGTCGCGCTCGTTTTCCTGCTGGCCACGCTGGGGCTTTCCGCTTCGATTTCGATTCCGCTGGCGCTGGCGTTGCTACTGATTCCGGCCTACTACCATATCCGCCGAAACATGGTGAAATACACAGTCACCGACTCGAAACTCCAGATCGATACCGGTCTCATCGCGCGCACGACGCGAAACATCCCGCTGAGCAAGGTGCAGGACGTGACCGTTTCAGCCAGCATTCCCCAGCGCTTGCTTGGTTTTGGCGACATCATTGTCGACAACGCGAGCGACTTTGGCGGCCAGACCGTGATGCACAACATCAGCAGCCCGCGCCATTACGCCGACCTTCTTTTGCGAGAACTGAGACGCTGGCATTAAACTTATTCGTGCTGCTAAACACGTTGAGGGAACATCAAAGCGTGGGCGGTTTCTAAACAGAGTTTGCCACGTTATGTGCAGGGCGGCATGAGGAGTTTCGGTTTGCGTTTAATTAAGATTTTTATTTTGACGTTGGTTTTGAGTGTGGTTGCGGCTGCGGCGGATCCTGTCCAGTTGCTGCCGCAGCGGATCGGGAAGTTCAGATATTCCGCGGCGATCGAGCCGCACGAAGGACAGACCGTCAGTGGCGCCGTTGCCGCCGAAGAGGCCGATTACGTGGGTAATGACGGCACACGAATGCGCGTGCACATCATCCGTTTCCCGCAGGACTCGAAGGCGTATGAGAAGTTGAGCCTCGATGCGGCGTGGGTCCGGACGCCGCTGACTACGCAGTACGGCACTGCTGGATTTGCTGCCGCGGATCCCTACGTTGCCTTCTTCAAAGGCCCGCATTATGTAACGCTCCGTGGCATTAAAGCGGCGGACTTGTCCAAACTGTCCGCTGCGGCGCAGGAACTGAGCGCGACGCTCGACAAAGGCGAGAACGACATTCCGGTTTTGGTGAAGCATTTGCCGAATCCGGATGAGGCGCAAAAGACAGCGGTTTTCCTTCATAGTTTCACAAATCTCGACGACCTTGGGCTGAAAAATGGTGTGCTGACTGCGATCGAGTCGGCGGGCAATGCAGATGCGGCGCTCGCTTCGTATGGGCCGAGTAAGGTGCTGATCGTCGAATTCAATACACCGCAACTCGCGAAAGAGAATGACCAGCGCATCGTTGCTCGTATTCGGGAGCTCTGGAGACTGGGCCAACCGGCGCCTACTGCGTATCGCCGCGTTGGGAACTACTCGGTATTCGTTTTCGACGCGCCCGATGAGGCGTCGGCGAAGCAGCTCATTGATCAGGTCAAATACGAGCAGGTCGTCAGTTGGCTGGGCGTGAACCCGAACATTCTGAAGCAGGCTGAACAGCATTACGTCAACACCACGCTCGGTGTGTTGGTGGCGGTGTTGAAAGCGTCGGGTTACGCGCTGGTGGCTTGTTTGGGGCTTGGTGGTTTGTTTGGGGCGCTGTTGTTCACTCACCGGCGCAATCAGCAGAAGGAAGTCGCTGCCTATTCCGATGCGGGTGGAATGCTTAGACTAAATCTGGACGAGCTCACACCCGAAACCAATCCCTCCCGTCTGCTTCGCGATCGAAACTGACGTTCGCTAACTGCCCGGGAACATTCGTAGCCGCCCGGGAAGACCGCCGCGAAGATAAACCACATTGACGTTTCGCCAGGTCGTCAGCAGGGCCTCTGGCGAGTCTCACATTGGTTTACAAACATTGACGTTTCGCTTGGGCGTCGAACGGACCTCAGGCGAGTCGAGAGAAGGCGGGCAGACTTGTCCAAAAAAATGCGGGCTGCTGATTTTTCCTGGGAGGCTCCCCCAAGCCTCGTCAAGACGCCAATCAGCAGCACCGCTATTGTTGCTCATCGACTGCGTAACAAACGGGGCTCCGTTCCCCCAAAAGAGTCACCGTTTGTTTTATCAATCTGTGAGAGGATGCCTCCCCCAAAGCCTCCACTCACCGCAGTTTTCAGAGCCTGACCCGATTTACCCTTATCTACCCTTCTTGTTCTGGATTGCTCTTTGGCAACGACCGTGCCACCAACCCACACGATAACCATTCCAATCCCGAGCCGCGTTTTTACTCGGATTTTCGATTGCGACAAAGATGCGCGGAGGGCGAAAAGGGCTGTCAGCGAGACGAGATTGTAACGGTTCGATACAAAACAGACAGTACAACCGAACGATATCGTTACGGCAGCGCCTCGATGAGGGCCTCAATCTCTCCGGGTAAGTTGTAGGCGTGAGGCGCGATGCGGAGTCGATCACCGCGAGGCGCGGTGATGATGTTTCGATCCTTCAAATGCGCGTACAGAGCCATGGGCGACATGCCCGCCTTGTGACGGATGCAGACGATCTGCGACTTCTCACCCGGCAAGCGCGAGCTCACAAGCTCGTAGTTCTTCGCTTTTAGACGCTCGCAGAGTTCGTCGGTAAGCTGCTCGAGGTACTTCGCTATCTCTGCCACCCCCAAGCCCGTCAGAAGTTCCAGGCTCGCTTTGAAACCGTAGAAGAGAGCCGCGGGACCGGTCCCCGTCTCCCAGGCGAGCGTTCCGCGATTCCAGCCCTGTTCCAGGTCGTCAAAGTTGAACGGATCGGGGACGCTGATCCAGCCGACCAGCGTCGGTTGAATGCGCTCGCGGGCCCGATCCGAGAGGTAGAGATAGCCGACGCCCTCCGGCGCCATTAACCACTTGTGCCCCGCGCCGGCGGCGACGTCGATCAGTTCCGCCTCGACATTTATCGGGACGACGCCGAGCGCCTGAATCACGTCGACGACCAGCAACGCGTCGTGACGCCTGACAATCTGCGCGAGCCGTTCGGCATCGATGCGAAACCCCGAGGCGAACTGGACGTGGCTGATCGCTACGACGCGAGTGTGCTGGTCTATTAGTCTCGCGAGGTCGTCGAAATCGATACGCCCCGCGCGCTCTTCGCACATCCGCACCTCGACGCCGTACGCTTCGCGAAGTCGCAGCCACGGATAGAGGTTGGAAGGAAACTCGCCGCGAAACGTCACGACGTTATCGCCCGGTCGCCACGTCAATCCGTTCGCGACTGTGGAGAGCGCATCCGACGTGTTGCGCATGAACGCGACCTGTTCGGGCCGCGCGCCGAGCATGCCGGCGAGCAGTTTCCGCGCCTGCTCTTTTGTCGCAACCCAGTCGGGGAAGTTGACCGAGCCGTTTTCCTGGACGTCCCTGAGCTGCGACTCGATCGCCTGGAGCGCCGGCAATGATAAAGGCGAAACTGCGGCGTGATTGAGATAGTTGTAGCGCTTAGTTATCGGGAAGAGTTCGCGGAACGCGGATCTGGACGATTCAAGGCGCATACGGTTTACCGTAGAACTCTTTGTACAGCCAGCCAAGCACACGCGCCTCGGCGGTACACAACGTCTCGATCCAGCAGTTGACGAGAAAGTCCGTGCGGCCGCGCTGAAACGGAATCTTCTCCGCCTGCTTCACGATCGATCCGCCGCTGCGCAGATCGAGATGATAAGCATCTGCTGTCGATTCGTTCGCTTTGCCCGCATTGTCGAGCGCCGTGAGCAACTGGCTGATCCACGCGTGCAGTTCGCGTTCGCTCGCGTTGTCGGCCAGTGCCTGAATGATTCCGATCGCGAGCCGGTCTTCAGCCCGGTTGAAGACAAACACGTCTTCGCCTTGCTTCTTGCTCTCCTGCTGTTTCCACTGGAAGACTTCTTCCACCGCCGGGTGCTTGATCACCGCGACGCGCTGGTCGTTATTCAAGAACCAGTCGATCACGTCAGGCACGGAGTCGACGTCGACGTTTCCATCGGCGTGTCGCAACAGAGGCGGTTGATTAACTTCGTCTGTGTT
>DASRIM010000134.1:0-7776 GCA_035649995.1 Pyrinomonadaceae bacterium | reverse complement strand
GTCCGTCGCGATCGCGCGGACGTGTTTTCTACGCTCGCGGAAGGTTTGAAAGGTAAGCGCGCGAAGGAATGGGGACTGGTTGATGCCTACTTTCCGACCAGCAAGTTTGAGGAGGCGATCCAAGCACGCGTAGATCAACTTGCCGCGGAACAAACCCGCTCGGGCCCTGCGCGCGCGCGCGGAATCAAGCTCAATCCTTTGGGCGACTACAAGTACGTCCATGTGAAGCTCAATCGCGATCAGCGCTACGCGGATTTAACTGTTCAGGCTCCGGTAGGCCCGCAGCCAACGACCACCGAAGAGATCCACGAATTGGGAGATTCTTACTGGCCGCTGCAAGCCTATCGCGAGCTCGACGACGCGCTGCTTAACTTACGCGTCAACGAACCCGAGATCGGATTGGTTTGTCTGCGCACGCAGGGTTCGATTGATTCCGTCTTATCCATCGATCAAACACTTGCCGCAAATCGCGATCACTGGCTCGTGCGCGAGATCGTGTTGCACATGGCGCGAGTGCTGCGGCGTCTCGACCTGACCGCGAAGAGTTTCTTCGCCATCGTCGAACCGGGAAGTTGTTTCGCCGGCAACCTGCTCGAATTGTTACTCGCTTCCGATCGCAGTTACATGTTGGCGGATTCAGACGCTGGGATCGCCGTCTCTGAATTGAACGCCGGCGCGTTGCCGATGAGCAACGGTTTGACGCGTCTACTGTCGCGGTTCCTCGGCGCACCCGAAAAACTCGACGAAGTGTTTGGGGAGAAGAACTTTGCGGAGAAGAAGACGTTCGACACGGAAGAGGCGGAAGCGCTCGGCCTGATCACGTTCGCGCCCGACGATCTCGATTGGGAAGACGAGATTCGCGTCGCTATTGAAGAGCGCACCTCGTTGTCGCCCGATGCGTTGACCGGAATGGAAGCGTCACTCCGTTTCGCCGGCCCGGAAACGATGGACACAAAGATCTACGGCCGCCTGACCGCGTGGCAAAACTGGATCTTCCAGCGCCCGAACGCCGTCGGACCAGAAGGCGCGCTCACCAACTACGGCAAGCCCACGCAGGCACATTTCGATTACAAAAGAACGTAAACACGGATTTATAAAATGAACCTTTACGATCGCATTCCTAACAACGTAAATCTCTCCGAGGACAAGAAACTCCAGCGGGCGCTCGAGAAGTGGCTGCCAAACTATCTCGACTGGTGGCGCGAGATGGGCCCCGAAGGTTTCCAGGACAAAGACGTCTGGCTGCGCACCGCGATCGACGTCGGCTCCGAAGGCTGGGCACATTTCGACTACGTGAAGATGCCGGATTATCGCTGGGGCATCTTTCTCGAACCCGCGCAGCCTGACGCCAAAGTCGGCTTCGGCGACAACTACGGCCGCCCGGCGTACCAGGAAGTGCCCGGCGAGTTTCGCAACGCGCTGCGCCGCATCATCGTCACGCAAGGCGACACCGAGCCAGCGTCAGTCGAACAGCAACGCCAACTCGGCAAGACCTGCCCGTCGCTCTACGATCTGCGCAATCTCTTTCAAGTGAACGTCGAGGAAGGGCGTCACTTATGGGCCATGGTCTACCTGCTTCACGGTTACTTTGGTCGCGACGGCCGCGACGAAGCTGACGATCTGCTCGCGCGCCGCAGCGGCAACAAAGACAAGCCGCGCATTCTCGAAGCCTTCAATCAGCCGTGCGACGACTGGCTCAACTTCTTCGCGTTTACGATGTTTACCGACCGCGACGGCAAGTATCAGCTCTCGGCGTTAGCGGAATCAGGGTTCGAACCGCTCGCGCGCACCTGTCGCTTCATGCTCACGGAAGAAGCGCATCACATGTTTGTCGGCGATACCGGTCTCGGCCGCGTCGTCAGGCGCACCGCGCAGTTGATGAAAGAAGGCGACGTGCGCGAGCTCGGCGGCATACCGCTCGACATCGTTCAGAAGTACATCAACTTCTGGTTCAGCTATTCACTCGACCTCTTCGGCGGCGAGATCAGTTCCAACTCCGCGGACTTCTTCGCGGCGGGATTGAAGGGCCGTTACAAAGAGCAGGACCAGTACAGCGAACACACGGCGACGAATGAGGTGTTCAACATGCTCGTCGTCGAGGACGGCCAGCTCAAGCCGCGCGAAGTGCCGCTGCGTAACGCGTTGAACGAACTGTTGCGCACCGAGTATGTGAAAGACTGCGAGAAGGGTTTGGCGCGCTGGAACAAGGTTCTGGCTGACGAGGGCAGGAGCGAGCGGCTGTACTTGCCGCATCCCCGTTTTCATCGTCACGTCGGCGAGTACGCCGGTCATTCGTTCGACCTCGAAGGCAATTTGATCTCGAAGGAAGACTTCGAACGCCGCAAATCGGAGTGGCTGCCGACGATGGAGGACCGCGAATATGTTCGCAGCCTGATGCACCCGGTTGTCGAGCCCGGCAAGATCGCGAACTGGATCGCGCCGCCGGCAGCGGGAATCAAAGGCAAGCCTTTTGACTTCGAGTACGTGAGGCTCTAACGACATTGCAGGTTTCGCGTCACGATCAAAAACTGGAGTTCATCCTGCGCACGGCGGCGCGCATCTTCGCCGAGAAGAGTTATCACTCGACGTCGATGCGCGACATCTCGCGCGCGACGAACGTGAGTCTCGCGGGGTTGTATCATTACTGCCGCTCGAAAGAAGAGTTGCTGTTTTTGATCCAGGACAACTGCTTCGGGCGCGTGCTCGAACGGCTCGAACAGCAGCTCCAGGAAGTTCACGATCCCGTCGTCAAGCTGCGCATCTTCATCGAGAACCACCTGTCGTTCTTCGCAGCGAACATGGCGGAGATGAAGGTGCTCTCGCACGAGGCTGACTCGCTGCGCGGCGATCTGCACGCGCACGTCTCGACGCGCAAAGACAACTACACGAAGCTCGCGCGCAAGATCCTTCAGGAAGTGCAGGAGTTGACGAAAAATCAATCGGTGGACCTGACGGTCGCGACCTACGCGTTGTTCGGGATGATGAACTGGATCTATAACTGGTACGATCCGCAGGGCAAATTGAGGGTCCACGAACTGGCGCAGCACTTGACGCAGCTCTTTCTCGGCGGGTTTGCGCCAGGGTTGCTGCTGGAGCCGGTGAGTACGACGCTGCACATTGAGAACTTGAGCATATGGAACCACAGACTAAGCGGATGAAGGTTGAATACACAGTTGCGGATGGCGTTGCCGTTTTGACGTTGAGCGACGGCCGAGCTAACACCTACAGCTACGAGATGATGCAGGAGTTGGACCACGCGATCCTCGCTGCGCGAATGGACGACAGCGTGCACGTCATCGTCATCACCGGCGCGGGCGAGAAGTTTTTCTGCGCGGGCGCGGACATCGAGATGCTCGCGAACGTCACGCCGTCGTTCAAGTACTACTTCTGTCTTCATGCCAACGAGACGCTCTCGCGACTCGAGCAGACGCCGAAGCTCGTGATCGCGGCGATCAACGGGCACTGCGTCGGAGGCGGGTTGGAAGTCGCGATGGCGGCCGACATTCGCATTGCGCGCAAAAGCGGCGGAAGGATGGGGCTGCCGGAAGTCAATCTCGGCGTGTTGCCGGGCACGGGCGGAACGCAACGGCTGGTGCGTCTGGTCGGTAAGGCGAAAGCGATCGAGTTGATGGCGAGCGGCGAGTTGTTCGAGTTCGAACGCGGCGTCGAGCTGGGTCTAATCAATAAATTATTCGAAACTGAAGATTTCATGTCGGAGGTACTGGACTACGCCCGGCAGTTCACCACGCCGAACAAAGCGGCGATGTCGGTTGGCAGAATCAAGCGCGCGGTGCAAACTGGTGACGAGATCCCGCTCGAATACGGTTTGGCGTTGGAACGCGAATTACAGCAACAACTGTTTCAATCTGAAGATGCGAAGGAAGGCATCTCGGCCTACGTGGAAAAGCGGCCGCCGCAATTCAAGGGTCAGTAGATGTACGAACACATCCTGGTTTCCGAAGCCGAAGGCATCGCGACGATCACGCTGAATCGTCCCGATAAGCTGAACGCTTTCATCGGTCATATGCGTCGCGACCTGGCCGAAGCGCTGGAACACGCCGGCAGCGATCGCGGCGTGAAGGTCGTGATCATCACTGGCGCGGGACGGGCTTTCTGTTCCGGCGGCGACATCGCGTTCATGGCAGAGTTGATGGAGCGCCGCGACTCCGACGAATTCTCGCGCATTCTCGGCGCGGGCCGGCGCGTGATCACCGCGATTCGTTCGATGACGAAACCCGTCATCGCGGCGATCAATGGTCCAGCCGCGGGCGCCGGATTCAATCTCGCGCTGGCGTGCGACCTGCGCATCGCGTCGAGAAACGCGACGTTCACGCAGTCGTTCGTCAAAGTCGGCCTTCATCCCGATTGGGGCGGCACGTACTTTCTGCCGCGTCTCGTCACTTCCAACAAAGCCTGCGAGATGTTCTTCCTCGGCGACTCGATCGACGCAGCCGAAGCGCTGCGACTGAACCTCGTCAACAAGGTCGTGGCGCCGGAAGAGTTGGAAGCAGCGACGCTGCAACTCGCAGAACGCCTGCGAGCGGCGCCGTCGATCGCAGTCGCCGCCGCTAAACAGGCCGTTTACATGAGCAGCGCATCGGATCTCGACGAAATGCTGCGCTACGAAACCGAGGCCCAACTGCGGTGTTTTGAATCTGACGACGGACACGAAGGCGTGAGGGCGTTCTTCGAGAAACGCGATCCGCACTTCACTGGTCACTGAAAATGCTCAACGGAAAGATTGCGCTTATCACCGGCGGCGGCCGCGGGATCGGACGAGCGATCGCCCTGGCGTTCGCCCATCAGGGCGCGCGCATCGCGGTCGCGGCCAGAACGGCCGAACAAGTCGAACACGTATCCGCGGAGATTGGGTCGGACGCGATTGCTTTGGTCTGTGACGTATCGGATTCGCAAAGCGTCACGCGCATGTTTGACCAGACGCGCGAGCGTTTGGGCGACGTCGACATTCTCGTCAACAACGCCGGCATCGCCGAGAGCGCCACGCTCGTCACGACCTCCGACGACCTGTGGGCTCGACATCTCGCGATCAATCTTTCGGGAACGTTTTACTGCACGCGCGCTGCGCTGCCCGCGATGTTGGAAAAGAAGTGGGGCCGCGTGATCAATGTCGCCTCGATCGCCGGCAAGGCCGGCGCGCCGTACATCGCTGCCTATTCAGCGTCGAAACACGGAGTGATGGGGTTGACGCGATCGGTAGCGCTGGAAGTGGCAACGTCAGGAATCACAGTCAATGCGATCTGTCCGGGTTATGTCGATACGGATATGGTCACCCGCGGTATCGAGCGCGTTACGACGCGCACCGGGCGCACGGCGGACGAGGCGCTGGAAGCGATCAAAAAGATGAGCCCGCAGAATCGCCTCGCCACGGCTGAGGAAGTTGCGGCGGTCGCGCTGTTGCTTGCGTCTGAAGAAGGCCGCGGAATCAACGGGCAGGGGATCAACATCGACGGCGGCTCAGTGGTTTATTAGTTCGTATACCAGCCTGATCGGTAATCCCACAATATTGAAATAATCGCCCTCGATCTCTTTGATGAAGAGACCGGCCGCGCCTTGAATACCGTAAGCTCCGGCTTTGCCGCGCGTCTCGCCCGTCGAGACGTACCAGTCGATCTCGCGTTCACTCATCTCCGCGAAACACACGCAAGTCGTCTCGTAGTCGACGCGCGTTTCGCCGCCGACCCGCAGAACCGCCACGCCAGTCAACACTTCATGCCACTTGCCGCTCAATAACCGCAACATTCGCTTCGCGTCAGCGTCATCTTCGGGTTGGCCCAGGATCCGATCGTCGACGACGACAGTCGTGTCCGCACCGAGCACCAGGCCGTGCGTCAGCTTTGCCGCAACAGCCTCGGCTTTCGATCGCGCGAGTCGCTGAACGTACGCCGCCGGATCTTCACCGGCCAGCAACGACTCGTCGATCCCGGCGGTTATCGCTTCAAAGTCCCAGCCTACGGCAGTCAATAGTTCCTTGCGCCGCGGGCTACCCGACGCGAGTATCAGTTTTTCACATAGATGATTTGTCTGGGTCATAAAAGCATGACTTTCGCGAGAACAAGTCAGGAAGGGGGCAAGGCCCCCGCTGTCGCTAAAGCGGGGGCGCGCTTTGCTTGCCCCCTTCCTGACTGTTCTTAGCTCGTGACAAGGTCAAGCTGAACAACTAGCTGTTGAATCGCATAACTTGCGGGTGAAGAGTTTGCGTGTTTCAATCGCAAATCGCAACAACCGTGGAAGCATTAATCAAATTATTACCGAACGTCCTGCGGGCGTCCGGCAACGCGCCGGAGGTCGCAGAGGCGGCAGCGATCGCGGCGTGGAAGCATTGCGCGGGTCAGGGCCTCAAAGATCGCGCGCGGCCAATCGCGTTACAGGGCCGCACGCTGCGCGTTGCCGTCGCCGATCTGATCTGGCAAAAGCAGTTGCACGCGATGCGGGGACAAATGATTTATAGAATCAATTCCCTGTTGGGTCAGCCCGTCGTCGGCAGCATCGAGTTTATTGTCGATCCTGAGAAGTTATGCCAATAGAAGAAATGGACATCGCCAAAGTGGCCCAACTCGCTCATCTCGATTTGGGCGAAGAGGAGCTCAAGGTTTTCGGCCCGCAGATCGCCGGGATCATCGACTACGTCGAGCAACTCAACCAGCTCGACACTGCGAACGTCGCGCCTGCGCTCGGCGGGCTCACGCCCGAAGGCGAGCAGACCGACTCGTCGCGCGGCGACGAGATCCGGGAATCGTTGGGCCAGAAGACGGCACTGGCAGAAGCGCCCGATCCCGCAGCCGGCCATTTCCGCGTTCCGAAAGTGCTCTAAATCCGCATGTCGCTCAAAACAGTAGAACAATCGATCACCGCCGCCGAGGACCTCAATGAGACGTTGAATGCGTTTCTCGAGATCGATCGCGCGGGCGCGCTCAAGCGTGCGGCGGCGGTGGAAAACAGTGGCGGACCGCTGGCTGCTGTTCCGGTCGCCGTGAAAGACAACATCTGTGTTCGCGGGCTGCAAGCTTCGTGCGGTTCGCGCATCCTCGGCGACTATCATCCGCCTTACAACGCGACCGTCATCGAACGTCTGACCGCGGCGGGCGCCGTGATCATCGGCAAAACGAACTGCGACGAGTTTGCGATGGGCTCGTCGAATGAAAACTCCGCGTTTGGACCAGTGCGAAATCCGTGGGACACGACGCGTGTTCCGGGTGGTTCGTCGGGTGGATCGGCGGCGGCGGTCGCGGCAGGCGTTGTGCCGGTCGCGCTTGGTTCCGACACCGGCGGATCGGTGCGGCAACCGGCGTCGCTGTGCGGCGTCGTGGGTTTGAAACCGACGTACGGGCGCAACTCGCGCTACGGTCTTGTTGCTTTCGCTTCGTCGCTGGACCAGGTTGGAATCTTCGCACGAAAAGTGGAAGACGTGGCGCGCGTACTCGGCGTGATCGCCGGACGAGATCCACGCGATGCGACGACGGCGGACGTTCCTGTGCCTGATTACGCCGCGTTGTTGACGGGCGATCTGAAAGGGGCGCGCCTCGGGTTTCCGCGGGCGCTGTTTGGCGAAGGGCTCGATCGCGAAGTTGGCGATGCGGTGAAGGCTGTGGTTGACGTCTATCGCGATCTCGGCGCTGAGATCGTCGACGTCGAACTGCCGCACGCGAAGTACGCGATTGCCGTTTACTACATCATTGCGACTGCGGAGGCTTCGTCGAACCTCGCGCGGTTTGACGGCGTTCGTTATGGTTTTCGCGCTGAAGACGCGCCAGAGTT